>NZ_JAFNPI010000015.1:455-319304 GCF_026535955.1 Snodgrassella sp. B3837
GCCGGTGGGGAGGTGGACGGGGTGGCCGATCCTTGTGGCTGCAGTAATTTTAGAAGATAGATAGCCGACGGCAACAGAGGTAGTGGCAAAGCAAAAAAATTTGTTACAAATTTTTTTAGGGTTGAGGAGTATTGTAAAAATGCTAGCCGCTAGGGCAACCGGATGTTTGCCGCTTCTGATTTCACGGACGACGATGGGCTCACCACCGATGCGTACGTTGTTGGATACTTTGACGCCGCCGGCATGGTCGTCGGTGACTTTGGCTTCGCAGGTGCTGCGGTCGTTGCTGCGCACGGCCGGCTGGCTGTTGATGTAGACTTTGCTGGAGCCTTCGGCCAGATATTCATCTGTACCGGGCAGATGCGGATGTTTGCGGCAAAGTATTTTGTCATCATCTCTGGGTTTTGCTCTGGGATCAGGTGAGGCTACGGTAGGCCTGTATAGTTGCATGGGAAGGTTTTCAGCAAACTCTACAAAGTCATTTAGTGCATTTGAAGCAATATCGATAAAGCTTTCGGGCTGCTGTGGTTCTTCGCTGCTGTCACTTAGTTCAATGCTTTGATCTATGGCACCTGCGGCGCGGGCGGAAGCTTTGCCATTGGTGCGGGTATTGGGTGATCCGGTTTTGATTTTGCCATCTTCAGCCAAGGGAAATAAATTACTGACCTCTTCAGATAAATCTGATATGACGTCATTAAGTCCAGAAGCTGCGACAGCGATACCAACAAGTGTAGACACTATAAAACCACCGGGAATAAGACCTATTGCTCCATAGCACGCAAGTTCTACTGCTGCGCCGGCTATGTCAGCCCATATTGAAGTATGTAAAAGGATGTCTCCTTCTCGGGCGGCCCAGTAGGTGTCTGCCATGTGTAAACCCCTTTAAAATCTTTTAATTCGTTGTTTGATAGTGCTAATTTTCTAGATTTTTAGCGATATTATCTAAGTATGAGGTTGTGGTTATCTTCTTTGTTTGGGTTGAATCATGTAATTTAATGTTAGGTTGGTTTAAGTTATATGATTTTTATGTGAATTATGTCATTAATTTGATTGTTATGCACTTAATAATTTGAATTGAGTAGATTTTGATTGGTATGGATATTGGTAATAGGTTGTGAGAAAGCTGGGGAGATATTCTTGAGGGTAACGGTTTTGAGAGTTGGGTTTTGGCTGGCTAAACAGGGGTAAGTTGATAGATGTATGTAAATGTTAGCATTGTTTAATTTAGACTTTTTTGTGTTTTTTTGTTTTAAATTGGTATTAAAGTTCAATTTTTTTCTGTTTTTGCTTGTTTCGTGTCAATAAATCCGTTTGGCTTAGATGTTTTAATCCGGTGTTTTGTGGGCTGCTGGGAAGGCGCAAGGCGGACTGGGTATTTGCGACTGATTATGGGTAGCTGATTGGATTACTGTTGATTGGGATGGTGAGAACGGATGGGTGTTAAGGTTCCAGAGCTGGTGTGTCCGGCTGGTAATCTGCCGGCGTTGAAGATGGCGATAGATCATGGCGCGGATACGGTCTATATGGGGCTGAAGGATGCAACCAATGCGCGAAATTTTGCTGGTCTGAATTTTGACTCTAAGTCTGCGGTAGAGGGAATTACATATGCGCACCGGCGTGGGCGTAAGGTGTTGATGGCTATAAATACCTATGCACAGGCAGGAGAAGTAAGAAAATGGCAGCAGGCGGTGGATACGGCTGCCGAAATTGGCGTGGATGCGGTGATTCTGGCGGACTTTGGATTGCTGAATTATGCACACAAGACGCATCCACAACTGGCGCTGCATATGTCTGTGCAGGGTTCGGCAACTAATTATGAAGCAATTAATCTGGCACAAGAGCTGTTTGGTATCCGGCGGGTAGTGTTGCCGAGAGTACTGACACTGCCGCAGGTGGAGCAAGTGATTAAGCATACTTCAGTAGAAATTGAGGTATTTGGCTTTGGCAGTTTATGTGTGATGGTGGAGGGGCGCTGCTTACTGTCTAGTTATGTGACAGGTGAATCTCCAAATACGTTTGGGGTGTGCTCACCGGCAAAATATGTGCGCTGGGAGCAGCAGGCAGCAAGGATGAACGCACGCTTAAATAATATTCTAATCGATCAGTATGCAGCAGACGAGCCAGCTGGTTATCCGACTTTGTGCAAAGGGCGTTTTCTGGTAAATGATGAAACCTATTATGCATTGGAAGAACCGACAAGCCTGAATGTGCTGGAGATTTTACCGCAGTTGTTGTCCATGGGTGTGGCGGCGATTAAGGTGGAGGGACGGCAGCGCAGTCCGGCATATACGGCGCAGGTAACTAAGGTATTGCGGCAGGCGCTTGATTTGGCGGTACAGTGTCCTGAATCGTTTACGGTGCAGCCGCAGTGGCAGCAGGCGTTGGCTAAGGTTTCTGAAGGACAGCAGGTGACGCTTGGAGCGTATAACCGGCCGTGGAAGTGATGAAGGGGTGTGAGTGATGCAACGGGATAAACTGGCTTTGTCTCTAGGGCCGATTTTGTTTTTTTGGCACAAGCAGCAGATTGTTGAATTTTATCAGCAGCTGATTGGCGAACCGCTAGCCACTGTTTATATGGGTGAAACGGTATGCTCGCGCCGGCAGGAGTTGAAAGTAGCAGACTGGATTGATTTGGCGCGCGATGTGGCGGCTGGTGGCTGTGAAGTGGTGCTGTCTTCACAGGTGCTTTTGGAAAGTGAGTCTGATTTAAAACGTTTGCGTAAATTGGTGGAGCAGGAAGATTTCTGTGTAGAGGCTAATGACCTTGCTGCTGTACGGTTGTTGCATGCTAAAGGAATTCCTTTTGTCGCCGGACAGGCATTGAATATTTATAACGAGCAAACGCTGGCGTTGATGCAGTCGCTTGGCGCTAAACGCTGGGTGGCTTCGATTGAGCTGTCAGCCGGTCGGCTGGAGCAGATGATTGCGGCGGTACCGGATGTAAACTGTGAGGTGTTTGGCTGGGGGAGAATGCCGTTGGCCTATTCTTCTCGCTGTTTTACGGCGCGCCATTACAATCTGAAAAAGGACAGTTGTGAATTTAAATGCTTGGAGCATGCAGATGGTTTACCATTGCTCACGCGTGAGCAGCAGGCTTTTTTAACGATTAATGGTATACAGACGATGTCTGCTGGTTGTCATTCTTTACTGGCACAATATCAGCAATTGCAGGCAATCGGGGTAAACCGTTTTAGGCTTTCTCCACAAGCACAACATATGGTGGATACGATACGGCTACATCAGCAGGTGATGGCTGGTGTACTGGAAACAGAAACGGCTTTGTCTGAGCTCAAAGGGTATGCCGGTGGTACGCTGGTAGATGGCTACTGGCAGGGTAAGGCAGGAATGAATCAATGCAAAGAGGTGATGTATGCAAATACCTGACAGGGTAATGCCGGGATTGCTGAAAAATGTGGTGGAAAGGCTGCCGGCTAAACCGCCGGCATGGTTGCTGGTACAGACGTTGAATCAGCTGCTAAAAAGAGAAATTTTGCTGGCTGATATGTCATTGCTAGCCGGACGTTTATTTCGGGTTGACGTGGCTGACTTAGGATTAAATCTATTTTTCAGTGCTTCGGAGCAGCGGTTTATGGTCTCGGATGTTAGTACTGACGTGGATTTGTGTCTGAGCGCAAATACTGCTGATTTTATGAAGATGTTGTTACGGCAGGAAGACCCGGATACGCTGTTTTTTAATCGCCGGTTAAAAATTGAGGGTGACACGGAGCTTGGGCTGATTGTTAAGAATTTGCTTGATAGTATAGATTGGTCGACTATTCCGATGATGAAATCATTGGTAAAGCAATGAGTTTGTTTTATTGATGTAATGAAGATAATTCTGTGGCCGGTATCATGTCGATACCGGCTTTGTGGTTTTAAAGCAGATGGTTAGTTCGCCGGACGACGGCAGGCTATCATGTAGTTGACGTCTAGGTTTTCGGTAAGATGGTAGTGTTTGGTTAGCGGATTATATGTGAAACCGCTACTGCCCAGCCATTCGAGACCAGCCTGCCGGCACAGACGCGCCAGCTCGGCCGGTGTGATGAATTTGTGGTGATCATGGGTGCCGCGGGGCATCAGTTGTAAAATGTATTCGGCGGCAATGATGGCTTGCAAATAGGATTTTGTGTTGCGATTGATGGTGGAGAAACAAACAACTCCGCCGGGTTCCGTCAGTTCGGCACAAGCTCTGACTACGCTGCCAGGATCAGGAACGTGTTCCAGCATTTCCATACAGGTAACGGCACCAAAGCTGGCCGGCATTTCTGCGGCTAAATCTTCTACACTGACTTTACGGTAGCTTACATTGCTGATTTGCTCCTGCATGGCGTGCAACTGGGCTATTTTGAGCGATTTTCCGGCTAAATCGATGCCAGTCACGCTGCTGGCGCCTGCTTTGGCCATAGCTTCGCTTAGAATACCGCCTCCACAGCCTACATCCAGAATTTTTTTGCCGGCCAGTCGAGCATAGCGGTCGATAAATTCGAGACGTAATGGATTAATGTCGTGCAATGGTTTGAATTCACTGTTTTTATCCCACCATTTGTGCGCGAGCTGGCTGAATTTGTCAATTTCGCTAGCATCAACGTTGGCCGGGGCCTCCGGTAGATGAGTATGTTCCTGAGTTGGGGTATTCATGATTATTTTTCCTTGGTTGCGGTGGTTTTAGCCCACAAGGCAATGATATTGTTTTTTTCACGCGGGCGTGCTCCCGACCAGATTTCGTGCCATGGTTGCGGAGGTTCGGCTTTGGGGTCGCGGGTCACTAAACGGTATTCACACTCAGGATTGTCTGCCTGCAAAGGTATCCAGCTATATTGCTGCCAGGCAATGCGGGTACTGAAATTGTCGTGATTGATACTGATGCAGGCATGCCGATCGCTGAATGCCTGTAACTGCTGTTTGCTCAGGCTGTTTTCCATTTGCTGAACCACTGGCCGTGCCGATTTGGCCGCATCCAGCCAAGGCAAAAACAGGGTCAATAGCAGTGACCATACTAATAAAACTCCGGCTGCCCAGTTGGTTACTGCTTGTCGGCCACGGATATGCTGGCGGGTAATGGCCCATAGCCAAAGTGGTGTCAACACGCAAGCGACAATCAAGGGAAAGTAATTGACATCGTAGCGGTAATAGGGACTGAAATAAACGGCACGGGCAGCCAGTTTGGCCGGCCAGCCATAATTCATGGCGATGAAGCCAAGCCAGAGGAAAAGTGCCAGAAAACCAAAAGCCATGATGCCAAACCAGTTGAGGAAAGCGATGGCTCCGCGACGCAGTGCATCCAGCTGGGCGGCTCCGAGTAAGGCCATAGGTGGCAGCACGATTACCAATAAATCCTGATATTGCAGCGGCAGCAAGGCAAAAACTGGTAGGCATAGACTTAGCCATACGATAGCAAGCACGCCCCAGCGCTGTTTTTTTAACTTGCCGCGCGTAGCAGTCCAGATGGCCAGAGGCCATGCAGGAAAGGCAAACCAAAGCAAATTTTTTAAATAGTATCCAAGCGAGAAGTGTACTTCTTGATGTTGAAAACCACCAAAAGGGGCGAGAGCATGATACTGCCACCACAGATTAAAAATATTGGCAGCGGTCTGATGCAGAGCAAGTGGCCAAACTATCATTAGAGGTAGGGCACAGAGCAGGGATATCAGTAAAACTAGATAATAGCGACGGCGACGCCACTGAGGGTAAAAAAGCAAGCTGAACGCTACCAGCATCAGCAGTAATGGCCACAATAGGCTGCCGGTCAGAGACAGTACAGCCCAGCCACCGCCCAGCATCATGCAGGCCATCATGATGCGACGATCTGACAGGGAAAAACCATACCAGCACATGGCAGAACCAAGAAATAGGATAATGCTGTCGTTGATAAAATGAGCTGGTATTAGAATGCCGGTACAGCCGAGTAATATGAGAATGGTGATGCGTCCGTAGCCACGGCCAAGAAACTGGCGTCCGGAACCGCCGATGCAGGCAAACGTACACACAATCAAAATGACATTGGTTAGACGCGTGGCTTCAAAGGCGTCCATTTGGTTGGGGCTAAATAAATGTTGGCATAGGGCAGACAACCAAATGTAGAGTGGGGAGGCTTCCCAGTTTATTTCGCCAAAAATAGTAGGAACTGCCCAGTGTGCCTTGTGCCACTGGCTGGCGGTGGTGAACAGATAAGGTTCACCTGGTGTCCATAAATCATGATGCAATACCCCCGGCCACAGCCACACGAATACCAGTAACAACCAAAGCCATGAACGCTTTTTATTCATGCTTTGTGAGCTGGGTTTGCTGGGTGTATAGGTGAGCATAGGTGATTAACAGCTGTTTAGGGTGTGATATAGGCTTTATGTTAGCGGAAAATGCAGTAGGCAGCCAGATGAGGCTGCCTGTGGCTACGATGATTAGGGCGAAAATTAATCCTAATCAAGGTGTTTGCTTAGATTCACCTGTGTCAGTGGTACTTTGCGGGTACGGTAGCGAAGTTTGTGATACAGGTAAAAGGCAGCAAATACTGGGAGACCCATATAGGTAATAGCAAAACGCTGCCATTTGAAATCACCATGTAGTAATAATTGGCTGTCTTGTCCGATAATCACCAGAATACACAGTAATAGCGCCAGAATGGGGCCAAATGGAAACCATTTAGCGCGATAAACCAGTGAATTGATGTCGTTACCCTGCTGCACAAAGGCGCGGCGGAAACGGTAGTGACTGATGGCTATGCCTAGCCAGGCAATAAAACCAGTTAGACCGGAAGCAGCTACGATGTACTCGTATGCACCTTCGTCCACACTTTCCAGCAAAAAAATCGCCAATACAACAATGGCTGTAGCCAGCAAAGCCAATACGGGCACGCCGCGCTGGTTGACTGCTGAAAAGCGCCGGTGTGCCATGCCATCTTTACCCATGGCGTACAACATACGGGTAGAAGCATACAGGCCTGAATTACCGGCAGATAAGATGGAAGTGAGAATAACCGTATTCATCACGGCAGCGGCAAAAGCCAGCCCAGCTCGCTCAAACACCAGTGTAAACGGTGATTTGGCAACCTGATCCACGTCAGCACCGAGTAAGGCATCACTGTTATAAGGAATCAGCAGGCCAATTACTAACATGGCTAAAATATAGAAAATCAAAATACGCCAAAACACTTGTTTGATGGCTTTGGGAATGCTTTCCTGCGGGTTTTCTGATTCGCCGGCGGTAATGCCGATGAGCTCGGTGCCCTGAAATGAAAATCCGGCAATCAAAAATACACCGAGTACGGTAAAGAAACCACCCGACCAGCCATGTCCGAGTATCGGTGCGTCGCCAATGGTGAAGTTGCTCAGGCCGACATACTGGCCGCCAAGAATGCCGAAGATGGTCAGCACGCCAACGCCGAGAAACACGATTACTGTGACTACTTTAATCAGAGCAAACCAGTATTCAGATTCACCATAGGCGCGTACAGACAGTATATTGAGCATAAACACCAGAGCAAAGAACAGCAAACTCCAGCTCCATGCCGGCATAAAGCGCAATGGTTCCCAATAGGTAATTACCAATGAGGCAATGGAGATGTCTGCAGCCACGGTAATCACCCAGTTAAACCAGTAATTCCAGCCCAGCGCAAAACCCAGCGACGGATCAACAAAGCGGGCTGCATAAGTGGAGAATGAACCGGAAGTAGGCAGGTAAGTGGCCATTTCGCCTAGTGAGGTCATGAGAAAATACACCATAATTCCGATGGCCATATACGCCAGTAAGGCGCCACCAGGGCCGGCATCGTGAATCGCGCTGCCACTGGCCATAAACAAGCCTGTACCAATACTGCCGCCAATGGCAATCATTGACAGATGGCGGGTTTTCAGATGGCGTTTAACTTGGTTGGGAGAGGAATTGGCGTCTGTCATTCTGATAATGTGTAACTATATGCGCCGGTATGTTGTAATTGAGCAGAACTGCACTACCTTGCGGCCAACTTCAGGCGCGCACCGGAGGTACGGTGTGACATACCGGAATGGATTGTCTATTTTAGGGTTTAATAGCGTATGCCGGATATTTTTATCCTTTTTGCATACTGGGTTTTGTTGCAAAAGTCTTTATTATAACAAATTGTATGCATTACTGGCATGAGAATTCAGAGGTAACGCTCTCCATGATAATATTTACCATTATTCAGCATAATTATATTTTCGGGCCAGCGCAGTGCAGCCAGATGCATCTGGCTGTCTGTCACAGCAATGGCTTTTTTGCGTTCCCGCCAGCGTGCACCAATGGAAAAATCCACGCAAAATACCTGACGTTGCTGCCCCAGCCAATGTGTTGGAGGCTCCTGAAACAGTTCTTTGCGGTGTTCGGCTATGCCAGCGCCATACCAGCTGCGCCAGTAATGGCCGATTATTACCGCCACAGGGTCGGTATACTGCTGCCACCACGGTTTACGTACTGTGAAGCGCCAGCGGCCGTTGATATAAAAAGGCTGTTGTGTGATGGCCTGAATGCCGCTGGTGAGCGCACGTATTGGATTGTGACAGCTGCGTAGTAGATCATAATGGGCTGTACCTGCTTGAAACGTCATCGGATAGTGCTCATTTTCCAGGTCTTTATTTAATTGCCGCTGCTCCTGCTGGTATGGTTCGTACCATTGCGTATTTCGGAAATCATCTAAAAAGCGGTCTTCCCAGTAATGATATTGTTTTACCAGTGAAGTTTCACTGCATTCTAGTAATTTATCAATACTTTCCGGCAACCACGCAGCGTGAACGATGCGCAAATCGTCCCGTTGCAGAATTAATGGCCATTGTGCGATGGTTTCCTGTAATTGCCTGCGTTGGGCAGCGGGATAATGCTGCCATGGCGCGAACCGTGCTTCATCCTGTGGCCGGTTATCAAAATACCAGCCAGCTCCGTCTTTGGGATCGTTAATTAATAAGTTGAGTTCATGATTACCGATGATGGTAAATGCGTTTTCAGAGGCGGCGGCCTGTATCACCCAGTCAAGAACAGCAGGGCTGTTTGGCCCACGGTCGCACAAATCGCCAACAAACACGAGTTTACGTCCGTGTTGATGGCGACCGTAATCATCGTAGCCAAGAAAGTGTAATAACTGCTGTAAAGCTTCCCACTCGCCATGAACATCACCAATCACGTCCAGCGCGGTGTTGGGTAAGGGGCGGATAAAGGTACTTAAGTCAGAATACTTCATTTTAATGGCCTGTGTTAACAGACCTGACTGCTGTCTGTGCGAATATTTATTATTTTAAAAACAATATTTAATCAACTAAATCCAATTAACATAGCACAAAATATTCAAGTATGCCAATTCCCCGCTATAAATGTCCTTTTATGTATGATTAATGTCAGTAAAAGTGTATGGAAATGATTTGGCTATAAATATTCAATAATTAAGGAGCTGACTAAAAATTAGATATTTACCGTTAGATTATTTACTGAGCAGATATCCAGAAACGAAAACTTATCCGCTAACATCGGCTGTTTGTTTTGTACTTAAAAAAACGAATAAATTCAATGTATTATTTTCAATAATAGCTACTTAGGTGTTCTTGATAACTCCATTAAACGTTTATATTTGTTTCCAATGCCATGAGTACCTTAAACTGACCATTGGCTGGGAGGTCTTTCGCTTACTCATTGCTATTACCAGTCTGCTATTTTCCGTTTGTGTCCCTGTTTGATGTTTAGAAACATTCTGGGCAATTCAGACAAAATATTTATTGTTAATAAAGTATTAAGGCATATCGTGCTCTAACATCTGGCAATAACGTATTTTGCAATATGCATATATTTATTAGTGTTTTCTGGAAATGAGCCGATGAAGATATGGGCATGTTTAACAGCAATTGTACGATAGTGTGTTGGCCGCTATTCGCATGTGGATAAGGTAACGGTTATTTGCGTTGGCATTTAATGTCTCTATATAACCCATTATCCGTGATGTGTTCGGATTGTCGTTATTATTGCTGAAATTAAAATATTAATTTCAATTGTTTATTTTGAGTAGTATTGGTTGTTAGTGTGATTGATTGCTTTTGCTGGTAAATGATTTTGCCAAGCTGCTTGATTTCAGCTAAAATCTGGCCTCTTTAGTATATTTGCACCTATAGCTCAGTTGGAAGAGTGTCGGTTTCCGAAGCCGGAGGTCACAGGTTCGATCCCTGTTGGGTGCACCAAGTTAGCATTTAAGGGTTTCAGGATGGCTGAAACCCTTAAATTTTGCTATCTGTACATTTGTTTAAAACAAAATTTCAAACAAAATATAAGTTTTAATCACGCAGTGTTTAGACAGTGCTACATGAAAAACTGTACTGTATTGTAATTAATGCGCTGGTAAGGGTTGTAAGGATTCAGGTTTGATTGTGGCTGTGTATCAGTAGGGAGCGGCCTACATAGCGTCTAGTTTGAATCATTCGTAATATTATGATTAAGGCTGATGCGGAACGTGGCTATTTGTACTGTTGCTAGATTTTTTTCTAATCAGTTCTGAAATTTTTACTATCTGTAAGCAAAATTTGATCTTGATATTTTTTGCTAAATTGAGTGTACAACTGGTACCACCTATTATGATTATTACAGCGGTGGTTATTTTACATAAATCTTTCAAGGCAATTGCTGCTATCGATACGATACTTACGCTGGCTGGCGTGTTGTTAATAGATAGCAAGTTAAGGCAATAATAATCATTATGCTGTATAGATAATTGTTGCTCAATTAAAGCGTGCCTTTTTTGAAAGCCAATGATTTCGAGGCTACGAATCTGAAATTAGTAGGTGGGTATACTGCTGTCTACTTCTCGTGACCATGCATCGATGCCGCCCTTGAGATTATAAAGATTTTCGAAGCCGGTATCCTGTAAATACAATGCTACTTGCATGCTGCGCATGCCATGATGGCAGTAAATTACGATTGGTTTATCGTCCGGTAATTCGTTTTGGCGCAAGGGAATCATATTCATCGGAATATGGAGATACCCAGGAATAGCTGCATACTGGACTTCGTTGTCTTCGCGTACGTCAAGGAGGACAAAATCTTTTTTTTGCTGCTGCCATTGCTGCAATTGTGCTGCATTTATTGTCTGAATGGTCATATTAATAAATTGATTCTGTGTGATGTGTATGGATATTAATCTAATTTGATAATGTGGCTGTATGCCTGCTGGCATTTGCTTTGTTAGCCGGATCAAATGATACCTGTGTTTGTCTGAATATGCCAATGCAGCACAGCTGGCAGTAGCTCAGACTATTGGCTAGCTTAATTGTAGTGGCAGTATCGAAGAGGCTGGATTTTTGCGTGAATTCTGTCTCGTTGTATGATGATTGGGCGCTTACTTAGGCTGCCATTTGCCATCATTGCCTTTATGATAAACCTTTTCGACAGCAGCCCATGCTACTCGGAACGCAATGGTTTCTGCATCGCTATTATCGCGGCGTTTTTTCGGATCCTGATATTCTGCTATGGCGTGATTAAATGCTTCTTTGAATATGTCTTGCGCATGTTCCGGTAAAGCGTTCCGGACTGATGCAGGTAGATCACTACGGTGCTGATAAGGCATGATATTGCTCCCGATTTTGTTTCTATAGCCTAGTAAATCGCAATAAGTGGCTTAATGCAATCAGTTTTTCTAATTATGTTTTTGTTTTAACTAGGTTTTAATTTTTTATTACTTAAAGAGCGAAGATGACGGACAGATGGATGGACTGTATGCGGCCGATACCAATAGGCAAGAGAAGTCAAACATGTTGTTTGGCGTATGTATGCATACTGATTGGACTGTTGATTTGCTGGCTGAAAGCTAAGTGCTAGATATGGCGGAGAAGTTAGTGTACTGCAATATTTGAATTTGAGAATGCACAGGCAGCACCGTTGCCGTAATGGCTACAAGTGCTGCTTTTTAAGAAAACGATAGAATCAGAATCTGAATTGATTGGGTGCCGGTGTTTCCAGACTGTGTAATGCAGGTGCTACGGTTTCGAACAGTACGGTTTCTTTAAGCTGATTATTCTGGCGCTCAAACAGTATGGCACGCATTACTGGCGCTTCACCAATAATGGCTACCATGCGGCCATCTTCAGCCAGTTGCTCAAGTAGGGTGGCTGGCAGGGTAGGCAGAGAACCGCCTACGTAAATGGCACTGAATGGAGCGCCAGGTAGCTTATCTGCTAATCCGTCGCAGGTTTTGTAGCTGATATTGGTGTAGTCAAGGTCGCTGAGAACGAACTGAGCACGCTGCTGTTGTTCGGCATCTATATCTACAGAGATGACTTTGCCGGCCATTTTTGCCAGTATGGCCGTGGCGTAGCCAGAACCGGTACCAATTTCTACTACGGTATCGGTGAGGTTGAGTTGTAATGCCTGAATCATGCGTGCGACTACTTTTGGTTCAAGCATTTTGCCACCATTGGCCAGTCCGAGTGCCTGATCTGTATAGGCTACTTCCTGTTGCTGTGGCAGAACAAAGCGTTCACGCGGAATATCGGATAATACATCTAGTAAGTCGAAATTTAATACGTCCCATGGACGGATTTGCTGCTCAACCATGTTATAGCGGGCGGTATTGAAATCCATGTCTGCTCCGAAAGGCTGATTACCCGCGCGGCGGGTGGGTAATTAAGTAGGTTTGTATTATAAAAACATTGTTATGTGATGTTGGATTGGGTACACCACATGAATTTGACCCAGAAAGATTATAAAACTATTTACGTTGTGACAATAGGGCAAAGGCAGTTGCGGTGTAGACGAATATCTACGAGCAGGCTCATTGTGATTGGGTAAGGTTATGTCGACATGTCGAAAAAGCACAGGTTGTAGTGGTTTGTCAGATAAATGATGCGTGATGCTGCAACGTTTAGCTTTGGAGTCGGAAGAGATCTATTGTTTATCTTCTGCAGTGTGGCTCTGCACAGGGGGTAATCGGTAGGTTTTGACTTATTATATTAATAGGACGCAAGTAGTGGTTTTCCGTTACAATGCCGCCGTTTGCAAGCTCTTTCAGTTTGCAGTATGTGTAATAAATACTCTATATACTGTTTTGTTCAGTGTTGGCCAATCTATAGTCAGTAAGGAAAAAATATGTGGCAGCAGAAATGGATAATCGGCAATTGGAAGATGAATGGCAGTCAGTCGGCAAGCCGGCAACTGCTACAAGCATTGCTGAAACCAGTAGATGTAGCTGCGGCTTATGTTTACTGTGGTGTGGCGGTGCCGAATGTTTATCTTGCCGGAGTGAATGAATTCACGCGTGATACATCGCTGGCGGTAGGGGCACAAGATGTGAGCCGTTTTGCTGCAAACGGTGCTTTTACTGGAGAAGTTAGTGCGCAAATGCTGGCAGATGTGGGTGCGCAGTTTGTGCTGATCGGACACTCTGAGCGGCGGCAGTATTTTCACGAAGATAATCAAGAATTGCTGATTAAGCTGCAAAACAGCATGGCAGCAGGCCTGCTGCCGGTGCTGTGTGTGGGGGAAACACTGGCTGAACGTGAACAAGGACAGGAGCAGGTAGTAGTAAGTGCACAGCTGGATGTGCTCGCCAGTCTTGGGATGAGAGAAGTGGTGGTGGCTTATGAGCCAGTATGGGCAATTGGTACCGGCAAAGTGCCGTCTGTAACGCAGATCGCTGCGATGCATCAGCTGATTTATCAGCAAATCTTGTCTTTGTGTGGTGAAGATGTTAAAATCCGCGTCCTTTATGGCGGTAGCGTCAACGCTGGCAACGCGGCTGAAATTCTGGCTGTGCCACATGTTGATGGTGCGCTGGTTGGCGGAGCCTCGTTGCAGGCTGACAGTTTTGCCGCTATTATTCAGGCTGCATATGCGCCTGCTTGATAAAAGTTGATATCATGGAAGCATTCAAAACCCTTATTTTAATCGTGAATATTTTCGCGGCGCTGAGTGTTATTGTGCTGGTGCTAATGCAGCAGGGCAAAGGTGCGGATGCGGGCGCAGCATTTGGTTCCGGTAGTGCTCAGGGTGTATTTGGTGCTGCGGGCAATGCAAATTTTCTCAGCCGCAGCACAGCGATTGCGGCCACTATATTTTTTATTACTTGCTTGGCTTTAGGCTATATTTCCACGCACCGCCACAGCGGCTTGGATTTTAGTAATGTGAAGCAACAGCAAGTAGTGGTACCGGCTAAGCCAGCAGCTGCCAGTGCACCGGCGGTACCGGTGAAACCGGCACAGAAGCCGCTGATACCGGAATAGGAATTTTTTTACAGTTACATGCCGACATGGTGAAATTGGTAGACACGCCATCTTGAGGGGGTGGTGACCTCAGGTCGTACGAGTTCGATTCTCGTTGTCGGCACCATATTAGAAACAAACGATACACAACAGGTATATTCAGGTATGCAGGTTAGCTAAACAATTGAGCTAATATGTATTGTTGATTTCAATTGGATGATAGGGCAGCCTATAGGGGCTGCCCTTTTTATTTATGGCGAATATATCTGAACGTGATTGGGTAGGATGAGTTGATTAATTATGTTTATACAGAGGTATCAGACTGTAAAGATTGTCTGTCTGTTTACCTGTTTGGAATGAACCTTAGTTTATGGAAAAATCCTGATGACCAATACTGATCCTTTTGCCTATTTAGAAGACTTAAACGATGAGCGCACTCTGGCATTGATTCAGCAGGCGGATGCAGCGACTCAGGCTGAGTTTGCAACAGATGCTGAGTATGAAGCAGTACGTGATGATATGGTGACAATACTGCGTGATGAGCAGCAAATACCGTTTTGTCAGGAACATCGTGCACGCATGTATCATTTTTATCAATCGGTTGAATTTCCGAAAGGTGTGTATCGGGTATGTTCTGCTGCCAGTTATCGTGCTGGTTTGCCTGAATGGAAAATTCTGTTTTCTGTGGCCGATTTTGATGAACTGCTTGGAGATGATGTGTATTTGCAGGGTGTGGCACATTATGTGCAGGCGCCCGAGCATGTGCTTATCAGTCTGAGTGCCGGCGGTGCTGATGCAGCCTATACCATTGAGTTTAATTTAAACGAAGGCAAAGTGGTTGAGGGAGGTTTTCATTTTCCTCTGAGTAAAAGCATCATTAGCTGGCGTGATACAGAAAGTGTATGGATATGTCCGGCATGGGATGAGCGGCAGCTGACTCAGGCTGGCTATCCACGGCAGGTATGGCTGATGCAACGCGGGCAAACCTTTGCGCAGGCGCAGCCAGTGCTAGAAATGCCAGCTGATGGCATGATGGTGAATGCATGGCGTTATTTAGATAGTCAGGGCGCACCGATTGATTTAATTGAGGCGGCAAGCGGCTTTTATCACAAGCAATATTATCAAGTTATGGCGGATTTAAGTGCCAAACCGCTGGGACTGCCTGATGATTGTGAACTGATGGGCTATCTATACGGGCAGTTGCTGGTGCAGTTGCGCAGTGGCTGGCAGCGTGCGAACCGAAGTTATCCCGCCGGTAGTCTGGTTGCAGTGAAATTACATAAAGGTGAGCTGGGTGCTGCTGAAGTGATTTTTCAGCCTAAGGCCACTCAGGCAATTGAAAGTATTGAAACCACACGGCGGTTTGTATTGGTGTCGATACTGGATAATGTACGCAGCCGTTTGCTGGCGTGGCAATTTGGTGGCAATGGCTGGCAGGAAGTTTCATTGCCCAATCTGCCGGATGGTGCGCTTGAAATTACAGACCAGCCTTGGGGCGGCGATGTGGTCTATCTGGCAATCAGTAGTTTTTTGGATCCTTTGACACTATATACGCTTGATGTGCATCTGGGAGAATTGTGTGTGATGCGGCGACAGCCGCAGCAGTTTGATGCGGCAGGGATGCAGGTGAAGCAGTTCAGTGCTACTGCATCTGATGGGACGTTTATTCCTTATTTTCATGTTGGTAAACATATGAATAAGGAAATGCCCACTATTGTTTATGTTTATGGTGGCTTTGGTATGCCTCAGCTACCCTATTATCTAGGTAGTATTGGTCGGTACTGGTTGGCAAAAGGTTATGCATTTGTACTGGCAAATATTCGTGGCGGTGGTGAATTTGGACCTCAATGGCATGAGGCTGCCCGCGGTATTCATAAGCATGTCAGTGTAGATGATTTATTGGCAGTGCTAGATGATTTGTATTCTCATGGGCGAACCAGTGCGATGCATACAGCAATTCAGGGCGGTAGTAATGGAGGGCTTGTGGTGGCTGCTGCATTTTGCCGCCAACCGCAGTGTATGGGGGCGATGGTGTGCGAGGTGCCGCTTACGGATATGTTGCGCTATCCTTATCTTTCAGCCGGTTCTTCATGGGTAGATGAGTATGGTGATCCTGTTGATTCGGTTGAAAAAAATGCATTGCTTCAACTTTCTCCCTATCATAATTTGGGCAAATTGCAACACTACCCACCTGCTTTAATTACGACTAATCTTCATGATGACCGTGTACATCCGGCCCATGCACTGAAGTTTTTTGCACGTTTGCGTTCGTCCAGACAGCCAGTATGGCTGGCTGTACCCGACACAGGTGGGCATGCAGGGGGTGTGACTCAGGAAAATACCGCAGCAGAATTGGCGCTGATTATGAATTTTTTATATAAAACGATTGCTGGCGATGATTCAATCTAAATCTAATAACTTGTGGCAAAAAAACAGGCTGTGCTAATATGGCTGCCGCTTGTCGTGTAATCTGCGCAGGGTGATAAGTAAAAATGCGCTGAAAATCGCTGAAAACCATAGAAAATACGGCAAAAAACAATTTGAATGGTAAACTCTATTTTTATTAGGTACAATAATATCAACAACTAAAAAGTTGATTAATTCAATTAACCCTGTCCGTATCGCAGCGGGCAAAGAAAAGAAAGATCAGTCAATGGATAACAATATCGAACAACGCGTGAAAAAAATTGTTGCAGAACAATTAGGCGTGAGCGAAGCTGAAGTAAAAAACGAATCTTCATTTCAGGAAGATTTGGGTGCTGACTCACTGGACACCGTTGAATTGGTAATGGCTCTGGAAGAAGCATTCGGTTGCGAAATTCCTGATGAAGAAGCTGAAAAAATCACTACTGTGCAACAAGCTATCGACTTTGTTGGCGCACACCTGAATTAATTCCGTGTAGTGTTGGTCAAATTCAAATTCCTCTGTCGAACTAAGGTGCCAAGTATCGCCTGATTCGGTAGAGGTTTTTTTCTTACGAGCAAATTATGAGTAAAAAACGAGTAGTCATTACCGGCCTGGGTCAAGTATCTCCTGTGGGTAATGATATCACCACAGCATGGCAGAATTTACTTGCAGGTAAAAGCGGCATTGGCACGATTACCCATTTTGATGCTTCGTCTTTAGTTTGCCAGATTGCTGGTGAAGTTAAGAATTTTGATGTAACGCAGTACATCAGTGCGAAAGAGGCACGCCGGATGGATTCTTTCATCCATTATGGTGTGGCTGCTGCTCTTCAGGCGATAACCGATGCAGGGCTGGATGATATTCCGGGTTTGGATAAAACCAGAGTAGGGGTAAATATTGGTGCGGGTATCGGTGGCTTGCCGGCAATTGAGGCCACTGCACGTACTGTAGTGGAGCAGGGTGCCCGTAAAATCAATCCATTTTTCATTCCCAGCTCACTGATTAATCTGATATCTGGCCATGTTACGATTTTAAAAGGTTATCAGGGACCAAGCTACGGTATGGTTTCTGCCTGCACTACTGGTGCGCACAGTATCGGTGATTCTGCACGCCTGATTAAGTATGGCGATGCGGATATTATGATTGCTGGCGGTGCCGAAGGCGCCATCTGTGAGTTGGGTGTGGGTGGTTTTGCTGCCATGAAAGCACTATCTACCCGCAATGATGATCCGGCCACAGCCTCCAGACCATGGGACAAGGATCGTGATGGTTTTGTGATGGGTGAAGGTGCTGGTGTAATGGTGCTGGAAGAGTATGAACATGCCCGTAAGCGTGGTGCCACGATTTATGCTGAGCTGGTTGGATTTGGTATGAGCTCCGATGCATATCATATTACTGCTCCGAATACTGAGGGTCCGGCTCTGGGGGTGATGCGTGCTCTGAAAGATGGTGGCCTGAATCCAGAAGATATTGATTATGTAAATGCGCATGGTACCTCCACTCCGCTGGGTGATGTGAATGAAACCAACGCATTAAAATTGGCTTTAGGCGAACAGGCCAGAAAGCTAGTGGTGAATTCTACTAAATCGATGACCGGCCATCTGTTGGGCGGTGCTGGTGGTGTGGAAGCCGTTTACACTGTAATGGCTATTCACACGCAGAAATCTCCGCCTACGATTAATATCTTTGAGCAGGATATTGAGGCAGGCTGTGATTTGGATTATTGTGCTAATGAAGCACGGGATTTGCCGATTCGTGCAGCTATTTCCAATTCATTCGGTTTTGGCGGTACCAATGGGTCGCTGGCGTTTAAGCGTTTTGAAGATTAAGCGCTTTTGAAGTCCGCAATGTACACACAGGTTGTCTGATTAACAGGCAGCCTGTGTTTTTATATTAGCCGACCGACGGTAACCTGGGTAGCTGCAGAATAATGTCGGCTACGGTAAAAAATTTGCGCGACAATCAGGTAAATTTGCTGATATTCAATGTGGATTACCAGTTTTTGCTATAGATGTTGCAGCTTGAGCTTGGTTTTTTGGATACAATGTGCTGCCTGTTGCAGCCTTAATCCAGATATTTCAGTGATTACTGATGTGCAGCAGTGCTCTAAGCCGGCCAGGGTTTGGCGGAAGTTTGTTATAGGGAATATTTGTCATGAATATTGGTGTACTGGGTGCGGGAGCGTGGGGTACTGCGCTGGCCATTCATTTTGCCCTACATTCGCATAAAGTATGGCTATGGACCCATAATATACAGCATGTGCAGCAATTACAGCAGCAGCGGCAGAATCAGCGTTATCTACCGGGTTTTGATTTACCGGAAAATTTAGCTGCTGTGGCAGAGCTGGCCTCAGCCGAGTTAATTATTATTGCTACGCCGGTGGCAGCTTTACGGCAAAGTGCGCAGAAGCTGGTGGATGCTGGCTTGAGTGATGTACCCATTATTGCAGCTTGCAAAGGATTCGAGCAGCAAACCGGTTTACTGCCGCAGCAGGTGCTGGCGGAGGTGATGCCTAAGAATCCATGTATCGGTGTTTTATCCGGCCCGAGTTTTGCTCAGGAGCTGGCACAGCAGCTGCCCTGTGCGGTAACACTGGCATCAGAAAATTTTGTTTGGATTCAGGCGCTGGCGGCGAGTTTGAATAATACCGTTTTGCGTTTGTATGCCAATGCAGATGTGATTGGGGCGGCCGTTGGTGGTGCGGTAAAGAATGTCATGGCGATTGCAACAGGTATTGCTGACGGATTGAACTATGGTATTAATGCGCGTGTTGCGTTAATGACGCGCGGTATGGCGGAGATATCCCGTCTGAATCAGGCGCTGGGTGGTCAGGCTGCGACGTTGATGGGACTATCGGGTATGGGAGATTTGATTCTGACCTGTACCGGCTCGCTGTCGCGCAATCGCAGAGTAGGGTTGCTGCTGGCAGAGGGTAAATCACTGCCGGAAGCGCTTACTGAACTTGGACATGTGGCGGAAGGTGTATATACTGTCGAGGAAGTTTGCCGACAGGCTGCTTCGCTCGGGGTGGATATGCCAGTAGCCTGTATTCTCAAGCAATTGTTTGATGGTTGCATAGAAGTTCAGGAAATGGCTGAAATACTAATGGAACGTGCACCTAAGACGGAATAATAATCAAATTCAATAATGAATAACAATTTAAAGTGGCAGCATGGAAATTCAGGCATTCATGCTGTGTATTCTGAGGATGGAAGCGGGTAGGGAATGGAAAATCAATTAGAACAACTGGAAGATTGCATTAAGCGGCTGGTAATACATTTTAATTCTCTTCTGGCTGAAAAGCAGCAGCTGACACAGCAACTGTCATCGGTAAAAGAAGAAATGCAGCAGCAGAATGAAAAATTTCAGACTGAACGTGAACGGATACGAAACCAGCACGAGCAGGAAAAATTACACTTGCAGGAAAGCATGCAGACAACGATTGATGGATTAATTGCTGAAAAAAACCGTTATACTTCGGTAATTAAGGCATCCAGTGATGAATTACAGCAATTGCTGAAACGCTTGCCTAAGGCGCAGGAGGAATCCTAATGGATGAAATTCAACAGGTTCGTGTGGAAATTCTTGGTCGTCCTTTTAATATCGGTACGCCCAAAAGTGAGCATGAAACATTGATGCAGGCGGTAAAAATGCTCAATGAAAAGATTGCTGCGATTCAAAGTTCCGGACGAATTGTTGAAACAGATAAAATCGTGATTATGGCTGCGCTGAATTTAGCTCATGATTTACTCAAGCTTACGGTACATGGTAATTTGGAAATCGGTGATTTTGAGCGTAAAATGCAGGATATGATTCAGCTGTGTGAAAGTACCCTCACTCTTGTGGTAAAATAACTTTTTCTTCCCCTGCTGTGTTCGCAAGGACATATATTCCTTTGAACCAATAATTCGCTTTTTTGGCGGTTGGGTAATGGTGGGCGTGAGCATTCTGTGTGAATGAACCCGAAGCCATTCGATACTGCCAGCCTTGTCCTCAAGGTTCAAGCGGATAGCGTCCAAAACGGCACATGTGGGGGAAACCCATTTGAACAGGCTGTCTGATATTTCAGGCAGCCTGTTTTCAGTTGTTGCCAAATGTGTATTGCTAAATCACATTGTTCAGGATTAATCTTTCGCGTTTGATCGGGTGGAATACCAGTCATAGCTGCATATGAAAAGTTGTTATTTGCGATAAAAATCTGCTTTTTTATAATAAAATTCATTATTTACTGCTATTTTCATTTTTTTTGAAAATATATTGGTCTGACTGGGTTAAGTATGAGTACGTCAATCCGCGCTAAGATGTTTCGCTATTTCAGAAGTACGTTTTTCAATCTTTTTTGAGATTGCGCTATTATCATTGTATTTATCCCGGCGATGGAATGTGCAAATCAGGTAGAATTATGGTGGCTGTGTTCTGTCCTGAAACCTGCTGTTTTAGCTGAAGCTTTATCACCTTGTTTCACATCTGTTGTCGCTTTCTATGTGAACGGTGAGTGTTTAATTCAATTCTCTTGAGCCAGACAGTTAATGTACTGGCGTGAAAAGTGCTATGTCTGACAATTCTCCTTATATTCCGCTGCGGCTACATACCGAATTTTCTATTGAAGATGGCATTGTGCGGATTAAAGAAGCGGTGAAACGTGCCAGTGAGCTCGGTTTGCCGGCACTCGGTATCAGTGATCTGATGAATGTGTTCGGCATGGTGAAGTTTTACAAAGCCTGCCGCAATGCGGGTATTAAGCCGATTATGGCAGTGGATGTGCGGGTGGAAAATCCAGAGCAGCCGGATAAACCTTTTCGTCTGATGCTGGTGGTAAAGAATCATGGTGGTTATCTGCGTTTGAATCAGTTATTGACTGACGCTTATGTAGGGGAAGACCGCAATCCGAATCAGCCTGTTATCCGCCAGCAATGGCTGGCTAATGGGGATAATAGTGGTCTGATCTGTCTGTCCGGGGCGCAGTATGGTGAAATCGGTCAGGCTCTGCTGTCGCAGAAGCCGGAGCTGGCTGCACAGGTGTGTGCTAAATATCAGCAATGGTTTGGAGAACGTTTTTATCTGGAAGTACAGCGTTTGCCTGAACGGCCGGAATGGGAAGCAGTGGTGGCTGGTAGCGTTGCGCTGGCTGCTACACATCAGATACCGGTGGTGGCGACGCATCCAGTGCAGTTTATGGATGCAGCAGACTTTCAGGCACATGAAGCCCGTGTATGTATTGCCAGCGGCTATGTTTTAGCTGATAAACGGCGTCCGCATGATTTTGTTCCAAGTCAGTATTTTGTGACGCCTGAGGAAATGGCTGAGCGGTTTGCCGATATTCCGGAAGCGCTGACTAATACCGTAGCAATTGCACAAAGTTGTAATTTGACGCTGACACTGGGCGAGCACTATCTGCCGTTGTTTCCGACACCACAAGGAATGACACTGGATGATTTGCTGGTGCAGCTTAGTAATAAAGGGTTGCGTGAGCGTATGGCGTTTCTGTATCCGGATGAGGCTGAGCGGGCTCAGAAAATGCCGGAATATCAGCAGCGGCTGGATTATGAGCTGGGTATTATTATTCAGATGCAGTTTCCAGGCTATTTTCTGATTGTGCAGGACTTCATTAATTGGGCTAAACAGAATGGCTGTCCGGTAGGACCGGGGCGTGGTTCAGGTGCGGGCTCACTGGTGGCGTATTCGCTGAAGATTACTGATTTGGATCCGCTGCGCTATAACTTGCTCTTTGAACGCTTTCTGAATCCGGAGCGGGTATCGATGCCTGACTTCGATATCGACTTTTGTCAGGAAAACCGTGGGCGTGTGATTCAGTATGTCCGGCACAAATATGGTGTGCCTGCGGTTAGCCAGATTGTAACTTTTGGTACGATGTCGTCCAAATCGGTGGTACGCGATGTGGGAAGGGTATTGGATTTGCCGTTTGGTTTGTGTGACCGTTTATCCAAGCTAATACCTGTGGAGGCCAATAAGCCGTTAAGTTTAACTAAGGCAATGGAAGCAGAACCTCAGATACAGCAGCTATTACGCGAAGAAGAGGCTGAGGAACTGATGACGCTGGCGTTAAAACTGGAAGATTTGACCCGTGGGTTGGGTATGCATGCCGGTGGGGTGTTGATGGCACCGGGTAAAATTGCCGACTTCTGCCCGATTTATCAGGCCAGTGGTGAAGATGCATCGCCGGTTTCCATGTTTGATAAGGATGATGTAGAGCAGATAGGGCTGGTGAAATTCGACTTTCTTGGATTGCGGAATTTAACCATTATTGAAATGACGCAGAAATTTATTCTGGAGACGACCGGCCAGAAAGTTGATGTTAATCATATTCCATTAGATGATGCGGCTACTTACGCCAGCATTTTTGCCAAGGGTAATACCACCGCTGTTTTCCAGTTTGAGTCGGTGGGCATGAAAAAAATGCTGATAACCGCGCGTCCGACTAAATTTGAGGAAATTATTGCTTTTGTGGCCTTGTATCGGCCGGGGCCGATGGATCTGATTCCGGACTTTATCCGGCGTATGCACGGTGAAGAAAAAGTGGAATATTTGCATCCAAATCTGGAACCGGTGCTTAATTCTACCTACGGTGTAATGGTGTATCAGGAACAGGTGATGCAGGCGGCGCAGGTCTGCGGGGGGTATACACTAGGTGGCGCCGATTTATTGCGGCGAGCTATGGGTAAGAAAAAGGTTGAGGAAATGGTGAAGCATCGTGCCATTTTTGAAGCCGGAGCCGCGGAAAAGGGCATTGATAAGCATACTGCCAACGAAATTTTCAATTATATGGAAAAATTCGCTGGTTATGGTTTCAATAAATCTCATGCGGCCGCTTATGCGCTGGTGTCGTATCAGACGGCATGGCTGAAATGCCATTATCTGGCGGAATATCTGGCTGGTACGATGTCCAGTGAGTTGACCAATACTGACCAGCTAAAAATCTTTGTCGATGATGGCATTGAAAATGGTATTACTTTTTTGCCGCCCAGTATTAATCAGTCTTTTTATCGGTTTACTCCGAACAATCAAAAACAGATACGCTATGCATTGGGTGCGATTAAGGGCACTGGTGAGGGTGCAGTAGAAGCGATTGTGCGAGCACGTGAAACAGGCGGGCCATTTACAGACCTATTTGATTTTTGTCAGCGGGTTGACCGCCAGCATATCAACCGTCGCACTATTGAAGCGCTGGTGCGTGCCGGTGCCTTTGATGAACTGAATCCGAATCGGGCTCAGTTGCTGGCCAATATAGGATTGGCTATGGAAAATGCTGAACAGGTGGCAGCCAATGCCAATCAGGGTGGGCTGTTTGATCTGGTGGAGGATGCGATAGAACCCTTGCAGATGGAAGAAGTGGCGCCATGGTCTCTGGCTGTGAAGCTGGCAGAAGAAAAACAGGCCATGGGCTTTTATTTTTCTGGTCACCCTTTCGAGCCTTATGCTGATAAGGTGCGTGCACTGGTGGGTACTAAGCTCTCTGCGTTAAAACCATCCAATAATAAACAGAAGGTAGCCGGATTTGTTACCGGTGTACGCTATATTATGGGAAAACGTGGTAAGTTTGCTGTGGTGCAGCTGGAAGACGGCACTGATAAGCAGGAGGTGGTGGTAGCAGGGCAGGCCTTGGAAGAATACGGCGCCAGTCTGAAAGCGGATCAGGTGCTGATAATGGAATGTAAGGTAGCGGTAGATGAATACAATGGCGGTGATGGTTTGCGTATCACCGCAGATGATGCATTTACTTTGGCTCAGGCCAGTGCGCGTTATGCGCGCAGTCTGCAATTATATATTGCTGCTGATGCGCCAATTCAAAAGCTAGCTGATTTGCTAAAGACTTAT
Organism: Snodgrassella sp. B3837; assembly: GCF_026535955.1. NCBI lineage: Bacteria > Pseudomonadati > Pseudomonadota > Betaproteobacteria > Neisseriales > Neisseriaceae > Snodgrassella > Snodgrassella sp. B3837. The sequence continues at coordinate 24,879 of NZ_JAFNPI010000015.1, forward strand.
TGCGGAGAACAGGCGCATGTACCGCTAAAATTCTGCTGCCGCCACCAACATGCTTATGGCGAGCTACGCGCAGATAAAAGCTGGCTGATTAGGCCAGAAGCTGTTTTGTTTGATAGCTTGTATTCTTTACTAGGGGATGAAGCGGTACATGTAAGCTTTTAAATAGGATTTTATTGCTTTTTCATGTAATTTACGTAAGTTAGAAATATTTAATTCATAAGATAATGATCAAATCTTATGTTTAAGTTTTAAATGTGATTGATTTCTCTAATTTTATTCACAATGCTAATGAAATTTATTGAAGATATTTTTAACTATCTACTGTATTTAAATTTATTGAGTATTGCGATTGAATTTATCTGCTTCTATTCTGGCCGCTCTACCTCCGTTGCCACAGTTTCACGCTGATTGGTCAGTGTATATGCTGCTTTGTGATAATGGTGCGTATTACTGTGGAATCTCAAACCGGCCTTTGCTGCGCTGGCTGGCGCATTGTTCGGGGAAAGGGGCAAAGTATACGCGTATGCATACTCCAGTGCAGATGCGGCTGGTGTGCGTGGGTATAAATAAAGCCGCGGCAGCCAGATGTGAATTTCGGCTTAAGCGGCTAAAGGTGGCAGAAAAAAGTGTATTGTGGCAGTTGTTGCCCGATTTTCAGACACGAATTTAATTTCTGTGCAATTAATTCGTTGCTGATATCTTATAGCAATGCGTCAAATCCCGGATCGGATGAGGCCGGAATTTTGTTAACTGGAATATTTTTTTCCGGAGCTGGATGTACTTTTTCTGGTACTGTGTGGGTGGGATTTAACGGGGTTATGTCTTGTTTGGATGTATCATCCATATCCTCATCCACTTCTACGTTGCTGCTTTCTGGAGCAATTTCCTGTTTAGGTTGTGAGTTTATAGTGTTGATGTGTTTTAGTTCAACCAGCTCACCCTTACCACTAGTCCACTGTAACGAGCTGAGCGCACCGCTGACTTTAGTTTTGCCGGCAGTACATGTGAGACAGATTAATGTGTTGGCCGGTTTAATCAAGGCAGAAGCTAGACGCTTTTGGTCTACCTGTTGCTGATGCTGATTTGCCCAAGAACTAATACTCTGATTAAGTAGTTTTTTGTTTAGATTGCGTTTGTTATAGGGGTCTCGGTAAACCGCAATCCAAATATCGTTCTGTTCGTCGATGTTTACTGAAACTTGCTGATAGATTACCGCTGCATCTGCACCGCTTTGAACAGTTGCAGCAAAATCCAATGCGTTGGGGCTTTGCAGCCGAACACAGCCATGACTTCGTACGCCGGGTACACTGCTGGGTACATTTGTACCATGAATGCCTAGACCGAGTCTGGGTTCACCAAGACGGACAAATACCGGACCAAGCGGATTTTTGGGGCCGGGCGGCACTGATTTCTGTACCGCTTTTCCACTGGCCGCCATTTCTTTTTGAATACTACGTGGTACGCTCCAAGTGGGATTGGCCACTTTAGCACCAATTTTGTATTCACCTAGCGGTGTTTGTGTGCTCGCTTTACCGACAGTTATGGGATAGGTTTTGATTAACTTGCCATCTTGAAACAAAAACAGCCGTAGCTGCGGAATATTCAGTATGACCTGCTGCCCCTTACTAGGTACGGCATAATCTGGCATGGGGATGGCAGCATATGCACTAGCAGATATGATGGAAGTGGTGAGTGCATAAAGTATAGGTTTCAACATTATTCTGAAAATCCGGTATGGCAATATGAATATAATCATAACGTAATTTGTCTGTGATGTGAGAAAATATACACAATTAAGATTATTTGCGGTCTTTTTCTGGCTTGAGGGTTCAGTTTGGAACAACAGTTGACAGCACATATTATTGACTGGAATCAGGAAGGGCGCGGTGTTGCCCGTGTAAACGGTAAGGCTGTATTTATTGAAGATGCTTTACCGGGTGAGGTGGTGCAGTGGCAGTCGGTACGGGAAAAAAAGTCCTACACTGAGGGCAAAATTGGCAAACTGCTGCGCGCTGCTAATGCACGTATACAGCCACCTTGTGTGTACTATGGACGGTGCGGTGGCTGTAACAGCCAGCATATTGAGTTTACAACTCAGGTAGCTCTGAAACAACGTGCGTGGATGAATCAGATGCGGCGTTTAGGAAAGGTGCAACCAGACGAGCTGATGGCACCAATATATGGACTGCCATGGCGTTATCGTGAACGGGTACGTTTGCGCGCTGTGTATCAGGCTGGGCGTCTGAAACTGGGCTTTCAGGCCAGACACAGCCATAATATTGTAGATATTGATGAATGTATGGTGTTGTCGGAAGTGTTGTCAGAAGCATTAAAGCCGATTAAAACATTATTGCAAAGCTGGCCGGAGGGTAGTGTGTCCGGTGTGATGCTGCATCAGGGCAATGAGGTAAATGCTCTTACATTGCAGGCTTCTGCCATAAACCATAATCAGCGCAAACAAATTGATTCTTTGTTGCTGCAATTGCAGCAACAAACCGGAAAGCTATGGCAATGGTGGTTACAAACAGGCCGAACCACGGCGTTGCAGACCGCTAAGCACATGTACAAACTAAGCTATCATCTCCCTCAATTTCAGACAGTGATTCCTTACCAGCCAGAAGATTTCACGCAGGTTAATCAGCTGACTAATGCTTTAATGGTTCAGCGTGCCATACAATCGCTACAACCGCAAGCCGGGGAAAGAATTATAGATTGGTTCTGCGGATTGGGTAATTTCAGTCTACCGATTGCTCGGATGCAGGCTGAAGTAGTGGGTGTGGAAGGGATGGCTGCCATGTGCAGACGTGCCAGTGCCAATGCCCAATATAATGGCCTAAAACATTTAGCCCATTTTCAGCAGGCTGATCTCTTTGCAATGAATGGGCAACGTTTACGTAAATTTGGATATGCGCATAAATGGCTGCTCGACCCGCCGCGGGCAGGTGCTCAAGCTTTGATATTGGCTTTAAATGAGCTTGAAGAACGGTTTCTGCCTAAGCGGATTGTGTATGTGTCCTGTGATCCGGCTACGCTGGCACGTGATGCTGGTTTACTGGTTAAACGTGGTTACCAGTACCGTGCCGGCGGAATTATGAATTTATTTGCACAAACAGCACATCTTGAATCTATGGCAGTTTTTGACAGATGAATGTAGCTTAAGCTTTGGATAGAAATTAGTGAAAGGAATTGTGATTAAGAACAGACCTGAATATGTTTAATTGTTTCTTTAAAAGAAAAAATATATTTACTCTGCGGGATTTGTCCGTAGGTATATTCAGGCTACTATTAATTTGTTAGCCAAATGGACAAAGGAAATAAATGATGAGCCGATTTACCCGTATTTTGATGGCCACATTGCTGGGTATAAGTGTCCCAGCAATGGCTGCAACTTATAAACTTGATCCCTTGCATACCAACGCACGATTCACTTTAGATCATTTTGCCACTTCCAGCAATGTAGGGGGATTTTATAATCTAGAGGGTGAGTTGCAATATGATGCGAAAGCTAAAACCGGTGCAGTAGATATTACTCTTCCACTGGCTAAGCTGGATACGGGCCGCAGTGAATTTACTCAACATCTGCAAAGTAAAGCTTTTTTTAATGCGGCACAATATCCGTCACTGCGATTTGTTTCGCAGAACTGGATTTTCGATAAAAATGGAAAAGTAAGGGCTTTGCGCGGCCAATTAACAATGGTAGGGCAAACACACCCTGTAGTTTTGCGTGCTACTAAATTCAATTGTTATAAAAGCCCGATGACACAATCTCAAGTTTGTGGCGGTGATTTTGAAGCTGTTATTGATCGTACTCAATGGGGAATTAATGAGTATGTGCAGGTTATGCCGGCAAGTCGTTATGTTAAGCTGAATATTCAAGTAGAAGCGGCGAAACAATAATCTTCTATTATCCTAGCTACGGATTACCTTGTTTGAGTTTGGGTAATCCGTTTCTCTATATATTGGTTTAGGTTAAAGCGGTATTTTTATTTTTGCCAGAATTAAGATTGTTATTTGATTATTTGTCTTATTGTTTTTATACTGAGTTTGTTTTAAGTGTAAGCATAGCAAGCCGGCATAATGTAATTACAAGATATTTTTTTGAGAAACAGTGTATTAAATCTATGCTTATTTGATTTTAGTAACAAACCAGTACCAAATGCAATCAGTTTTGTGGTTAAGAGGAGTGTGAAAGTTTTATGTGGTGTATCAAAAAATTAGATGAACTTTCGTCACAAGATTTTTATCGCATTGCTCGATTGCGTATTGACACTTTTGTGGTAGAGCAGCAGCGGATATATCAAGAGCTGGATGACTGGGATGTGTTGGCCAAACATGTTTACTATAAGCGAGACGGGCAAATTCTGGCTTATGCCAGAATGTATTTAGCTGGTGTGCATTTTACATTCAGTCGCTTTGTCACCCGCTCGGATTTTCGTGGTACCGGCTTAGGAGACCAGCTGATTAAACTGATCCTGCATTATGCACAGAGTCACTATTCGGATTATCCGATTAAAATTGAGTCGAGCCGTCAGGTTCTTAAATTTTATCAACAACATGGTTTTAAAATTCAAGGTGCGCCGTATATTACGGATGGTATTCCTTTTGTAGATATGCTATATCAGCCAGAATGATTTTCTAGTAAGTTTTCTCGCGTTTTAGGTGAGCTGAATATAAAAAACCGGTACTAAAGTACCGGTTTTTTATATTCAGGCTATTAATTGTTTAGATTAATGCCATTGTTTTTCAGAATTTGATTGATTTGTTGGGATACTTTTTCCTGTTTGGCCTGATTGCGAAGCTGCTCTTTAATCTGGTCAAATGCGGGAGCATCAGGTGCCTGACGCGTACCAGCTAGTTTCAACAGGATGTAATGTCCGTCAATCGTGATCACATTAGGTGAAATCTGACCACTTTTCAGTTGTGAGGCCAGTTGGGCAAATTCAGGAGGCAGTTGCTGTGGGTTCATCCAATTGCTTTGTGGTGCTTCTGGGTTTACCTGTTTAAGCAAAGTTTCGTAAGCCAGTCCTTTTTTCAGTTTGCTTAAACCTTCTTCAGCTGCTTGTTCGCTTGGAAAAACAATGGGCAGTAAGTTGATTTCCTGACTAACCTGTTGATATTGCCGGCGCAAATCACTGTCGCTTACTTCAATGCTGGCAGCCAGATGGTCTACATACTGGGCTGCATAGAATTGAGCCTGCATGTTCTGCCAAGCGGCCTGTGTGTCTGGTTGTTTATCCAAACCGGCCTTAAGGGCTTCTGCTTTCAATATATCGGCCGTTTGCAGGCGCAACGTGATTTCTTTCTGAATCTCTGCTTTATTCGGCGCTGGAGCACCCGGCTGTGCCTGCATCTGACGCTCATACTGTTTTAGCATGACATTAATGCGCTGTGAATCAATTTTGGGTGCATCGGCAAAAGCGAGCCCAGCGGCCATGATACTGAAGCCGGCCAGCCAGGTAATGCTTTTTTTCATATCGTAAATTCCTTGTTATCTGATCCGTTTATTAAAGTCGGAAAAAATAATTATTTGATATTTGCATTCTTGTACAGCTGGTCAATAGCCTGAGCCAGAGTGGCACTTTGCAGACGGCGTGACAGGATTGGTTCCATTTCTTTCTGGGTTGGCAGTTTTAGGTTGCGTTTGTCGTTTACGTAGAATACAGCGTAAATGTTGCCGTTACCCTGTACCGGAGCAGGAGTGTACTGACCTTTTTTCAAATCTTTAATGGCGTTATAAACGGGTGTGGCACTCTCTTGAAGGTCTTTCATGGCAACATAGCCTTTTGGAATACCTCCGTTTTCACGGCCGGCCGGATCAATTGTGAACTCTTTGGCTACGGTCGCAAAGCTTTTTTTCTCTTTTAGTTTAGCTATGGCTTTATTGGCCGTGTCTGCATCACGTGTGATAATTTCACCTAACTGAACTTCCTGAGTGCCGCTGTAATATTTCACCATGTCGTTATAGGCATTGCGCACATCTTCAGGTTTTACAGGGTTATTTTTGGCAACGCTGGCCAGATAAGCCTGAGTCAGCAGATTATCTTTAAAGAAAGCCCATTCTTCTTTGAAACCAGGCTTTTTATCATCGCCCAGACGTTTAGCTTCTGCTTCTGCCTGATTCAATGCATTCAAATATTCTGGATCTTTATCAAGATTCTGCTTTTTGGCGGCCTGAATCAGTAAGGTACGAGTCACCAGACGGCCAGTGATGCTCTTGCGTAATTCGGGTGTATCCTGAATCTGGTTCTGGCTTTCCTGAACCAATACGGCTACCTGATTATCGACCTCTTTACTGTCGATTTTGGTTCCGTTTACGGTCGCAACCGTCTGGGCAGTAGCAATACCGGTTAGTCCCAGTAAAATGGCAGCAGCAATTAATTGTTTTTTCATGGTTAACTCTCTCATTTAAGTGGATAGAAATAGATTATTGCTTGGTTAAATATTCGCTGTTTGTACATGCCATGATGCTGAGGGCATGGATGGTATTAGCCTTGAATAAATCTTTCAGTAGCTGATGAACTTTCCGCTGACGAGCCAGACGCGATAAACCGTTGAATGCATCGCTGACCACCAGCAAACGATAATGTCCCCCGCCATGATGACCTTTATGCCCTGCATGCAGATGGCTGTCGTCAATCAGTTCGAGTTGTACCGGATTCAGTGATTGCAGGCGCATACGGATGGCTGTTTGGATGTCAGTCATCAGGCAAAACTTTTTTAAAAGGCCGAATCAGTATTTCTTCATAGACGCCTGCATCCACATAAGGATCTTGTTCCGCCCATGCCTGTGCTTCATCTAAAGATTCAAAATCGGCAATGACCAGACTGCCAGAAAAATGGCTGTCATCATCTGGCAGAGGATTAGGACCGGCCAAAACCAAACGGTTTTGTGCTTGTAGCTCTTGCAATCGAGCCAGATGTCTGGGTCTGGCCTTGATACGTGCTTCATGACTATTGTCGGCATCAGTGGCCATCAGCATAAACAGCATTACAACTCATCCTTTTTAATGTATCGGCTAATATATACCGTCTGTCCGATGGTAAACAGAACTAAAATGGTGGTACTGCCAAAAAGTTTGAAATTAACCCATTGTGCTTCGGTAAAGCAATAAGCAACCCACAAGTTGAGTGTACCCAGTGCCAGTAGAAATATTACCCAAGCATACGTAAGTTTACGCCATGCCGGAGCTGGCAGGCTAATTTCTTTGCCAATTGTGCTTTTTAGCACGTTTTTTCCGCATAGATGTGAAATCAACAGGCCTATAGCCATTACCCAAAAAAGGATTGTTGGTTTCCACATTATGAAGTGCGGGTTTTTTAATATTATGGTTGCACCACCCAGTATTACAACCAAAAGCAGGCTTATCCACTGCATGGTTTGCAGACGCCGGTATTTAGTTAAACACCATGCGGCCTGAATCAAGCCGGCTGCGATAGCCACTTCGGTGGCCAGAATAATATTTTTGGTTAAGGCATAGGTAGCAAAGAAGAGAATAACTACCAGAAATTCGAATACTGCTTTCATTATTCAGGACTGTATATCTTTTTTCAGGTTTGTTGTTGTAGGGTATGAAATAATCTCCATGATACCCTGAGTTTTTACACTTGGCACCTGTTAAAGCAAGGTATTAAACAAAATTTAACCATTGTTGTATATTGGTTTAGTGTTTTTTGGATGATGTTTCGTCTGAAAATATCCACAGTTATGCATGTTATAAGAGCAAAATAGGTCAAGGTGATTTGGCATTAAATGGTCGCAAAAGCTATTATAGCGTGAGATAATATAAAAACAGGTTTAGTGAACGTTAAACACCAGTTGCATTTTAAGTACTTGCAGAAATTTTCAAATGAATAGGCACGAGCCTGATGGCAATGGTGCATTACCGGTGAGGGTACGGGATTGAAGAACGCATATAATTTAAAAATCATCGCACTGTCTTTATGTTTTTCGGCCAGTGCACCTGCATGGGCAGGAATTGGCAGCCTGCAGGTTAACTCTGCTTTGGGAGAGCCATTTTCAGGTAGCGTGGTTGTAACTGGTGATGAAGCCAGAGCCGCTTTAAAGGGTCGGCCGACAATTTCAGGCGCACCGCTACAGGTGCGGGTGACACCGCAAGGGCAGAATGCAGTGATTCATTTGCGATCTAGTAAGCCAATTAGTGATCCGATGATGTCTTTTAGCCTCGTCTCAGGTAGTCAGGGTAGGCAATATACAGCATTACTTGATCCGCCGGAAAATGGGCATGGCTCCTCTGCTTCTGCTCGAAATGGCAGTAAACATCATAAGCAGGCACACTCTGTCAGAAATAAATCTGCTGCACGGGCTACTGCAGCTTTGCAAAACAGGCTTGCTTCAGACAATGCGGTGGTGAAATATAATGTAGACAATAATGAAACACTGATGGATGTTGCACGTAAGGTACGGCCGCAGAATATGACAGTAGAGCAGACAATGCATGCTCTGCTTGTGGCCAATCCACAGGCATTTCGTAATGGTAATCCGGATTTGATGTATCGGAATATCAGTCTGAATATTCCTTCTACTACCCAGCTGTATAAATTATCTAAAGTAAAAATTAAAACGGTTCAACAGCCGGTGACTGCACAGAGTAAATCACCTGTATCTGTTGCGCCAGATGCTAAGGCTGCTGAAAATACTGCAGCCGCTACTCCAACCAAATCTGATTTATCTGCAAACAAAATTCAGAAGGCTGCTGCTTCAGAACCTATAGCTCCAACTAAGCCAGAAGTAGCTAAAACGCAAGATGCAGGTAAAACTGAAGCCGTTGCTGCCTCCGCATCTGCGCCAGCCGCTTCTGCTGCTTCTGTAGTGAAAGCGAAACCAGTGCAGCCTAAGGTCAATCCAACTCCAGCACCTGTACAGCCTGTAGAACCTACACCAGAAGAATCGTTGTTGCCATCCTGGTGGCCTTATGCTTTGGTTGGTCTCGCTGGTGTGCTGCTGATTGCCGCATTTATATGGCAGAGACGTAAAAAACGCGATGCTGAGGAAGCTGAGGAATATTATTCATCTGATGATGAAGACGATGATGATGTGGTATTCAATGATGAACCACCGAAACTTCAACAGTCAGAACCGGCATCGCCAGCTGCAACTAATCAGGCATCTACTGCAGTGGCAGCCTCATCAGCGTCAGCCGATGCAGATGATTGGTCGTGGCTAAATGATGAGTCTTCTGACAGCTCCGAGAAAGCTGACGCGCCGGCTGACAATGTTTCCGAATCTGCCGTTACTACTCAGCTTCCCGAATCAAAACCGGAGGCTGCTGCAAACAAGCCTGAAGAAGATGATATTGACTGGCTGAATTTTAATTTCACCGATGATACGCCAGCTGCTCCTGCAGATACAACAGCCCCATCAGTAGCAGAGATGGATAATGGCGACGATTTATCTTGGCTGGATCAAATTGATGAAACTGAACAGCCGGAAGTGCTGACTTCTAAAGAATCTCCTGTAACTGAGCCGGAAAAAGAAGAAGCAGACAGCGCGGATTTTGAATGGGTGGTGGCTGATGATGCTAGTAAAGATGAGCATGAATCGGCTGCGCATTCTGATGTAGTGATGGCTGAGCAAACAGCCACAGATACTGATGATTTGCCATCATTAGATATGAATTTCAGCCCAGAGGAGGAGCCTGCTGTTGTTGAGCCGGAATCTAAACCGGCGGCAGCTGAAGTGGATACACTTAATGCTCTGGCTGATTTGCAATGGGACGAGGACTTTAAGTTTGATGAAGAGTCCAAAAACGAATCTGCTGCTGTGGCAGAGGATACATCCTCTACAATTGATCAGGCTTTGTCATCTCAGGATCAACATGCGTTTGTTGCTGAAGATGAAGCGATTTCAAATGATATTGATTGGGATGCATTAAGTATTAGTGATGAGCATGAGGATTCACAAGCTGCTCCATCTACTTCAGCACAACCGACTGATGCTGATGTGGTGGATGTTTCGTCCATGGACTTTACACTGGATGATAATCAGGCAGAATCCACAGCTACTGAAAGTAGCGCTGCCCCTTCTCCAGCTCCAATTTCTTCTTTTGCAACTGGCAACGGTGCACAGGATTGGCTGGAACAGTCGGCCGAAGAGGAAGAAGAAACTGATAAGCCATTGACACCTGAACAGCAGGCGATTCCGTTACAGGCCAAGCTGGAGCTGGCTAAGATGTATCTGGAGATGGATGATGCGGTGACTGCACGCCAGACTTTACGAGAATTGGTCGATGAAGCTAATGGCGCAGTTTTGGCGGAAGCTCAGAATCTGTTACAACAGCTAGGTGGCTAATCTGTACAGAGCATGCTAAATGCAGTTCATATTTGGTAAAGACTGAATCCTGTATCAGGATTCAGTCTTTTTATTTCGAGTACGTATCTAGATTTGATTTATATGACGATATTTTGGAAGCAGTAAAAATGCTGTATTTAGATAGATTATATGCGGCTGGTGTTGAAAAATGTATTTGCAAAATCTTTGGTATGTTATCCAACTGCTATTGTCTTTAAACAGCTTTTTGCTAAGTCTGGTAGCAAAAACGGAAACTATCATCAATCAGCATCTGTCTAATGATTTGGATGAGTGTGCCGGCCGCTAAATTGTTTGTCTTACCTGTTTATTTGGTAAGCAACTCGTTATAAATATGAACGCAAATGATGGCTATGCGATAATAATGCCATATAACAGTGTGTATTAGTGTGGATTTGGAAAAGTAATGGTAGGTATTGTGGTAAAGCGTCCAGAAAATATGCAGGATGATATTGGCTATAAGCAGCGCTGGGCATTAACAATTGCTTATGATGGTACGGCTTTCCATGGCTGGCAGAAACAGCCAGACGGACTATATACCATTCAGTCGGTGTTGGAAAAAGCAATAAGCTCTGTAGCGGCGGAAGAAATAGAGGTGGTGGTGGCAGGGCGCACTGATGCTGGTGTGCATGCTACCGGTCAGATTTTACACTTCGACACGCATGCCAGACGAAGTGCGGAGGCATGGCTGCGTGGAAGCAATACGGCAATGGATAAAAATATCCGGATTCTTAAAGCTCAGATGGTTGCTGCTGAATTTCATGCACGGTTTGATGCTTGCGGACGGCGTTACCGTTATATGCTTGAATCCAGTCGTGTCCGTATGCCGCAACTGCGTGGACGCGTCGGCTGGACTCATTATCCTCTCAATATGGAATTGATGCGTGAAGCAGCTGCATTGCTGGTTGGTGAACACGATTTTTCCAGCTTTCGCTCCAGTGACTGTCAGGCTAAATCACCAGTAAAAACTTTGTATGCACTGAGACTCAGTGGTAGTCCTGAATTGATGGCGATAGATTTCCATGGCAGTGCATTTGTCCATAATATGGTGCGTAATATTGTAGGTGCGCTGGTGTATGTGGGAGCGGGTAAGCTAAGTGTGTCTGGATTTGCACAATTGCTGGCGGCAAAAAGCCGGCAACTGGCTCCGCCAACATTTATGCCGGACGGGCTGTACCTTACCGGTGTTGATTATCCCGCTCAATGGGATGTGGATACGCAGCCATTGCCGCTATGGCTGTGGCCGGATCTTGATTAATTTAGGTGAGCACTAGCTGGCAGTTAAAAAAGGTGAAATATGAATATTCGTACGAAGATTTGTGGCATGACGCGGGTTGAAGATGCACAGTTTGCTGCACAATTAGGGGTAGATGCCATTGGGTTGATATTTTTTGCTGGCAGTAAGCGCTGTGTCACAATTGCGCAGGCTCAGACGATTGTGCGTGCAATAGCACCTTTTGTTACGGTGGTTGGGCTGTTTGTGAATGCACGGGCTGCTGAGATAGAGGATGTACTGGCGAAGGTGCCGCTGGATGTGCTTCAGTTTCATGGTGATGAAAATGCGGAATTCTGTCGCCAATTCCAGCGTCCATATATTAAGGCTGTACGGGTACAAAACAGGGCTGATATTGAAACGGCTGCTGCTGTGCATACGGATGCACGTGCTTTATTGTTTGATGCTGCGGTCAGTGGACAATATGGCGGTACTGGGCAGAGTTTTGATTGGCAAATTTTGCCGTCCATGCTGGCACGGCCATGGGTGCTTTCCGGTGGTTTGAAACCGGAAAATATTGTCTCTGCAATCAGACAAAGTAATGCGCTGGCTATTGATGTGTGCAGTGGTGTGGAGCAGTTACCTGGTATCAAGGATAAGCAAAAGATGCAGGATCTGATGTCTGCAATTAGTACTTTTTCTACTTGGAGTGTTGATTCTAGGTGCTAATAATACCTTTGTTTGTACGGTATGATAATATTCTTTTTATAAAACAATTAGTTATTTAAATAAATTTTGCGAACGTGGAATTTTTATTTTGGGCTTTAAAGATTTCCAAATCTGTGCTGATTTTGACTTTTACGCGGAAAAGTATTAAGGAGTTTTGGTTAAATTAGCTTATATAGATGATGCTTTAAAGCTAAATTTTTCTATTGTACTAAAGTAAAACGATATTTACCTGTCTTTCTGAGTATTGTGTTTTATTTCAGATTTTGATGGAAAATTTCAATGTAATAAGCTCGTTGTTATGTGTGAATGGTAGGGTACAAGATTTTCAAAGTGGTTCTGATGTCTAGATACGAAAAGTCATTTACTAAAAATATGATTTTATCGTGTCGCTACAATCAATTTATCTAACGATGGTTTTTCATTATTCATCATAATTGAATAAACGAACATTCTTATATGACATTTGTTTCTGATACTGCGAAACAGGTTATTCAGAACACAAGTCTGCATCGGCGTCATTTTGGTAATTATTTATGTTTGTTTTTTTTGATACCCGAAATTGCGACATAGACAGATGAAAGCAAAGTTGTGAGTGCAATTATTTTTAAGGTTAGACAGTTTACAGGATAATGTATTTAAAAAATGTTAATATGGCCGAATAGTTTTATTCTCTAGGTATTTAGTCGCTCAATGGAAAAAAATATGGAAAATTATCATTATCCGGATGAACAGGGATTTTATGGTGAGCATGGCGGGCTGTTTGTATCAGAGACACTGATTACGGCTCTAACTGAGTTAAAACAGGCTTATTATGCAGCGAAGGCTGATCCGGCGTTCTGGGCACAATACCATGAAGATTTGAAATATTATGTGGGACGACCTAGTCCTGTGTACTATGCCCGCCGCCTAACTGCCCATCTGGGTGGGGCACAGATTTATTTGAAGCGGGAAGACCTGAATCATACCGGTGCGCACAAAATCAACAATACGATTGGTCAGGCTTTACTGGCACAGCGCATGGGTAAAAAGCGAGTGATTGCCGAAACCGGCGCTGGCCAGCATGGCGTGGCATCAGCGACAGTGGCAGCACGATTCGGCATGGAATGCACAGTGTTTATGGGCACAGAGGATATTCAGCGTCAGGCACCGAATGTGTACCGGATGAAACTTTTAGGTGCAAAGGTGGTGGGTGTGGATTCAGGTTCATGCACGCTGAAAGATGCCATGAATGAGGCTTTACGTGAGTGGGTGGCACGGGTAGATGATACTTATTATATTATTGGTACTTCTGCCGGTCCGATGCCCTATCCAGAAATGGTACGCGATTTTCAGTGCGTGATTGGCAATGAGGCCAAGCAGCAGATGCAAGAGGCAATCGGGCGTCAGCCGGATGTAGCTGTAGCCTGTGTTGGTGGTGGTTCGAATGCGATCGGGCTATTTTATCCTTATATTAATGTCCCTGAAACGCGTTTGGTGGGAGTAGAGGCTGGAGGTCTGGGTCTGACTGGACATCAGCATGCTGCGCCCATCAGCTCACATAGTCCGGTAGGGGTTTTACACGGCTTCCGCAGTTATTTGATGCAGGATGAAAACGGGCAGGTGGTTTCCACGCATTCAGTTTCTGCCGGTCTGGATTATCCAGGAATCGGTCCTGAACACAGCTTGCTGCATGATATTGGTCGTGTTCAGTATGAAGCTATGGGTGACGAGGCAGCGATGGAAGCGTTCCATTTGCTCTGTCATCAAGAGGGAATCATACCAGCGCTGGAATCTAGCCACGCTCTGGCATGGGCTGTGGCCAATGCGCCGAAAATGAGTCCGGATGAAGTGATTCTGGTGAATCTTTCCGGCCGCGGTGATAAGGATATCAATACGGTTGCCCGTTTGGATGGTATCAGCCTGTAATTATGCAGGCCACTGTGCTGTAATTGTTTGAATATTGTTTGTGGTGTATGAATAATCGTATCAGGCTGTCTTCTGTACAGATTTTTGTGATGGCGTTGGCCATCGGTCTGGCGGTAGCTAGTAATTATTTTGTTTTTCCGCTGATTGAGGTCATGGCTCGCTATTTTGGGCTGGATGTGGACAGTAGCGGAATGCTGATTACACTCACACAGTTGGCCTATGCGCTGGGTCTGATGTTTCTGGTGCCTTTGGGTGATTTGCTTGATAACAAAAAACTAATCGTTTCTCTGTACGGTGTAGTCAGTATTAGTGCACTACTCATTGCACTGGCGCCGAATATATATTTATTTGTAGCCGGACTGTTGCTGGTGGGTGCTTTTTGTACGGTTGCGCAGATACTGATGCCATTAGCAGCCAGCCTAACTGATCCTGAGCAGCGCGGGCGGGTAATTGGTACGTTGATGAGCGGTTTGTTGCTGGGGATTCTGCTGTCGCGCACTTTTTCCGGTTTGGTGGCTCATTGGTGGGGCTGGCGCATGGTGTATGTATTAGGCGCGGTCATGCTGATGCTGATGACGCTGACTTTGCAATGGAAGTTACCGCATGTACAACGTGAGCGCAGCCGATCTTTTGGCTATTGGCAGACACTGGTATCGGTGTGGTCTTTGTTGTGGCGTACGCCGTTATTGCGTCAGCGTGGTGTGCTGGGGGCGCTGGATTTTTGTCTATTTTCTGTGTTGTGGACGCCGCTGACGCTGTTGCTCAGTAACGCTCCGTATCATTTCAGTTTAAGTACGATTGGTTTGTTCGGACTGTTTGGTGCGCTGGGTATATTCGGTTCCAATGTCGGAGGCTGGGCGGCTGATAAAGGCCGCAGTTATGCAATGACCGTGGTGTGTGCGCTGCTGTTTCTCTTCAGCTGGGCACTGCTGTATGCCGGTGGCCAGTATCTATGGGCGCTGATTGGCGGGGTAATACTGCTGGATTTTGCTATTCAGGCTTTGCATATCTGCAATCAGTCGTTAATTTATCGTTCTGATCCGGCGCTAAAAGGCCGTATTGCATCGGGCTATATGAGTATGTATTTTATCGGCGGTGTACTTGGTTCGCTGGCTTCCGCTATGACTTATGCACATGTCGGCTGGAATGGAGTGGCAATGCTTGGGGGCGGAATTGCTCTTTTAATTCTGCTGTGTGCGCTTTTGTTTAAATGTGAGCAAATGTCATAAGGCTGTTTGCGCTCTTCTGATTTGAAATCGTTATTGTGAATAGGATTGAGTATGTCTAGTCATGCTGTGATGACAGTAATTGGTAAGGACCGTATTGGTATTGTTGCTGAAGTTGCCACTTTGCTGGCAGAGCATCAGGTAAGCATTATGAATATTAGCCAGCAGCTTATGGATGATTATTTCACTATGATTATTCTGCTGGATACGGAGCGATGCACAATGCCGCGTTTGCAGTTCAGTGAATTTCTGGACAGTGAAGGTGAAAAGCGGGGTTTGCATATCCGTGTGCAGGACGAAGCTCTGTTTAATGCTATGCATCGGATTTAGGAGTTGTCTATGTCGTTTTCTATTCAGAATAATGAAATTCTGGAAACGGTGCGTATGGTCTCTGACCAGCATTTTGATGTGCGTACCATTACCATTGGTATTGATCTGCATGATTGTATTGATACAGATATTAACCGCCTCAATGAAAAGATTTTTAACAAGATTACGCGGGTGGGAAAAAATTTGGTGCAGACGGCAACAGAACTTTCTGCCAAATATGGTGTGCCTATTGTAAATCAACGCATTGCGGTCACACCGATTGCACAGATTGGTGCTGCCACTGGTGCGGATTCCTATGTATCAATTGCGCAGACGCTGGATAAGGCTGCCAAAGCCATTGGTATTTCATTTATTGGTGGTTTTTCCGCTCTGGTACATAAGGGTATGAGTCCGGCCGATGAGGTATTGATTCGTTCTATTCCTAAGGCAATGGCCTGTACTGATGTGGTATGTAGCTCGGTAAATATTGGCTCTACACGTGCCGGTATTAATATGGATGCCGTTAGGTTAATGGGCGAAACCATCCGTCAGACTGCTGAAATCACGCCAGAGGGCTTTGGATGTGCCAAACTCGTTGTGTTTTGTAATGCTGTGGAGGATAACCCATTTATGGCCGGTGCTTTTCATGGTGCCGGCGAGGCGGATTGCGTGATTAATGTGGGAGTGTCCGGACCGGGTGTGGTTTGTGCGGCATTACAGAATACGCAGGGTCTTTCTCTGACCGAAGTGGCCGAGCTGGTGAAGAAAACTGCGTTTAAAATTACTCGCGTAGGTGAGTTAATTGGGCACGAAGCCAGCAAAATGCTCGGTATTCCATTTGGTATTCTGGATTTATCACTGGCGCCTACTCCGGCAGTGGGTGATAGTGTGGCACGCATTTTGGAAGCAATGGGGTTGAGTGTATGCGGTACCCACGGTACCACAGCCGCACTGGCCTTACTTAATGATGCCGTGAAAAAAGGCGGTATGATGGCGTCTAGTGCTGTGGGCGGTCTGAGTGGTGCATTTATACCGGTATCGGAAGATGAAGGTATGATAGCCGCAGTAGAAGCAGGTGTATTGACACTGGATAAGCTGGAAGCGATGACCGCAGTGTGTTCGGTAGGTCTGGATATGATTGCGGTACCGGGCGATACACCGGCGAGTACGCTTGCCGGTATTATTGCTGATGAAGCGGCAATCGGACTAATTAATAGTAAAACCACGGCAGTGCGGGTAATTCCTGTTAGCGGTAAAGATGTTGGTGATTACGTAGAGTTTGGAGGCCTGCTGGGACGGGCGCCGGTGATGCCGGTAAAATCCGGTTCCTGCGAGGTGTTTATCAATCGCGGCGGTCGCGTGCCGGCACCAGTGCAGTCGATGAAAAATTAAAGGATGTGCTGTGGTGCATGCTATGATTAAGTTGAGATTAACTGTACAGCGGGTATTGCAGTCTAGCAGGAATCCCGCTGTTGCTAGAGGCAGCTAGAATAGATGTCCGTCTGGTGTCGCAGCAGCATTGGCACACTCCGAAAAGGGTAGATAAGAAAAATGAGTAGAATTCAACAGACGTTTGAGCAGTTGCATGGTCGTACTGCTCTGGTATCGTATATTACCTGTGGCGATCCTAATCCGGTTGCTACCGTAAAGCTAATGCAGACGCTGGTTGCCAATGGTACGGATATTATTGAGCTAGGCGTACCTTTCTCCGACCCGATGGCAGATGGGCCGGTTATTCAAGCCGCATCAGAACGGGCTTTGCGTCAGCATGTGTCACTGACAGATGTGCTGTCCGTGGTGGCACAGTTCAGACAGGATAATCAGACTACACCGGTGGTATTAATGGGCTACCTGAATCCAGTTTTTCATATGGGCTATGCATCGTTTGCCCGTGCGGCTGCTCAGGCTGGTGTAGATGGTGTGTTGACTGTAGATTGTCCGGCAGAGGCAATTGATGATTTGCATGAACAGCTGAAATTACACGGGCTGGATTGTATTTTTCTGATTGCCCCGACTACAACTGATGAACGGATTAAACTGATTGGCAGTAAGGCCAGTGGTTTTGTTTATTATGTGTCACTAAAAGGTGTGACTGGTTCATCACAGTTGGATACAACTGAAGTTTCGCGTAAAATTGATCATTTACGCCAGTTTATTAAGGTGCCTGTTGGTGTGGGTTTCGGTATCCGCGATGCTGACAGTGCCCGCCGTATCGGTGCAGTAGCTGATGCAGTGATTGTGGGCAGCCGCTTTGTACAGACGATTGCTGAGCATGCAGGCCATGAAGCTGAGGCGCTCGCACCGGTAGTGGCCGAGCTGAGACAGGCGCTGGAATAATCTGCGTGCAATCCTAATTCTGCCGCCCGTGAGAAGTATGCGGACGGTAATAACCAGGAATGAAAGTATGAGTTGGTTAGATAAAATCCTGCCACCCAAGATTAAAAAAGATCCTGTGGCCAAATCCGGCGGTATTCCTGAAGGTTTATGGCAAAAATGTCCGTCTTGTGCGGCGACTTTGTATGCCACGGATTTGAAGAAAAACATGGAAGTGTGCCCAAAGTGCGGCTACCATAATCCGGTTTCAGCGCGTGAGCGTATTCACTTGATGCTGGATGAAGGTAAACAGTATGAAATTGGTGCTGATATTAAACCGATTGATATTCTTAAGTTCCGAGACAGCAAAAAATATACAGACCGTCTGAGTACTGCTCGCAAACTGACGCAAGAGGATGATGCGCTGGTGGTGAAGCGTGGCACTATGAATGGCGTACCGGTTGTAATAGCTGCTTTTGAATTCAATTTCATCGGCGGGTCTATGGGCTCAGTTGTGGGTGAACGTTTTGTGCGTGGTGTGCGTGAAGCGGTAAAACATAACTGTACTTTTATCTGTGTGGCTGCTTCTGGCGGGGCACGGATGCAAGAAGGCTTGAATTCGCTAATGCAGATGGCCAAGACCTGTGCTTCTCTGCATCTGCTGACGGATAAATCGCTGCCGTTTATTTCGGTATTGACCAATCCTACTATGGGTGGTGTTTCTGCGAGCTTTGCCTTTATCGGTGATGTGGTACTGGCGGAACCGAATGCACTGATTGGCTTTGCCGGTCCGCGTGTGATTGAACAGACAGTGCGTGAGACTTTACCGGAGGGATTCCAGCGGGCAGAGTTTCTGCTGGATAAGGGTGCCATTGACCAGATTGTCGACCGGCGAGAAATGAAAGAACGTATTGTGCGCCTGATTCAACTGTTACGTTCACAGCCTAGTGCTAATGCAGCCTGAGCGACGGAACTTAATATAAGAATATTAATTTAATACCCGGTCAGAAAGTAATTTTCGGCCGGGTATTTGTTTCAGACATAGGTTATTTATGTTTCACATGAACTGATTTCCCGAATATGCCAATAATAATATCTGATCTGTCACTGGGAAAAGGTACCACAGTTAAGCGGTTCAGATTGCATTTTTTCCAGTTTTTCATAGATATAACTGTATTTTGATGCAAATTCGACTTGTCATTTTATACATCTATACAAAATGAAGATTGATTATCCATTAGAAATTAATTGTCATTAAAACTTTATCTTTGTTTGATATTAAAAAATTAGGTTTTTTTCTAACTTTTCTTTAATCAAATGAAAAAAAGAATTGGCTGCATCTTAAGAGTCTATACCTTGGTTATGCCTATTGATATATAATCAATAAGCCCATGAATATAATAATAAAATGGCAAAGGAGTATTTGTATTAAGGCAATGACATAATCTACAGCAACTACGCCGTAATAAATTTCGCATTTCAAGATTAGTTTTTACAAGAAATTTTTTATAAACATATTTCAAATCCAAGACACTATTTGGAATCAACCCCCATCTTATAGGGTATTAACAAAATTCTTTTTCTTATTTCTTTATTCAATTTGCTCAATATTTTATTGATGTAAAAAATTTTATTTTTTCTTATAAAATCCCAGTAAATATTTTCTTAATGGGATTTATTCTAAATTATTGATCTTCATTTACTAACACAATATTTTTATGGTCTTCTTTCAGATTTTTGAGTCTGTTTACTCATGTTTGAATCTGCTCAGCATGACGAACTGAAAACCATCTGGAATCCCAAAGCCTGTGTGTGAAATTACTGTTGCCGCCCAGTGAATTTCCTTTGAAATCTTACGACAATCTTGGATCGATGGCGGTTTCCATATATCAGACAGCTTTTTACTGTTTTCTAACTGTCTCTATTCTGTAATTGTGCCAGTAATATTGGTACATGGCTGTGGGTAATATCTTTAACAGCGGTTAGCAGCCATAATTGCTGGTGCTGCTGATGCAGTTGTTGTAGCTTCTGCAAGCCTTGTTGCTGTTGTGGCTGCTTCAGTTCCTGCTGGTAACGTAAGCAAAATTCACCATAGCGGGTATCGGGCTGCTGATGTAGCCACTGTCGCAGCTGGCTGGAAGGTGCAACGGTTTTTAGCCATAAAACATTGTTCATTCTGGTTTTGCTGATACCACGCGGCCACAGGCGGTCAATCAATACAGCTGGCTGTTGTTGCTGATAGGTGTAAACCCGCTCAATGTTATACATGGTTGCTGAAGGAGAAGCTAAATTTAATTAATAATAGATATAATAGCTTGTTTTGACAAGATGATATGCTAGCGTTGATTAAAGTAAGATCTGAGTGTGCTCACTGCTCTTTTCAGACTGCTTTGCTGAATAAATGGATACTACTTTTTCAAAACAGAATAAAAAAGCAGCCGTTTACGGCTGCTTTTGCGTGTGACCAGTTTTTATTTCTGATTTTTGATTAATTCCTGCTCCAGTTCATTTTTACGCATTAGGCCGGAAATGGTTTTGCCGTTCGGAAATACCATGGTGGGGGTACCATCAAAACCAAATTTATTGCCTAATTTCATGGTGTCTTCTACGGGGTTGCTGCAATTGGCTACGCTGGCTGGTTCCTTGCCATGACGCATCCATTCTGTCCAAGCGGTGGTGCGTTCTTTCTGACACCATATTTGTACTGCTTTTTTCTGTGCGCCTGGATGTAGATCGGGTACCGGCATGAGGAAAGTATAAACTGTGAGGTTATCAATCTGGGCGATTTCTTCTTCCAGTTTTTTACAGAAAGGGCAATCTGGGTCGGAGAATACTGCCATTACCCGCGTGCCGTTGCCACGTACTTCTTTGATTGCTTTATCCAGTGGTAACTGGTCAAAATCTATTTTTGATAAATCACTCATACGTTGCTCCGTCAGATTCTGATGGTGTTTGAGATCAATCAGATTACCCAGCATGATGTAATCGGCATTTTCATCAGTATAGATAATCTGATTACCGGTGATTACCACTTCATATATACCTTTAAATGGAGTGGTATAGATACTCTGGACGTTTAACTCTGAGCTTTTAAATGCTTTTTGCATGTTTTTGGACAGATTATCGCTAATTTTTTTATTGGTTGCGTCATCTACTGCCGCACCAACTGTAGCAGCTTTATTGGCTGATGCTGGGGCACTGATACCGGATGTGGCACTGGCGGTTTTGTCTATATTATGAACGGGAGTACCGTCGCAAGAGGCGAGGACAGGTATGGCCAGTAAAGGAACAAGCCATTGCCATAAGCGGATTTTGTTTATCATAAATGTCTGAGAATGAGTTAATAAGGGGTTATTGATAATCTGTGGCCATTATGCCCAGCCTGTGAAGTATGTGTCAGTATGAGCGTGAAAAATGTTGCTATTTTGTTGCTAAAACAGGCTTAAATCATACGGCAAGTAAATCTATTTGGCCGCTAGAAAAATGATTCTGAGTTTAGGGTTTTCTGCATTTTTCACTGGTTCTGACTGATTGTGAGTATAAAACAATCCTGACCGTGTTGTAATACTGTTTTGAGGCTAAAACGTATGGCGCGGCTTCTTGCTTCATGCCACAATACTCTTTCGTTAATCAATGTGAACCATTGCCATGAATCCGATTTTGGCTTTCGATATTGAAACCGTGCCTGATGTGGCCGGTATCCGGGTACTTCATCATTTGCCGGCGGAAGTAAGTGATGCCGATGTGGTGGAGTTTGCTTTGCAGCAGCGAAGGGCAAAAACTGGCGGTAATGATTTTATGCAGCTGCATTTGCAGCAGGTAGTAGCCATTTCATGCTGTATGCGCTGGGGGGCAGAAAAGATTCATGTTGGTAGTATTGGCACGCCAGAAGATAGTGAAGAAACGCTGATTGCACGTTTTTTTGAGTTGATTGAAACACATACGCCGCAATTGGTGAGTTGGAATGGTGGTGGATTTGATTTACCGGTGTTGCATTATCGTGCGCTAATTTATGGTATCAGTGCCGCCCGTTACTGGGATATGGGGGAAGGGGATTTTGGTGACAGCCGAGATTTCAAATGGAACAACTATATCAGCCGCTATCATGCACGCCATTGTGATTTGATGGATTTGCTTTCTCTTTATCAAGCGCGTGCCTGTGTTCCGTTGGATGATATGGCTAAGCTGTGTGGTTTTCCGGGTAAGCTGGGGATGGATGGCAGTAAGGTCTGGGCAGCATATCAGCAGGGAGAATTAACCCAGATTCGGCAGTACTGTGAGACAGATGCCGCTAATACTTATTTGATGTATCTGCGTTTTAATCTGTTGCGTGGGTTTCTGAATGCCGATGAATACGAACAGGAAATCCGTGGTCTGAAGGTTTACCTGAAAGGATTGCAGGCGCCGCACTGGCAGGAATTTCTGGATGCATGGGGACGACCACTCTGATGATGAAAGCTGATAAGCCGGACACGGTAATGATGTTGTGGATAGAATGATTGCTGAGATAAGTATGCATAAGCTGGTGCTGATTGGGGTAGGGCTGATAGGTGGTTCGCTTGCACTGGATTTAAAACGGGCGGCACGGGTGGAAGAAGTGGTTGGTATTGATATTGATGCCGACAATCTGACGCGGGCACTAGAGCGACGAGTAATTGATTGTGCCTGCGAATGCATTAATGCAGAAAGTGTGGCTGATGCCGATATGGTGCTCATCGCTACGCCAGTTAATACTTTGCCGATTATCTGCCGCCAGCTTGCGCCATTTTTGCCAGATAGATGTATTGTTACTGATGTGGGCAGTACTAAGAAGCTGGCTTTACAGGCTTTTGCTGCTGAGTTGCCACAGCATTATGAGCGCTGTGTGGCGGCACATCCGATTGCTGGTTCCGACCGTCATGGGGCGCTGGCGGCACAGTTTGGTTTGTTTGCTGCAAAAAAATGTATTATCTGTGCTCATGAGCAGCAGGATAAAACGGCTTTGCAGGCTGTGGAAGCAATGTGGCAAGCGGTGCAGGCGCAAATTTATCATCTGGATGCAGCCAGACATGATGCGATTTTTGCTGCTGTGAGCCATTTGCCGCATATGCTGGCTTATGCCTATGTGCATCAGCTGGCGGAAGCAGCTAATGCGGATGAGCTGTTACAATTTGCTGGTAGCGGTTTTCGGGATTTCACTCGAATTGCTGCCAGTCATCCGCAGATATGGACGGATATTTGTTTGGCGAACCGACAGGTGCTGGCTGGTCTGCTTGAGAAACAACAGCAGGAGCTGGCATATTTGAAGCAATGCCTGCAAGATGGTGATGCGCAGAAGCTCACGGCTTTTTTTGCAAAGGCTCAGAAAATCCGTGAAAGCTGGCAAAATGAGCAAATTCAGGCTACAGCAGGTGTGCCGGCAGGCAGATAATACCTTGGTATGGCTAAGTGATAGTAAGATAAAGTCTTTTTTGATATTTTTTCAGCACAAGTTAGATGCAGTTAATGAATTTTGCGGTATTTTTAATTAAAATAACCTTATTTTGTCGAATTAATACAAAATATGACTTGCTATGCAGGCGTAGTTGAGGCATAATTCGCTTCGTTAAATCAGCTCCTAGTTGGTTTAACAGTTTCTCCTCTATTTCTCCTTTGTAGACTTGGCGCACACTTAACCGTGTGCGCATTTTTTTATCTGTTTTTTATTATGCTAACGGAATTTTTATAAGTCATATTCGACTCGCCTCTTAGCTGTATTTTGTTTGTTACTAAAGAGGTGCATTCTGGATATTTGGTTTTAAATAGCGAAGTGTTGTCGGAAAGCCAGAAAAATATACGCCTAAGCTTTTGTTGGTATATGAATGCTGTTAGGATAGTTGTTTTATATTTAGACTCAGGGGAAGATTATGTCTGGTGAAAGTAATTTGCATGTTTTGCTCCAATCGGCAGCGCCGCAGCATAATGCGGGCAAATATGTGTTCTGTACCGTAAAGCAGCCGGTGGCTGAATTGCTGTCTGCTGCTGTGGCTACTGTGCAGGAAAGTGAGGGAACTACGCTGATTCTGCCTCAGGCTGTGGCTGATGAGCATCAGCTAAGCTATGACTATGTTGCCGGCTGGATTACCTTGAAGGTGCATTCATCTCTGTCTGCTGTAGGACTTACCGCCGCTTTTTCTCGCGCTCTGGCACAGCAGAATATCAGCTGTAATGTTGTGGCCGGCTATTATCATGATCATATTTTTGTTGCAGAAACTGATGTAGCACCGGCTTTGGATATTCTCAATCATTTGGACAAAGCATAATAATAATATATGACCGGCTTAAATCATGATTTTGCGTTGGCAAAAATCATGATTTGACTATATTTCGATTTTGTTAATTTGTTAACATAGGTCGGGTTTATCAATATTTTTAGTTGCTTGAAAATAGTTATATGGATTGCTTAATTTCATTCTCAATTTCAAGGCTTTGTCTCGGCCTTAGTACAATTTCATTCTGATTTACATACTATTTGATAAAAATTAGGTCTGCTATGTGCTGAAGCTTCTAAATCTATATGTTCGATATTTGAAAGCATGTTTTACCAGCAAAAATAAAGTAGTGTGCAGTGTGATGGAGATGTTCTGAATATTTAAAAAAAGTATTGCTGCGAATGGTTGTTACTGGCTTGAGGATGAAAAAACAGGGCGGAAAATTTAATTTCCGCCCTGTTTTCTGAAGATATTAATTAAAGATTATTCGGAAAATCGGCTGGCAGTTCGCTGGCAGGACAGTTAATGATGCTTTCATCATTTTCACCACAATCACGGATGAAGGTAATGGTGGCAAATTCATCAATTACTTCCGTAGGATAGGCCGGACCAGCTTCTCGGTAAGCTTCCATTTGTGGAATATGCTCATTCTGGAAGCAAACGGTTTTTTCCGGATTGTTGATTACCCAACGTGGGAAAAAGATGGTGCCGTGGAAGATTTTGTCGGCCAGGTTGACGCTCAGGCTGACGTCGGTACCGGTTGGTTCGGTCCATGAGATTTTGTATACATTTTCAGCCAGCCGTACTAGATAGACTTTTTGACTTTTTACCCAACGATTGCCCACTATGCCACTGTGAATGCGGTAATCGATTGTGGTGGCATTTTTCACGTATATTTCGTAGTTCCAACCATTATCATAGGTGTAAACCAAATGTTTTCCTAGAATATTGCTCAGATCGTTTTTATCAAATACAGACATTTTTTTCCTTTCAATTAAAAGATATTTTGATTAAATGGATAAGTGAAGTTTAAACAGGTATGGACCAGATGAATAACGTTATTTTTGAGATAAAATGTTCTAAAATTTCGATTGATTCGCGATGAAAACAACACTGGAACAATGGCAGCTTTTACAGGCTGTGGTGAGCTATGGCAGTTTTGCCCGTGCTGCGGAAGCCTTTAACCGTAGCCAGTCTTCCCTGAGCTACCAGTTGACGTTAATGCAGGAACGGCTGGGTGTAACGTTGCTGACTATTGTTGGCCGCAAGGCAGAGCTGACAGCGTCTGGTCAGCAGCTACTGGCACAGGCCTTGCCTCTGTTGCAGGGGTTTGAGAAGCTGGAAAACCGTTCCCGTGCGCTGCAACGCGGTGAGCGGGCACGGCTAGATTTGGTGGTGGACAGTATTTTTCCTAAAACGCGTCTGTTTACAGTTTTACGCCGTTTTCAACAGGTTTATCCCTCTACCCAAATTCATCTGACTGAAGTGCTACGAAGTGAAAGCTGTGCTGTGCTTCAACAGCAACAGGCGGATGTCTACATAATCACGCCGAGCGCAGAAATGATACGTCAGGGAAAGTTATTGCTGGAGGTGAACTTTGTAGCTGTGGCGCAGCGTGAGCATCCGCTGCTGACTTTGCCGGCACCACTGGGTCAGGATGTGCTGGTTCGCTATCCGTTGATTGAGATTGTTAGCCGCGAACAGCAGCAGCTACCCTACCGGCAAGTAAGTGCAGCAGAAAACTGGACGTTCACCACAATTGAAACGGCTATTGAGGCTGTGACTCAGGGTGTAGGCTATGGCTGGCTGCCGGAAGAGCGGATTCAGGCGCAGTTGGCCAGTGGGGAATTACAGGTTTTACCATTAAAATATGGTGTGCGGCGTGCTACGCCGGTATATTTGTTTTTGAATCAGGATGAGGCTCAGCTGGACAATGAAACAGCGTTATTGGTCAGGCTGATTCAGGATAAAGTATGAAAGAAGGCTGATTATTCAGTTTTAGAATAGCTAGTGCTGTGATTTTATTCTAGGTGTAGTAGTTGTTCTTCTTTTACTTCTTCCATTACCACATAACTGCGGCTTTCGGCTGCCGCAGGTAGCTGGAGCAATATATTGCCCAGCATATTGCGGTAGGCGTGCATATTGGGCAATCTCACTTTAATTAGGTAATCGTATTCGCCAGATATGAGATGGCATTCCAGTACTTGCGGAATGGTCAAAACTTCTCGCCGGAAATCCTCGAAGATGTTGCCGGATTTAGAACGCAGTTTGATTTCGACAAATACCAGCAGGCTTTGATTCAGGGCACGTGGATTCAGACGAGCGTGATAGCCGGTAATGATGTTTTCACGCTCCAGCCGCCGTACTCGTTCGGTAACCGGTGTGGTAGACAATCCTACTTTATCGGCCAGTTCGGTCATGGTGGTGCGGGCATTTTTTTGGAGTAAGGACAAAATCTTCATGTCCACTTTATCAATCTGGTGCATGATTAATTTGTAGTTTGAATGTGATAAATTATTAAAATACACCTTTTTTTGGTAAAAATAAAGTGAAATTCACTATCATTCTTTGTTTACACTAGGAGAAGTTGCTAAACAGTTTATTTTCAGGATTCTGCCATTAAACAGCCGCGATATTCCGGTTTGATTTTCAGGGAGCTAATGTAATGAAAGTTCTGATTATGGGGGCAGGTATTGTTGGGGTAAGCACTGCCTGGTATTTAGCCAAGGCCGGTCATGAGGTAACAGTGCTGGAGCGAGCTGATCAAGCAGCAATGGAAACCAGTTTTGCTAATGCCGGCCAGTTATCCTATGGCTATACCACGCCGTGGGCTGCACCAAGTATACCAGCCAAAATAAGTAAGTGGTTGTTTAAAGAACATTCCCCGCTGCTGATCAGGCCTGATGGCAGTCTGTTTCAGCTACGCTGGCTGTGGCAGATGTATCGCAATTGCAATGCGCAAAGCTATGCGACCAATAAAGAACGTATGGTTCGTATTTCAGAATATAGCCGAGAAATGTTGCGGCAGCTGGAAGCTGAAGAGAATATTCAGTACGAAGGACGCCGGCAGGGTACGTTGCAGATTTTCCGTACCGAAAAAGAAGTGATTGATTCGCGTTCGGATATTGCTGTTTTACAGGATTTTGGTGTGCCGTTGCAGATACTAAACAGCGTGACGGAATGTACGCAGTATGAACCGGCATTGGCTCATATGGCCGGCAGGTTAGCTGGTGCTCTATATTTGCCTCAAGACGGTACTGGAGACTGTCATTTATTCACCACCCGTCTGGCTGAGAAATGTGAGGCGCTGGGGGTAAAATTTCTGTATCGGCATGCGATTACTGATATCCGGCAGGATAAGTGTTCGATTAAAGGGGTAGAGGCAAATGGTCAGTGGTTTAATGCGGACCATTATGTTTGTGCTTTGGGAAGTTTCAGCCGCAGTATGATGCGTAAACTGGGAATAAATTTGCCTGTTTATCCGGTAAAAGGTTATTCACTGACAATTCCTATCATTGATAAGGATAAAGCTCCTGTTTCTACGGTGATTGATGAAACCTATAAGGTGGCTGTGACACGTTTTGATGAACGCATCCGTGCTGGTGGAATGGCTGAATTATCGGGTTATCGTATTCATTTAAATCCGGCTCGCAAGGTGGTGTTAGATTTAGTGGTGAATGATCTATTTCCTGGCAGTTGCCCTACATCGGAAGCTTTTTTCTGGAGCGGCCTGCGGCCGATGACGCCGGATAGTACGCCGATTATCGGTGCCAGCCGGTTTGTGAATCTGTCGCTGAATACCGGCCACGGTACGCTGGGTTGGACGATGGGGCTGGGTTCGGGAAAAGTTTTGGCAGATATCATTAGCGGAGTGAAGCCGGAAATTGAAACTGGTGATTTGTCGTTAGCTCGATATGTGTAGATATGTCAGATAGTTCGGTCTGGTTAACAGTCTGTGGCATACACAGGATGTAAAAAGTTTTATCATTACGGTTAATATATTATTAATCTGACAGGCTCCAATTTTCCGGCCGGAAAATGTAGGTTATCCTGTTGAAAAGGTTTGTATATGGCTGACGATAAAATTTTGTTGCTGGAAGTTGCACCTGTTGGCAGGATAATCGAATTCAATCCTCAGACGGGAGCACACCAGATTCTGGCTGATGAGCTGCATGATTTTCCAGATGGAATTGCTGTTGATATCCACCATCAACGATTGTTTTATTCTAGTATGGGTCGAATAAAAGAACCGGATTCTCTGGAATTTTTTCAGGCCGATGGAATGATTGCTGAAGTTTCGCTCGATGGACAGCAGCGGCATGAGCTGGTTGGACATGGTTTGTTTGTTACCGGCAAGCAACTGGTGTTTGATGAAGATGAGGGTCAGCTTTACTGGTGTGACCGTGAGGGAATGCGTGTCTGCCGCTATGATTTGCGAAGCGGAAAAACGGATGTACTGGTACAAACTGGGTTATATCCGCGAGATGCGCATGATTATGCGCGTCATTGTGTGGGCATTGCATTGGATAAGCAGCATAATTATTTTTACTGGACACAGAAAGGGCGGCCGAAAGGCGGAGAAGGTCGCATTCTGCGAGCCCATCTGCAGCCGGAAGCTGAATTTGATGCTGCGACCCGCTGCGATATTGAGACGGTACTGGATAATCTGCCCGAACCTATTGATCTGGAAATAGACCATGTCAACCAGATGCTGTACTGGACGGACAGAGGTCTCGATGCTGCTGGGGGAAATAGCCTGAATTGTGCAGCCATCTGTGCAGACGGGCTGAGAGACCATCAGGTATTGGCTACCGGTTTACAGGAAGGAATCGGGCTGGCTGCGGATTTTGTCCATTCGCTAATCTATATTACCGATTTGGGTGGTAATCTGTGGCGTTATGATATACAGCAGCGCGGGCCTTTGTGTAAACTGGCACAGTTTGGTCCGCTTACCGGCATTGCTTTACTGAAACAATAATATGACAGACATCAATACAGGGGATCAATAATGCGTCCGTTAGTTGCGCATATTCGTTTAAATCATTTGCGTGATAATTTTCTGGCTCTGAAACAGATGCATGGCGGCGGCAGAATGCTGGCTGTGGTGAAGGCCAATGCCTATGGCCATGGGGCGGTACGTTGTGCACAGGCGCTGGCTGATGTGGCCGATGGTTTTGCAGTGGCTTGCATCAACGAGGCGGTAGAGTTGCGTAATGCGGGTATAGAAATACCTATTGTTATGCTGGAAGGTGTTTTTGCGCAGGAAGAATATGCACTGGTTGATCAATATCGATTGTGGCCGGTAGTGGGTAATTTATGGCAGCTGGAATCATTGTTGGCGCACAACTGGCAAAAACCGGTAACGGTATGGCTGAAAATGGATTCGGGCATGCATCGTACTGGTTTTTTTCCGCATGATTATGCACCGGCCTATCAGGCACTGGCTCAAAGTGATAAGGTAGCTGAAGTGGTTAAAATGACTCATTTTGCCTGTGCTGATGAACCTATGAAAACCATGACTGCAGAACAAATTCACACGTTCGAGATGGTATGTGCCGATTTGCCTGGAGATGTCAGTTTGGCCAATTCTGCCGCGATTATGGCGTATCCGCAAACCCAATGCGGCTGGGGACGTGCTGGTTTGGCGCTGTACGGAATTTCGCCGATGGGTGGAACTGACAGCCGCTTTAAGCCGGTGATGCGGCTGGTAAGTAAAGTATTTGGTGAGCGTGTTTTGCAGATGGGAGAGCCAATCGGCTATGGTGCCAGCTTTGTGACTTCACGTTCAACCCGCGTCGGGTTGGTGGCTTGCGGCTATGCTGACGGTTATCCGCGTCGTGCGGCAACGGGTACACCTGTGGCCATAGATGGAGCACGTAGCTGTGTTTTGGGGCGAGTTTCTATGGATATGATGACAGTACAGCTGGATGACCACCGCCAGTCTCTTGGCAGCGAAGTTGAATTATGGGGGGATGTGGTGAATGTCAATGAGGTGGCTGCTGCTGCCGGCACTATTTCCTATGAGCTGCTGTGTAATGTTAAACGGGCTGAAATGGTATATGAATAAGATGCCATGGTTTGTCAATTTTTAAGTAAATGTTTGGCAAGACAGAAAATTTGGTTTATAAAGATGTAATATGTTTTCAGGCAGCTGTGCAAGCTGCCTGAAGTTATTTTTTATTGAGTTTATGATAATGGAAATAGAAACACTGAAACTGGCCAAGGCATTGATTGCACAGCCGTCTGTCACACCAGATGATCATGGCTGCCAGCCTCTGCTGATGAGCAGGCTCAGCGCACTTGGTTTTAACATTGAAACCATGCGTTTTGGAGAGACCGATAATTTTTATGCGCGATGGGGCAATCAGGGGCCGCTGATATGCTTTGCCGGACACACCGATGTGGTACCGGCCGGTGATGAAAGCCGCTGGAACTCGCCTCCATTTACGCCGACAGAGCGTGAAGGCAAATTATTTGGCCGCGGAGCTGCTGATATGAAAAGCAGTGTCGCGGCTTTTATTACTGCCTGCGAACGCTTACTACTGCAACAGCCGGATTTGCCACTGCGTTTGGCTATGCTGATTACTTCAGATGAAGAGGGTGACGGACACGATGGCACCAAACGTGTGGTCGAAACCCTGAAACAGCGTGGTGAACTGATTGATTATTGCATTGTTGGTGAGCCTACTGCTGTAGATACACTGGGGGACATGATTAAAAACGGCCGGCGTGGCTCCTTATCTGGCACATTACGGGTGCACGGCCGGCAGGGACATGTGGCTTATCCGCATCTGGCCGCCAACCCTGTCCATTTAGCAGCGGCAGCACTGGCTGAACTCACTGCCATGCACTGGGATGATGGTAATACCTATTTTCCTCCTACCGGTTTTCAGATTTCCAATATACATGCCGGTACTGGTGCCACCAATGTGATTCCAGGCGAGCTTACTGTGCAGTTTAACTTCCGTTTTTCCACTGAATCCGGTGCCGAAAATCTACGTCAGCGTGTACACACTATCTTAGATAAGCATAATTTACACTATGATATAGACTGGACATTGTCCGGACAGCCTTTTCTAACGACTGCCGGTCGTTTAACCGACGTAGCGCAGAAAGCCATCAAGTCTGTTTGCGGTGTAGATGCCGAGCTGTCTACCACGGGCGGTACTTCTGATGGCCGTTTCATTAAAAACATAGCTCGGGAACTCATTGAGCTAGGGCCGGTTAATGCGACCATTCATCAGATTGATGAGTGCGTGGATATTACTGCGCTGGCACAGTTATCGGCAATATATGAAAACATGCTTCAGCAGCTGGCTTGGCCTGATGCCTGCCTACATAAATAAGGAGAAAATAATGAGTACGGTGAACCAGAAACATTTTTTAAAACTGCTGGACTATACGCCAGCTGAAATTCAGAATCTGCTCGACCTAGCGGCGAGACTGAAAACCGAAAAGAAAATCGGTGTGGAACAACCCCGTCTAAGCGGTAAAAACATTGCTCTGATTTTTGAGAAAACTTCTACCCGTACCCGTTGTGCCTTTGAAGTGGCAGCACACGATCAGGGAGCACATGTAACTTATCTGGACAGTAGCGGCAGTCAGATTGGTCATAAGGAAAGCATTCGTGATACCGCACGTGTTCTCGGCCGCATGTATGATGCGATTGAATACCGAGGTTATGGTCAGGAGATTGTCGAGCAGCTGGCAGAATTTGCCGGTGTGCCGGTGATTAACGGATTAACCAATGAATTCCATCCGACACAGATGTTGGCTGATTTGCTGACTATGAAGGAAAACTGTAAAAAATCTCTAAACCAGATTGCTTATACCTATGTGGGTGATGCGCGTTACAACATGGGTAATTCTTTGCTGGTAGCCGGTGCCAAAATGGGAATGGATGTACGCATCGGCGCACCACGTGCTTTCTGGCCAAACGATGATTTAGTCAGTCAGTGTCGTAGTATAGCTGAGCAGACTGGAGCGCGGATAACTTTAACCGAAGATGCAGCCGCCGCAGTCGATCAAACCGATTTTATCCACACTGATGTCTGGGTATCGATGGGTGAGGCCAAAGAAGTGTGGCGGGAACGGATAGAGCAGCTAAAGTCTTATCGCGTAGATTCACAGTTACTGGCTGCTAGTCACAATCCCAATGTTAGATTCATGCACTGTTTGCCCGCTATTCACAATCGTGATACCGGCATAGGTCAGTGGCTCTTTGAAGAGTTTGCTCTGGATGGTGCTGAAGTGAGTGAGGATGTATTTGAAAGTAATGCATCTATCGTATTTGAGCAGGCAGAAAATCGTATGCACACCATCAAAGCTGTACTGGTGGCATTACTGAGTACCTGAAAGGTTTAGCCTGCTGTCAACGGAGAGAATGGTTATGAAAGCAACCTCCAATCAGTTATTAATCAATCCGCATCATTTGGCTTTTTTATTGTCAGTGATGGTGGCCATTATGCCATTTTCTACAGATATTTATTTGTCTTCTGTGCCGGAAATGGCTTCTTCTCTGCATGCACCTATCGATCAGATTGAACGCAGTTTGGCCAGCTTTATGTTTGGCGTGGCACTGGGACAACTATTTGGGGGAGCAATATCCGATATTAAAGGACGTAAGGTCATTGCCATGATTGGCCTGAGCGTTTACCTGCTTTCAGCCATTGCCATTGTATTCATTGATTCAGCAGATGAGCTGCTGTTTTGGCGCTGGATTCAGGCCATTGGTGGCGGCATGGCTACGGTTACTGTTGGCGCAACCGTGCGTGATTTTTTCCATGGAAATGAAGCAGCAAAAATGTTTGCCACCATTGGTATCATTACCCTTGCTGCTCCGTTAGCTGCACCGATGCTGGGTACGGCGCTGGCGGCATTAGGTGGGTGGCGTGTTATTTTTATCTTTCTGCTGGTTTATGCTCTAATTGTGCTGCTATGCGTGTGGCGCTTTATGCCGCAGGTCAAAATGGATATTCAGCCGTTAGATAGTCAGGTATTTCATAAGATAAAACAGAATTTTTCAATGGTTTTCCATGAGCGCGAGGCATTGGGGTTCATGTTTTTTCAGACTGCTGCGTTTGCGGCAATGTTTGTTTTTCTCACCGAATCGTCTTTCTTATACATGAATATCTACGGCCTGAGTCCGCATGAGTATTCATGGGCATTCGGTGCTAATGTGATTACCATGATGCTCTTTAATCGGATCACAGCTTACCGTCTGCGTACGACGCCGGCACGCAATATTCTGCTTAGTGGTGTGCTGCTACAACTAGGCTGTAATTTACTGCTGACCATCGTGGTGTGGAGCATGAACCGGCCACCATTTTTTCTGCTATTGGGTCTGATTATGTTTTCCATCGGTTCACAGGGTTTAATTGGTTCCAATACTCAGGCTTGTTTTATGAGCTATTTCCGTAAAATCGGTGGCAGTGCCAATGCTGTACTCGGAACCATGCAATTTTTGATCGCCGCTACTGTTGGCTGGCTGACTACCTTGCTGCATAATGGTTCGACTCATGTGATGCCCACCATGATGCTGATTTCTACTAGTTGCGGTGCCATTTTACTATGGGCTCTGTCGCGCACTGCGTGGCAGAAAAAGCACCGTTGATTATGGGCAGCCGCAGCAGGCTGCCTTTTTCATGTTTTTCTGAACAACAATTAAAACACTACTAATTATGTCTGATAACGATAAACTCAAACCACATCGCGATGCCATAGACCAGATAGACAGCGAAATTTTGCGCTTACTGAACCAGCGTGCCAGCCACGCTCAGGCTATCGGTACTTTAAAAGGAGAAGGAATCGTCTATCGTCCTGAACGCGAAGCAATTGTTTTGCGCCGTATACAGGAGCAGAATCCTGGACCACTATCCAGTCAGGCGGTTGCCCGTTTACAGCGAGCCATTATGAGTGAATGTTTGGCGCTGGAACGACCTTTGACCATTGCTTATCTTGGTCCGCAGGGTACCTTTACCCAGCTAGCAGCGATCAAACACTTTGGTCAGGCCGCGCAGACACAGCCATGCACTTCAATAGACGAAGGATTTCGTCTGGTAGAGGCACAACAAGCCGATTATGTTGTCACGCCAATTGAAAATTCGACCGAAGGTTCCGTCGGGCGCAGCCTAGATTTGTTGGTAACCACACCATTAAAAGCTTGTGGTGAAGTTAATCTACGCATTCATCATCAATTATTGCGTATCATCGATTCCACAGAAAACATTACTAAAGTTTATGCGCATGCGCAGGCACTGGCACAGTGCCGAAGCTGGTTGGATAAAAATCTGCCCGAGCAAACAGCTCGCATTGCGGTTGCCAGTAATGCCGAAGCAGCACGGCTGGCTGCTGCTGACAGTAGCGCTGCCGCCATTGCTTCTCTAATGGCAGCAGACCATTACCAGTTGCGGATACTGGCTCAGAATATCGAAGACGAACCCAACAATACAACCCGTTTTCTCGTACTTGGGCGCAATGTCACCACTAGCAGTGGGCGCGATAAAACCTCATTGATTGTAGCTGCACCCAACAAAGCAGGTGCCGTACATGATTTGCTCCAGCCTTTTGCAGACCATCATGTATCCATGACCAAACTTGAAAGCCGCCCCAGTCGTGGTGGATTATGGGAATATGTTTTCTTTATTGATATTGAGGGCCATCAGCAAGATGCTGATGTAGCCGCCGCATTGACTGCCTTACAGCAACGTTCAGCATTCCTAAAAATAATCGGTTCTTATCCGCAGGCAGTAATATGAATGTAAAGCTAATAATTGATACTAACTGATAATATTCGCCTCTGACTTGGAGACAAAACAAGCATGAAAAATATCGTTGTCTATTGTGGTTCCAATCTGGGACAGAATAAAGCCTATTTCGATGCAGCCCAGCAACTGGGCAAAGAAATGGCACAACAAGGCTATCGTCTAGTTTACGGAGGTGGCAATATCGGTCTGATGGGTACCATCGCTTCATCTGTGCTCGACCATGGCGGAGAAGCCATAGGCGTAATTCCTGGCTTTTTGAAAAATCTTGAAGGCGCACATCCGGGGCTAAGCGAACTGTATGAAACTTCTAATATGACAGAGCGCAAAAACAAAATGATAGAACTGGCTGATGCCTTCATTGCCATGCCCGGTGGACTGGGTACCTATGAAGAATTATTTGAAGTCTTATCACAGGCACAGCTCAAGCTGCATCCTCATCCAGTAGGAATTCTGAATGTAGCCGGTTTTTTTGATCCATTGATTCAAATGTTGCAAAACACAGTTACCGCCGGTTTCATGCCGCCAGAAAACATGGATTTACTGTGTAAAGCCACAACACCTGCAGCGTTATTAGATCAGTTACGCCACTGGCAGCCGCGTGATGCGGTGAAATGGGTGACTCCGCAATGGGCGCAGCAGATAAGAGATACATTATGCTGACTTTGGCAGTACTGAATCACCTTATTCAGCAAAATGTTGAACTGAAAGCCAGCTGGCAGCAATACCAGCAACGGGTAGTAGCACTGGTGCTACCAATGCTGACACTCAAAGGCCGCATCGATGCTCAGGGTTTCTGGCAAGAAGACAACACTGAAGCTGAAACTACCATTACCATTGCTTCCACCGCTTTGACTAAAATGCTCATTGGCCAGCAACCGGGAGTTGGTGATATTGCCATTACTGGTGACCGTGCATTGGGCATGGCTATTCTGCCGTTGATACAGGCATTACAGTATGACTGGCGTGATGATTTGGCGCGGCTTTTGGGCGATGCCATCGGCGGGAAAGCAGCGCTGGAGCTGGAAAATCTATATCAGCAGGGGTGTGGCATCAGTCAGAGTATTGCAGCACAGATTGCTGACTATGCACAGGAAAGCGATGCAGTGGTTGTGAGCAAAGTTCAGTTGCAGCAGTTTGCCGCACAGGTTGAAATGCTGCGCGACGATACAGCTCGCCTTGCAGCCCGCCTCAGCCTTTTGCAACAACAGACGAAATAATACCCATTAAGCTGCCAGCGGTCATTACTGTTGCAGCAAAAAGGCTCTGGTATAATTTCAGCAGTTTTTAGTGAATTTCAACGATACAGCAAATCATGACACAACAACGCAAAATACTGGTTACCTCAGCTTTGCCGTACGCCAATGGCAACATACATCTGGGACATATGGTAGAACACATCCAGACCGATATCTGGGTACGTTTTCAAAAAGCACGTGGCCACGAATGTTATTACGTCTGCGCTGATGATACTCACGGCACTCCGGTAATGTTGGCGGCACAAAAGCAAGGCATCTCGCCAGAAGAAATGATTACCAGAGTACGGGAAGACCATCTGGCCGACTTTAGTGGTTTCGGCATTGGCTACGATAACTATTACAGCACCCATTCTCCAGAAAACGAAGCTTTATCACGCAGCATCTATCTGGCCTTAAAAGCCAATGGCAAAATTGAAAGCCGTACGATTGAGCAACTATTCGATCCAGAAAAAAATCTTTTTCTGCCAGACCGCTTTGTAAAGGGCGAATGTCCAAAATGCCATGCACAAGATCAATATGGTGATAATTGTGAAGTCTGCGGCACGACCTATAGCCCAACTGAGCTAATTAAGCCGTATTCAGCAATTTCCGGTGCGACACCGGTACTGAAAGAGTCAGAACACTTCTTCTTCAAACTTGGCGAGTGTGCTGATTATCTGAAGCAATGGACTGCCGGCAGTACTCAGCTGGCAGACGGCCGCATGCAACCGCACCTGCAGGCAGAAGCCCTGAATAAAATGAAAGAGTGGTTGGATGATGACAATCTGAGTGATTGGGACATCAGTCGGGATGCTCCTTATTTCGGTTTTGAAATTCCGGATGCACCGGGCAAATATTTTTATGTATGGCTGGATGCCCCAATTGGCTATATGGCTTCCTTTAAAAATCTGTGTAATCGTATTGGCGTTGATTTTGAGCAATGGTTCCAACCTAATACTGATACCGAAATGTATCATTTCATTGGCAAAGACATTCTCTATTTCCATGCACTATTTTGGCCGGCTACATTGAAATATGCCAATCTGCGCGCACCAACCGGTGTATTTGCTCATGGTTTTCTTACCGTTGACGGGCAGAAAATGTCTAAATCCCGTGGTACATTCATCACTGCACGTTCTTATCTAGAACAACGCTTGAATCCAGAATGGCTGCGTTATTATTTTGCTGCCAAACTCAACAGCAAAATTGAAGATCTGGATTTAAATCTGAATGATTTTATTGCCCGCGTGAACAGCGATTTAGTCGGCAAATATGTCAATATTGCCGCCCGCGCAGCTGGTTTCATCAGCAAGCGTTTTCAAGGTAAATTAACAGACGTCAGCACCAGCTCATTACTGCCGCAGTTGCAGGCACAGAGTGAAACCATTGCCGCCAGCTATGAAGCACGCGAATATGCACGCGCACTGCGTGAAATCATGGCACTGGCTGATGTGGTGAATGAATATGTCGATGCCAACAAACCATGGGAACTGGCACGGCAAGAAGGGCAGGAAGCAAGGTTACAGCAGGTATGTAGCGAGCTGATTAATGCTTTCCGTATCCTAACAGTGTATCTGTCACCTGTATTACCGCAACTGGCCACTGAAGCGGCAGCCTTTCTTAATGTGGCTCCGTTAAACTGGTCTGATAGTACTTCTGTATTACCTGCCGGACACAGCATTAATACCTATCAGCATCTCATGCAGCGTGTTGAACAAAAACAGATAGATGACCTAATTGCCGCCAATCGTCAGAATATCCAGCCGACAGCAGAGGTTCCGGCAGCCTCGTATGAACCCGTGGCTGCCACCGCTTCATTTGACGACTTCATGAAAATTGATATGCGCGTCGCCAAAGTAATGAGCTGTGAAAAAGTGGAAGGTAGCAGCAAATTACTGAAATTTCAGGTAGACCTTGGTTTTGAACAACGCACCATCTTTTCTGGTATCGCGGCCAGCTATCCAGAGCCGGAAAAACTGGTCGGCCGCATGGTTATTGTGGTGGCCAATTTCGCAGCTCGTAAAATGGCCAAATTCGGTAAGTCAGAAGGCATGATTATTTCTGCCGCCGGAAATGGCAAATTGTTTTTACTGGATGTGGATAGTGGTGCCAAACCCGGTATGAAAGTCGGTTGATTTAAGCTATAAAAAAAGACCCGTTTAATTTAACGGGTCTTTTTTTTATTGGATGTATTAGTATAAGTGACGAAATACTTATTCCATCACTTATTACCTACTATTGTCTGACAAGAGCTGTGATGCTCCGAAAGAGCTATTTGTTCAATACCTCATGTAGGCGTTCTGAATCCAAACTTTTTTCCCAGCGAGCTACCACAATCGTGGCACAGGCGTTTCCTACTAGATTGGTTAGGGCGCGGCATTCAGACATAAAGCGGTCAATACCTAGAATAAGCGCCATGCCTTCTACCGGTACAGATGGTACAACAGATAATGTAGCAGCTAGTGTAATAAAGCCAGCGCCAGTCACACCGGCTGCGCCCTTAGAGCTGAGCATGGCTACCAGCAGCAGCAGAACCTGCTGTTCCAGAGTAAGATCAATATTACATGCCTGTGCAATAAACAGCGCAGCCATTGTCATGTAAATATTGGTACCATCAAGATTAAATGAATAGCCCGTTGGTACCACCAGCCCCACAATTGATTTCTGACAGCCGGCTTTTTCCATTTTCTGCATCAGTGTAGGTAAAGCTGCTTCGGAAGAGCTAGTACCCAGTACCAGCAGCAGTTCTTCTTTAATGTATTTCACGAGTTTGATAATCGAAAAACCGTTGTAACGTGCTACTGCACCCAACACAATCAGAATAAATAACACCGAAGAAATATAGAAAGTCAGAATCAAATAGAGCAGATTACCAATCGAACTAATACCGTATTTACCGATAGTAAACGCCATGGCACCAAACGCACCTATTGGAGCCGCACGCATCAGAATAGACACCATTTTGAAAACCGGAGCCGATAAATCCTGAAAGATATTAATCAGCGGACGGGCCTTTTCACCAATCAATGCCAGTGAAATACCAAACAGAATGGCAATAAACAGAGTTTGCAAAATATTGCCATTAGTAAGCGGACTCATCGCTGTAGTTGGAATGATGTCCATCAGAAAACCAGTCAGGCTGGATTCATGTGATTTCTGTACATATTCATGTACTTTTGCACTTTGTAAAGAACTCGGGTCAATATTCAGACCATGTCCCGGCTGAGCAATATTAGCCACAATCAAACCGATAGCCAGAGCCAGCGTAGAAAAGGTCAGAAAATAAACCATGGCCTTGCCGGCCACTCGTCCCATGGTTTTCATATTGGTCATCTCAGCGATGCCGGTTACCACAGTAAGGAAAATAACCGGTGAGATGATCATTTTAACTAACTTGATAAAAGCATCTCCCAACGGCTTCATGCTTTCGCCAACACTGGGGAAAAAATTGCCAAGTAAAATACCAATAATAATGGCAATTATTACCTGTACATAAAGAACCTGATACCACCGCTGTTTTTTCGGTGGCGGATTCATTTCCTCAATTTCGAGTGGTAACATACTGATCTTTCGATGGTTTGTGTTTAAAAACTACAGAGTATAGAATTTATTATGAGCCATAAGAGACATAATTTGTTGATTATAAAGCCAACATAACTTAACAGAAAAGCATTATTAATTACTAAATGACAGTTATATGCTACTCAAGTAGAATGGAAGATAAATAATAATATAAAAACAATAGGTTAAAAAAAATTATTACCATACAGCATAATATAATTTACTTTGGTATAAATAGAAAGATTAATTATTTACAATAAAAGTCCAATAGCATATATTGCAATATATAAAAAACCGTCTGTACCACTGGTACAGACGGTTTTAAAAATCTGGTCGGAGTGAAAGGATTCGAACCTTCGACCCCCTCGTCCCGAACGAGGTGCGCTACCGGGCTGCGCTACACTCCGAAATAAGTTGTGCATTATAGGCAGCGATATGTACCTTGACAAGGGTAGTGAAGAAATAATTTGATAAAAAATGTCTATCAGCTATCAGCCCGCATACAACACAAACAAACAGGGTCTTTTTTTCAGCACTGGCAAGGTTTTCATGCTGCGCCACTTAGCAATATTCTGACTAATAATAGTTTGAGTAGGCAGCGTTAAATCCGCGGCAATACACAGACGAGTTTGAGGATGCAGGCTGGCAATAGCATCAGCAAGCAAAGCATCGTTACGGTAAGGCGTTTCAATAAAAAGCTGAGTTTCATTTTCCTGCCGTGAACGGTTTTCCAAAACGCGCAACCGTTCAATCCGCGCATTTTTTTCAGCCGGCAGATAACCTTTAAACGCAAAACACTGACCATTTGCTCCTGAAGCCATCAGTGCCAGCATAATACTGGAAGGGCCTACTAGCGGTATGACCGTAAAACCAGCCTGATGAGCCAGTGCAACCAGTTGTGCGCCCGGATCGGCCACAGCTGGACAGCCGGCCTCACTAAGTAAGCCCATACTACGCCCAGCCTGTAAAGGCTCCAATAAAGCAGCAATATCGCGTTCTAGGGTGTGTTCATTTAAAGTACGCAGATTCAGCTCCCGAATCGGCGTATGTACACCAAACGCTTTTAAATGTGCCCGTGCAGTTTTTTCTGCTTCAACCACAAAATCAGTCAAATCAACAATATATTCCCGTTCATGTGCCAGCAGGCAAGGCGTATCTGCTGTACCCAATGGTGTAGGAATCAGATAAAGCACCGGATTACTCATAGAACTTTAATTCCTTCTGCCAGCAAAAAATCCACCAGACGAAAAATTGGTAAACCAATCAATGCATTTGGGTCAGTGGTTTCAATCTGTTTAATCAACAGTGCTCCCAGTCCTTCGCTTTTTGCCGCTCCTGCACAGTACACCGCATCTGCTTCCAGTGTTAAATAATGATTAATTTGTGTATCAGTCAGTGCGCGCA
This sequence comes from Snodgrassella sp. B3837, assembly GCF_026535955.1. NCBI lineage: Bacteria > Pseudomonadati > Pseudomonadota > Betaproteobacteria > Neisseriales > Neisseriaceae > Snodgrassella > Snodgrassella sp. B3837. The sequence goes on from NZ_JAFNPI010000015.1 coordinate 66,097, forward strand.
TTTGTACGCGAGTTTCATCAATATGCTGATGCTGACGCTTTTCAGCTACATTCAGCAGAGTTAGCGCACTATAAAATATCACTTCCTGACCACTTAAATATTTCAGCATCTGTTGTGCTTTTGCCACGGTCAGAGGTTTGCCTAATTGCTGTTCACGGCACCAAGCTACCTGATCGCAGCCGATAATCAGTGCTTCCGGATAAAGCTCAGCCAGTGACTGTGCTTTACCTCCAGCCAGACGCAATGCAGTCTGTGGTGCGGTTTCTGCCGCAAGTGGTGTTTCTTCAAAATCAGGTTTAACCGCTTCAAATGGGATATTCAGCTGCCTAAGCTGCTGCTGTCGAAAACATGAACTTGAAGCCAGAATCAGCTTTTTCTCATTCGGCATAAGTGCGAACTCATTGACATGATAAAGCTTAAATTATATCATCCGCCGTTTATGTTAGACCCTATTTTGATTGATACGGCGACGTTCACACGTGAACAGCAACAACTCAGCGGTCAATTGCAGCTTCAAGCACTGGATCGGCGGGTCTGGTCACATGAACTTTTAGCACAACGCGATGGCGTTATCCAGTATAAAGTCAGCGGAGGTATTGACCGTTGGCAGCGTCCTTTTATCGATATCAGTATAGAAGGTGAACTAAAACTGGTGTGTCAGCGCTGTTTACAGGCTGTTTCCTGGACGCTGAATGACCAGTCGCGTGTGGTGCTGTTTGCCAGCGAACAGCTATTGGACGAGGCCATGGCCGCTGATGAAACACTCGAAGGCGTGGTATGGAGTGCAGAATATAATCTGACTGCGCTTCTGGAAGACCAGATTTTAATGGCCATTCCGGTAGCTCCGCGACATGAAGACTGTGATCACACTCTGGCAACCAAAACCAATCAAGACGCTGGCAATCCATTTGTCAAACTGGCAGGACTGAAAAGCGGCCACTAACGAATTTACCTAATTTTCCAGGAGCTTTAACATGGCAGTACAACAGAACAAAAAATCACCTTCAAAACGTGGTATGCACCGTTCCCATGACGGACTGACCGCTGTACAGGTGTCTACTGACACCGCTACCGGCGAAGTACATCTGCGTCACCACATTTCCCCAAACGGTATGTACCGTGGACGCAAGGTAATTAAAGCCAAAGGTGAATAACTCACATCTGTGATTATTCAGAGCGTATGAAAGCCAGACATTGCTTGTGCAATCACTGGCTTTTTTGTATCCATAATTAGCAGGATATATTTTCCAGCTAAAATAATACTTTCACTTTACCAGCAGCCATCAGCGGCCTGCTGTATATTGACTCGAGTTTCCCATGAAAAAAATCTGGTATAACTACGAAGACATACATCGAGCCATCAAGCAATTGGCCGAAAAAATTCAGAAATCAGGACAATCATTCGATGCAATGATTGCTATTGGCGGCGGCGGATTCATTCCGGCACGTATCTTACGTAGCTTTCTGAATATTCCTGTTTATACCGTTACATTGTCTTATTACGATATCAATGACCGTCCAACTGACTGTCCGCAGAAAATTCAATGGACAAATGGCTTTGACGAGAAAATGAAAGACAAGAAACTGCTGATTGTTGACGAAGTAGACGACAGTCGAGCCACGCTCGAATACTGTGTTCGTGAATTACAGCATGAAGGATTTCAGCAGCTTGGTGTAGCCGTGCTGCATGAAAAACGCAAACCCAAAAAAGGGGTGTTGCCAGCAGATTTACCTTTTTACAGTGCCATTCAGGTTGATGACTGGTGGATTAACTATCCATGGGATGCCCTTGATATTGATGAGCATTATGAAAATGTAGCTGCGCAGACAACTCCTGAGGCATAGGTTATGACCTTAAAAACCATCGCAGTAGATGCAATGGGTGGTGACTTCGGATTGGATGTGACCATTCCCGGAGCGCTGACATTTTTACAGCAGCAGACTGATGCAGCCCTGATTCTGGTCGGAGATGAAACCAAAATCAGAAATGCTTTGATCAAAGCCAATGCTTCACTGGAGCGGATTACAATCTGTCCGGCCAGTGAAGTCGTCGGTATGGATGAAGAGCCAACTTCAGCACTTAAGAATAAAAAAGATTCTTCCATGCGTGTGGCCATCAACCAGATTAAAGAAGGGCAGGCGCAGGCTGCTGTGTCAGCCGGTAATACCGGCGCTCTGATGGCAACTGCGCGCTTTGTCCTGAAAACCATTGCCGGTATTGACCGGCCGGCAATAGCTAAGTTTTTACCTGGCCGCAACAACCACATGACACTGGTGCTGGATTTGGGCGCCAACGTTGATTGTAGCAGTGCTCAGCTTTTACAGTTTGCCATTGTAGGTAGCCAGCAAGTAGCCGCTCTTTCGCCTGAAAACACTCGACCGCGGGTGGGATTGCTCAATGTGGGCACAGAAGATATCAAGGGTAATGCCACGGTAAAGGAAACGCACCAGCTAATACAGCGCAGCGATTTGAATTTTGTTGGCAATGTAGAAGGCAACGCTATTTTTACATCTGAGGTGGATGTGCTGGTTGTCGATGGCTTTACCGGCAATGCCATGCTTAAAAGCATTGAAGGTGCGGTTAAATTTGTTGGTACAGTCGTTAAGGAAGAATTCACTCGGAGCATATACAACAAACTGGCTGCGTTGATTGCTTTACCTACCCTCAAAGGATTTAAACGCCGCCTCGACCCGCGCCGCTTTAACGGTGCTATTTTTCTGGGTCTGCGTGGCGTGGTAATCAAAAGCCATGGTGGTACCGATGCTATTGGTTTCTGTTTTGCCTTGCAGGAAGCTTACAAAGCCATTAAAGCAGATTCAATCACCAAAATTCAGGCTGGTGTGGCGCAGCAGCTGGCTGCACTGGAAGAATAATCACTCTGTGACAAAGGCAGACAAGTTAAATGACTTTGTTTAAAATGTGGCCTTTGTTGTAAATAAAGACTATGCCATGCTAAATGCTCATATTCTGGGTACAGGCAGTTATCTGCCTGCACGCCGGCTGACTAATGATGACCTGAGCAAAATCGTCGATACTTCTGATGAATGGATTGCTACCCGAACAGGAATTAAAGCGCGCCATATTGCCGCAGAAAATGAACAGACCAGTGATTTGGCCGTTGCTGCAGCCAAAGCAGCGTTGGCCGATGCAGCCATAAGTGCAAAAGACATTGATCTGATTATCGTGGCTACTTCTACACCGGATATGACATTTCCGGCTACCGCTTGTATCGTACAAAACAAACTTGGTATTGCCGGCTGTCCGGCATTTGATGTTCAGGCAGTTTGTGCCGGATTCATGTATGCCATGGCTACAGCCAACGCTTATATCAGAAGTGGAATGGCGAAGCGCGCACTGGTAATCGGAGCCGAAACATTTAGCCGGCTGCTGGACTGGAATGACCGGCGCACTTGTGTTCTGTTTGGTGACGGTGCCGGTGCAGTGATTCTTGGTGCTTCCGAACAGGAAGGTGGTATCATTAGTACCAAATTACAGGCAGACGGCAGTTATAGCCAAATTCTGCAAACACCGGGAAAGATTGCTGCCGGTTCTATAGAAGGTTCGCCATATCTCTACATGGATGGACAGGCAGTTTATAAATTCGCAGTTAAAGCACTGGCCAATGTGGCTAGAGAAGTGATCGAAGAATCCAATCTGCAACCAGCTGATATAGACTGGATTATTCCGCATCAGGCTAATCTGCGTATTATCGAATCCACAGCACGCCATCTGGGAGTGCCTATGGATAAAGTAATTGTTACGCTGTCAGAGCAGGGTAATACTTCAGCAGCATCTATCCCACTGGCTCTTGATGAAGGTATTAGAAGCGGACGAATCCGCCATGGCCAGACATTGCTGCTTGAAGGAATAGGAGGCGGATTCGCCTGGGGAGCCATTACCCTGAAATACTAACCTTGTTTTTCAGAGTCGGATTATGCTACCTCAAACTGCATTAGCAAGTATGTATCCAGTTGTCATGTCTCCCAGCCATGATGGCCGTTACTTCGGCAATTATGTGCAATCGTTACTGGCTTTAGTGGATACACATAGTCGTGCCGGTTTTCCCCTTCAGGTATTCATGCATCAGGGTGAAAGCCTGATTACACGAGCCCGTAATAACTGTGTTGCTGAGTTTATGGCTCATTCCGAATGGACGCATCTGTGCTGGATAGATACGGACATCGGATTTTCAACCGAAGCATTTCAGCGCCTGCTTCTGTCTGATCGTGATATTGTTGCCGGTGTGTATCCGCTCAAGCGGGAATCTTGGCCGCCTGATGGTATTGATGCGCATATGACCCAGCAGCAGTTTAATGCTGCTTATACACGCTATACCATTAATATCACTCGCGAAGATGAGAATCGTGAAGTGCATGTAGAGGTTGATGACGAAGGGTTTATTGAATTACCAGAAGCACCGACAGGTTTTATGGTGATAAAACGTCAGGTTTTTACCCGTCTGATGGAAGCTTATCCCGAGCTGCAATATCAGCCTGATTCGCTTGGTGTAGCCAATCAGGGCTATCACTACCGTTTTTACGATTGTTTGGTTGATCCGCAGACCAAACGTTACTTATCTGAGGATTTCAGTTTTTGCCGTTTATGGAATCAGCTAGGCGGCAAAGTCTACATAGATGCGCAATCTAATCTCACTCATATGGGCAATAAAATCTATAAAGGGCCGTTTACCCAGACTCTAGAAGCCAATCTGGCTTATGCAATAGGTGCACCGGCTGGAGCAAAAATGTATCTGCATCATAATCAGCCTCTGCAAGCCAACCTACCGCCACATTTATAATTAATCAGAAGTCAGTTTTATTCATATCAAGGAAAACAATGAGTATTGCTTTTTTCTTTCCCGGTCAGGGGTCTCAAAGTCTCAATATGATGGCCGGTTTCAATGACATGCCTGTGGTTAAAGAAACATTTGACCAAGCCTCAGCAGTGCTTGAGCAGGATTTATGGGCGCTGATGAATGGCGAAGATACTGCTGCTCTGAATGAAACCATTAATACCCAGCCACTGATGCTGACAGCAGGTATCGCTACATGGCGTGTTTATCAGCAGCTGCATGGCCAAAATCCTGTTATGCTAGCTGGCCATAGTCTGGGTGAGTATACAGCTTTGGTTGCAGCCAGTAGTCTGGCCTTTGAAGATGCTGTAAAACTGGTTCGCCTGCGTGCTGTGCTGATGCAGGAAGCTGTACCGAACGGTGAAGGTGCAATGGCCGCTATACTAGGACTGGATGATAATGGTGTACGGCAAGTATGTCTGCAGGCACAGACCGAACTGTCCGGATCTGTTGTCGAAGCAGTGAACTTTAACTCGCCCGGACAGGTAGTGATTGCCGGTAGCACTGAAGCAATTAACCGCGCTTGTGAACTGGCTAAAGCAGCTGGCGCTAAACGTGCTTTGCCATTACCGGTTTCTGTACCATCACATTGCAGTCTTATGAAACCTGCTGCGGCTAAACTTGCTACCGCGTTGGCACAAACAGAAATCAAAACGCCAAAAATTCGAGTATTACATAATGTGGATGTGGCTGTGCATAGTGAGCCGGAAGCAATCAGGCAGGCATTGGTGCAACAGTTGTATTCACCGGTACGCTGGACAGAAACCGTGAGCAAACTGGTCACAGAGGGTATTACTGAATTTGCAGAATGTGGTCCGGGTAAAGTACTGGCCGGTCTGGCTAAGCGTATAGATAAAAGTGCCAGCTGTACTGCATTTACGACTGTTGAGACCATTGAAAATTTTATTACTGCACATGCAGCTAGCTGAAAGAAAAAATAATGAATCAGGATTTAACAGGAAAAGTCGCACTGGTAACTGGAGCTACTCGTGGCATTGGAGCGGCAATTGCCCGCTTTTTGGCAGAAAAAGGTGCAAAAGTCATTGGTACTGCCACATCTGCTTCAGGAGTAGCCAGTATTAATCAAGCACTGTCTAAATTCGGTGGAGAAGGGCGTGAATTACGCATCGCTGAAGAAAACAGTATTGAAAATCTGATAGCAGATATCGAAAGTAATATCGGCAATATCGCCATACTGGTAAATAATGCCGGTATAACTCGTGACAACCTTATGATGCGCATGAAAGAAACCGAATGGGATGAAATCATGCAGGTCAATCTCAAATCTGCTTTCCGTGCCAGTAAAGCTGTCACTCGCAGCATGATGAAAGCCCGCTGGGGACGTATTATCAATGTGACTTCAGTAATCGGTTTCACCGGCAATGCCGGTCAGACAAACTATGCGGCGGCCAAAGCTGGTTTGGTCGGATTTAGCAAATCATTGGCACGGGAAGTCGGTTCGCGTGGTATTACCGTAAACTGTGTGGCTCCAGGCTTTATTGAAACCGATATGACACAGGCACTGCCACAGAAACAACGAGATTCCTTTGTCGCACAAACTGCATTACATCATTTCGGTACTGTTGAAGATGTTGCTGCAGCGGTATTGTTTCTTGCTAGTGAAGAAGCACGCTACATCACAGGACAAACTATACATGTCAATGGAGGCATGCTGATGCCATAATCGCTGATTATAGTGATTGAAAAGCCATTTTGTACATTCTGTATAAAATGGCTTTTATTTTAAAAAATTGATTAAATTGAAAAATCTTCTTCAAAAGGTGAATAAAGCGCAGACTCAATCAGTGAGCGAGTAAGCCGCGGTGCATACAGAGTCAGAAACTCGTAGCCAAAGCCTCGAAGATAAACATCATGTCTGAGAATAATCTGTGAAAATGAAGGCTCAAATAGATGTTCGGCACTCAGTATCTGTAGTCCTTGATCCTGTAAGCTGTCAAAAGCCATACTGGCGATCAGTCCAATACCCAATCCTTGTTTAACATAGGTTTTGATTACATCGGTATCAGCCGAAGCCAATGCTACTTTAGGTATATTACAGCCTTCCTGAGTAAAAGCGCGGGCAATTTTAGATTGTTCACTAAACGCAATATCATAGGTAATCAAAGGATATGCAGCAATGTCTTCTAGCCGTAATGGTCGGTTGAGACTCAGCAGCGCATGATTATCTGGAACAATTACACTGCGATTCCATGCTTCACAACTTAGTTTACGAAGTTCAGGGTGTTCAACTTCCATTTCCATACCGATGGCAAAATCCACTTCGCCATCCAATACCATATGGCTAATAGCTTTCGGACTAGCAGTATGAATACTCAGCTGTACCTGAGGATAGCGTTCAACAAACGCCGCTACAACTTTTGGTAATGCATAACGTGCCAAAGTATGAGTGGTGGCAATCGTAAGAAAACCAATATTTTGGTCAGCAAATTCAGTACCGATGCGTTTGATATTTTGTACTTCACGCAATACCCGCTCGGCGGTTTCCAGTACAATTTTGCCCGGAGCTGTTACCGCCACCATGCGTTTACCATGGCGGATAAACAGTGGCACGCCCAGTTCTTCTTCCAGCATGCGAATCTGTTTTGAAATCCCTGGCTGGGAAGTAAACAGTACTTCTGCTGCTTCCGATACATTCAGATTCTGACGATATACTTCTACCGCATAGCGCAACTGTTGCAGCTTCATATTGTTTCTGCCCCTTTAAGTTTGGCATTATTTACTGTCGCTCAAATACAACAAAAAAGCTTCTTTATCTGCATCATAACTCAATTTACCCATTCTGACATGAGACACTTTTATTGCTGGCTTAACAATTTCTCAGCTTAATCCGTTTGCTGCGGCCTATCAGGCAGGCTATGGCTTCCTTGTTGTTTTAATGCAACTTAATTAGCGTAATGGTGTGAATTTAGTTGTAAATAAGTGACACAAAGTTGTTTTTTAGGCATGATGCACAGTTAGGAAGCGGGTCGTCTAGCAGCTTAGCCTTGGTAGTTTGCATATTGACAGTTTATGCTGCGGTTTTTTATAGTATAGACCTGATTTACCAAGCTACCCGCCCGGTTTGAGCGGCCTGTAAATGGTATTTGTGTATTGATCAGGCTTATTTCTGGCTGAATCAACACATAACAAATTTTTTGATGAGGGAATAACATGACCAAACAGCTAAAATTGAGCGCATTGATTGTTGCTATGGCTGCTTCAACTGCCGCTTTTGCCAATGGTGTTGTACCGGGTGCCGACTGGACCGGTGAACCTGCTGGTGCTTACAATGGCTATACTACCAGTTCTGCTCCTGAAAAAGGTACTGGCGAAATTCTTGTCACTCGTGAAAATGGTGCTGATGGCACCCCTGAGTGCGTGAAAAACCGTTTCAACGACGATAAAGATCCTACTCTGGGTAACAACTGTGGTCACCCTGTAGTTCAGGCTGCTCCAGAAGCACCGAAATTTGTTGATGAAACTGTTTCTTTATCAGCTAACTTCTTGTTTGGCTTTGATAAATTTACACTTCGTCCAGAAGCTATTGATACTCTGAATCAATTGGCTACCCGTCTGGCTGACAGCAGCGTACAGGTTGTACGTGTTGAAGGTCACACAGACTTTAAAGGTTCTGAAGCTTACAACAAAACCCTGTCTGATCGTCGTGCTCATGCTGTTGCTGAATATCTGGTTTCTAAGGGTGTTCCTGCTGAGAAAATCTCTGCTGTTGGCTTGGGTAAATCCGAAGCTCGTATGACCGAATCTTGTCAGGCTGAAGTAGCTAAACTGGGTAAAAAAGTTTCAGCTGCTAAGAAACGTGCTGCTTTGATCGAATGTATCGCACCTGACCGTCGTGTAGACGTTAAAATCCGCACCATGGTAGCTAAAAAAGTTAAATAATTTTAGCTTCTTTGGTAACAAAAAACCCTGCTATGAGCAGGGTTTTTTGTTTGAGTTTGAACTATGCAATAATGTTCTAACGATAAAAAAATGATCTGTTCAACCATCTTTTGAGAAAAATCTTATTGGAACTAATGCTTGCAGTGAATCAAAATATTTATGTAAATATATGTTATTATGAAAAGGGAAATAATCAGTATTTACTAAGAATTGATAGATTTTAATTGTATTGTTTAAAAGTATTATTCAGATTGGCTTTGATCAAGCATAAATATTGGGGAAGTAGCATTGATAAGTAATGCTTCAGGAACAATTCTGCGCATCATAATGGCAAATTTAAAACAAAAACTATATGTAATCTGTTCTAGACTCAAACAATCAAAATTGCTGTTTTTATGTATTTGCTGTTGTGTGCTGGCGGCGTGTGCGGCACAGTTTCAGCGAGTTCCTGATGCAACAGGAGATAAAAAACATGTAGCAGTAAAGTTTCAGCGCCAAAATACGGCTCCACAAACTGGCATAGTTCTAGTGCAGCCAATGGATTTGCAAGTGGGTGATATTTTATTTTCCGCCGATTCCAGTTTTAATTCGCGCGTACTACGTCTATTTGGTAATACATCGATTAGTCATGCCTTTCTATACTTGGGAGAGGGTGAAATTGCCGAAGCTGTTGGCAGTGGTGTGCATATTATGTCACTTGCAGAAAGTGTGGATGAAAGCCCCTTACTGGTGGTTTATCGCCATCCGCAATTAACCGAGTTGCAGGCAGAAAAAATTCGTGCTTTTGCTCAGGCTGAAGCGGGTAGTAAATACAATTATCTAGGTATTGCCAAACAGACCCCATATACTATTACTCGCAAAGTATGTGAGCTGCCCGTTATACCTCGTGCCTTTCGCCATTTATGCTTGAATACCATGGCAGTGGTGCAGGTCACCCCTTTTTCTTCTGACCGCTATTTCTGCTCCCAATTTGTGGTAGCAGCGTATCGTTATGCTGGGCTGCCGCTAACCAATACGCCTGCTGAATGGGTAGCGCCTGCAGATTTACTTCATATGCGTAGTGGTGATATACCTTCTGTCGTACCAATTTATCCTTTGCATTATGTTGGCCATTTACGCTGTAAAACATCATTATGGCAACGCACTTGTACCCTAGCGGATATCTAAAAATTTATGCTGTTATGGTTAATCCAGAAAACAATGGGCTGTTCTGAACCCATCTAAAGATGAAAGATACTGCGGTTGTAAATAATTTATCAGCAATGGTGTATCTTTGTTGATTAGCATACTCAAATTGTATTTTTGAAATAAATATAATATTTTTGCTTAATCAAGGCTGATTAAGTAGAGTAGAAAATAAATAAAAGAATGGGTCTGGTATTTACTGCACAAAAATCAAATTTTATTGCATTAATTTGGTTGCTTTATTTTGTGATTAATCAATGCTCAGACACAGAATTGAAACGGAATGGTTTCAGCCAGTGTGGCGGGCGCAAATAAAAAATGTAACACCCTTCTTCCATTGGTCTGGATTGCTTTAGAAGATGAATGTACGATAAGTGGACGCATGATTACCGCATCTCCTTTCACTACTGTACATTCCTGCTCACCTATTTGGTCGCGAATCCGAGGCAAATCTGCTTCTGCTATTTTTCCATCACGGTGTGTACCTGCAACCACTTTCAGTGGCCCATGCTCATGTAAGCAATCGTCAATATGTACCCTCACTGCGACCAATTGTTCCATATATTGTATGGGCGGTTGTACAAACAGCATATTCTGTTTGTGAGACCAGCCGCTAAACCCTTCTGCGGATAAGTAGTGTCTGACAGGAATGCTTAAATCCTGATGTAAAGCCACCAACCAGTTTTTTTCAGCCGTTTTTTTAAAATATGTACATTGTATGGCTACAGTATTTATTGGCAGCAAATGCGCAAGCTGAGCATTCATTTTTAATGTTTCAGCTAGCTGCTGGCACCACGGCTGGGTGAGTAATTCCCGGCTTCCAGCATTAGTTAATTTAAATTGTATTAGTTGCTGTTCGATTTGAGATAGCTGGTCTTCTGTTATCAGCCCTTCGATGATGGTAAAGCCATGGCGACTAAAATTATCTGTTTTATTCATTAATCAACTCATCATTATGTATTTATACAAATAATATAACGATTCATACGGTAATGATACATATCTATCATTATTGATAATGCTTCGTTCTGAAGCGTAATTTTCTCTTTATCTCTCTAATGTAAGTCTATAAGCTTATGAAGTGCTGCAAGCTTGATTTTAAATATTTACTCACAGAAATTGATCGTCTTAATGTATTAAAAACAAAATTTTTATATCTTCAAATTATGTTGGTTAAGATATTAGGTTCTATCTTGGTGCAAATGATTGCAGGTAAAAATAAAACCGGATAGTGAACCAACACTATCCGGTTTAAAGCTTAATAAATATTACAACGTGTCTTTTTTATCGGTTAATTGCGGCAGCAATGCATCTTGATTAACTGATAACAGCCCACTTTGTGTATAAATACCGAGTTTATTGCGTGTATCGATAATATCCAGATTGCGCATAGTGAGCTGGCCGATACGGTCGGCAGGAGAAAAAGCGGCATTATCAACTTTTTCCATGCTAAGCCGTTCTGGCTGGTAGGTAAGGTTCGGAGATTCGGTATTGAGTATGGAATAATCGTTGCCGCGACGTAGTTCCAATGTCACTTCACCAGTAATGGCTTTGGCTACCCAACGCTGAGCTGTTTCGCGCAGCATAAGTGCTTGTGAATCAAACCAGCGCCCTTGATACAGTAATCTGCCTAAACGCAGACCATTAATACGATATTGTTCGATGGTGTCTTCGTTGTGAATACCCGTCAGCAGGCGTTCATAGGCAATGTGCAGCAAAGCCATTGCCGGTGCCTCGTAGATGCCGCGTGATTTGGCTTCTATGATGCGGTTTTCAATCTGGTCGGTCATACCGAGACCATGGCGCCCACCAATACGATTGGCCTCCATAATCAGTGCTACAGGATCATTGAACTCAATTCCATTCAATGCCACTGGTACGCCTTCTGCGAAACGAACACTTACTTCTTCAGGTTTAATTGTTATCTGTTCATCCCAGAATGCTACGCCCATAATGGGCTGCACAATTTTCATGCTGCTGTTGAGCATTTCCAGATCTTTGGCTTCATGGGTTGCGCCCAGCATGTTGGAATCAGTGGAGTAGGCTTTTTCTACAGACATTTTGTAGTTGAAGCCCTGAGCTATGAGAAATTCAGACATTTCATGTCGTCCGCCCAGCTCGTCTATAAACTGTTGATCTAGCCACGGTTTATAAATGCGTAAAGCAGGATTGGTTAACAGTCCGTAGCGATAGAAACGTTCTATATCATTGCCTTTGTAGGTTGAACCGTCTCCCCAGATATGCACTTCATCTTCTTTCATGGCCGCTACCAGCATGGTACCGGTCACGGCACGCCCTAATGGTGTGGTGTTGAAATACGGCATACCGCCGGTGTGAACATGAAAGGCACCGCTTTGAATAGCGGCGATTCCTTCATGTGCCAGCTGTGTGCGGCAATCAATCAGGCGAGCCTTTTCTGCACCATATTCTAGTGCCTTTTTAGGAATGGCATCATAATCATCTTCGTCCGGCTGTCCTAGATTGGCTGTATAGGCGTAAGGTAATGCGCCTTTCAGTTTCATCCACAGCAAAGCTGTAGAAGTATCCAGCCCGCCGGAAAAAGCGATACCGACTTTCTCGCCAACGGGCAGGTGTTGCAAAATGGTGCTGTGATTACTCATATTGACTCCCTTGAGTGATGTGCTTACTGAAGCTGTAGAATTATTGCCATATCAGCAAGGCGTGGTTGCGTTTGCCGCGGCGTACAATGGTGTAGCGGCCGAAACGTTTGTCGCTGTCACTGAAAATATAGTCAGCAGTGTTGATTTTTTGTCCGTTTACCATTACCGCTCCTTGGCTGATGAAGCCGCGTGCTTCATTGTTGGATTTGGCCAGTTCTGTTGTGGTTAATGCCTGTACGATATTGATGGATTCACTGATTGTATAAGTGGGCAAACCGTCCAGAGATAATTGCTGAAAATCGCTTTCTGTAAGCGCACTTTGGTCTTCGGCAAATAAGTTTGTTGAAATTCGCTCCGCTGCTGCCAGCGCTTCTTCCCCGTGAATCAGTCTTGTCATTTCTTCAGCCAGAATGCGCTGAGCTTCCGGTTTGGTACCGCTGGCCTTATCTTGAGCTTCAATGGATTCTATTTCGGCCACACTGAGGAAAGTAAAGTATTTGAGGAATTTGTAGACATCGGCATCAGCAACTTTCAGCCAAAACTGGTAGAACTGATAAGGAGAGGTTTTTTCTGCGCTGAGCCATACTGCGCCACCTTCAGTTTTACCGAATTTGGTACCGTCGGCTTTGGTAACGAGAGGTAGGGTTAATCCGTAAACGGTAGCTTGATGCAGACGACGTGACAGATCGATACCGCCTGTTATATTACCCCACTGGTCTGAACCGCCAATTTGTAATACGGCACCATGACGGCGATGCAATTCAGCAAAATCATAGCCTTGAAGCAGGGCATAGGCAAATTCCGTAAATGAAATACCGACATCATCACGGCTTAAACGCTGTTTCACTGATTCTTTATTCAGCATAGCATTCACAGAAAAGTGCTTGCCGATGTCGCGCAGAAAATCCAGACAGTTCATGCTGCCAAACCAGTCAAAATTATTGGCCATGATTGCCGCATTGTTGCCATCGAAACTGAGAAATGGTTCTAACTGGGCACGGATTTTGGCTACCCATTCCTGTACCGTTTCCAGTGTATTAAGTGAACGTTCTTGTGCTTTGAAGCTGGGGTCGCCAATCATGCCTGTGGCACCGCCTACAAGGGCGATAGGTGTATGTCCGGCAAGTTGAAAACGGCGCAGAACCAAGATAGGTAATAGATGGCCGATATGCAGGCTGTCTGCAGTGGGATCGAATCCGCAATATAAGGTGATTTTTTGCTGGTTTAATAAGTTATCAAGCGCTTCTGCGTCAGTGGTCTGAGCAATCAGGCCACGTTGCTGTAAATCGTATACAACACTGGTCATGGTAAAAATTTATACTTTCAAATAAAAGTTGTCCGAAACAGAAAAATGCTGGTTATCTGAAATTCGAAATGGCATATATCTTTAATCGAATATGCCCAGTTTGGCCAGACAGCCTGTTTTCTGATTAGCTGATTAATAATGATGCATTATTTTACACGATTTGTTTGCCAGTGCATTTGTGCCTACAATAAATTGATTATTCTTCAGTTGAGTATGATTGATAAAAGTATATTTCATTATTGTTGCTAGCGAGACATGTTAAAACAGCTAATGTCTATCTGATGGAACCGCATTTTAGCTGGTCGAAAAAACAGCCCTGACGGGCTGTTCGTGAATGGTTATGAATTCAGGTCAGACGTTGAACAAGAAATGGATAACATCGCCGTCATTGACGATATATTCTTTACCTTCGGCACGCATTTTACCGGCTTCTTTGGCTTTAGCTTCGCCGCCACAGGCAATAAAATCATCATAGGCAATGACCTGTGCACGAATAAATCCGCGTTCAAAATCTGTATGGATTACACCGGCTGCCTGCGGTGCTGTATCGCCTTTATGGATTGTCCACGCTCTAACTTCCTGAACGCCGGCGGTGAAATAAGTTTGCAGGCCAAGTAATTCATAGCCGGCGCGGATCAGGCGGTTTAATCCTGGTTCTTTTAATCCCATTTCAGCTAAAAATTCTACTTTATCAGCCTCATCCAAATCTGCTATTTCGCTTTCCATGGCCGCACATAAAACTACGACTGGTGCATTTTCTTCAGTGGCCAGTTGTTGCAGGCGCTGTAGATGGGGATTGTTTTCGAAGCCATCTTCGGCCACATTGGCCACATACATGGCTGGCTTAACCGTGAGCAGGCACAGAGGTTTAATCAGAGCTAATTCATCTTGATCCAGACCGGCTGCGCGTACTGGTTTGCCTTCTAGCAAGTGTTGCTGCAAACGTTCAAGGACGGCTACCAGTTTCTGTGCTTCTTTATCACCGGATTTAGCACGTTTGCTTTCGCGAACAATAGTTTTTTCCACACTGGCCAGATCTGCCAGTGCCAGTTCCGTACCAATCACTTCTATGTCAGAAATCGGGTCAACCTTACCGGCAACATGCACAATATTGTCGTCGTCAAAGCAGCGCACTACGTTCACAATGGCGTCGGTTTCGCGAATATTGGCCAGAAACTGATTACCCAGCCCTTCACCTTTGCTGGCTCCAGCTACCAGTCCGGCAATATCAACAAATTCTACAATAGCCGGCTGAGTCCGTTTCGGATTCACAATTTTGGACAGTTCAGCCATACGATCATCCGGTACTTCAACGATGCCGACATTCGGTTCGATGGTACAGAAAGGATAGTTAGCAGCTTCAATGCCAGACTGGGTAAGGGCGTTAAACAGGGTCGATTTGCCTACATTGGGCAGACCCACAATGCCACATTTCAAACTCATGATATTCCTTGAAATAGCAGAATATAAAAATGGCTGAATTGTAACATAAAGCTTTGCTGTACCTATGCGGCACCGACCAGAATGGCAAAGTCTGCTAAAACAAACAATGCAAGAATTTTTCAGGTATAAGAAAATTTAAGCCTTTAAGCTAAATAAAATTATTTTTTAAAACAATAGTTTGATAGTTTTTGCTTAAATGATGCTTGCGTGCGCAAAAAAATATCGTATAATTGCGTCTCTCTTAAAACGAGATACGGCGAATTAGCTCAGTCGGTTAGAGCAGAGGAATCATAATCCTTGTGTCCGGGGTTCGAATCCCTGATTCGCCACCATATTAATCGCAAACTCTATACAGTGTTTGCGTTTTTTTATGCCTTGCTTTTATTATACTAAATAAATACTTAAGGCTTAAATTTATCAAAATAAACCAGCTTTTATCATATACATTCATAAAATGAAAAAAGCTGATTTGATCTGGACTAACTGACATTTCATCTCAATATATTTAATATTGACTATTCAAGTTTACTAAGTGATTTAAGGAAGATCCTATAAATTTTTTTATATGAAATTTAAGTATCATCAAGGCAAAAACTAATTTAAACCCATATTTTTTCTGATAATTATTATCGTCTAAGCAGAACAAGACCTAGTAAACTGAATATTAAATCCGCTGATCCATTTCCTGTGCTGGACTCTCATGATTATCGGTTTTGCTAATAACCCGTGCAGGTACGCCAACAACGGTAGAGTATTCAGGTACATCGTTGACCACCACGCTGCCAGCTCCGACTTTGGCACAGGTATGTACACGAATATTGCCTAATACTGATGCATTGGCACCTATCATAACCCCATCACTGATTTTCGGATGCCGGTCACCGCTGTCTTTACCGGAACCACCCAGTGTGACGCCATGTAGCAGAGAAATATTATTCCCGAGCACAGCTGTTTCACCAATTACCACTCCGGTTCCATGGTCAATCATAATGCCATAGCCCATTGATGCTGCGGGATGGATATCCACTCCTAGTACTTCCGAAGCTCGGTTTTGCAGGAAATAGGCAAGGGTGTGGCGGTTTTGCTGCCAGAGCCAATGATTTATCCGATGTGTTTGAATGGCATGAAAACCTTTGTAATATAGTAAGGGTAAGGAATAGGTGTCGCAGGCCGGATCGCGCTCATAATAGGCTACGATATCCGCCAATGCTGCATGAATAATGGCCGAATCCTGCTGTAAGGCTTCCAAATATATTTCGAACAATGCACGCGCATCCATCACCGCACTGGACATTTTGGTGGACAGATGAAAAGCGAGCATGCGGGCAAAGTTTTTATGTCGTAATACGCTCAGATGCAGAAAGCTGGCCAAAATTGGTTCGTTGCGTACTGCATGTTCAGTTTCTCGACGAATGGTTTGCCACAGGGTTTCTGCCTGTTCAGCGTCAGGTAAGTTCATACTTCTCATTTCTCGTTTGCAGATTAATTCTATTGCAGAACAATATCATATTGTTCCTGATTGTATGTGGTCTCTACAGCTAGCGTAATCGGTTGGCCGATGAATTTACTTAAGCATTGCAATGACTGTGCTTCTTCATCTAGAAACAGATCAATTACACTTGGAGCGGCCAGTATACGTATCTCCTGTGCATTCACGCGTCGGGATTCCCGTATAATTTCCCTCTGAATTTCATAGCAAATAGTTTGTGCGGTTTTAAGGCGGCCGCGCCCTTGACAGGTAGGACAAGGTTCACACAGGATTTGTGCCAGATTTTCACGCGTGCGCTTACGTGTAAGTTCTACCAGTCCCAGACTGGTAAAACCATTCAGAGTGACACGGGTGCGGTCGTACGCCAGTGCCTGTGCCAGCTCAGTGAGAATTTCCTGCTGATGTGCTTCATCAGCCATGTCAATGAAGTCTATGATAATGATGCCACCTAGATTGCGCAATCTCAGTTCGCGTGCGATAACATGGCAGGCTTCAAGATTGGTTTTGAAGATAGTTTCTTCAAAATTGCGTGCACCGACAAATCCGCCGGTATTTACGTCAATAGTGGTCATGGCTTCGGTAGGCTCAATAATGATATAACCACCAAAGTTAAGGTTAACGCGTGGCTGCAAAGCCTGTGTGATTCTTGCTTCAATATTGTAAGCTTCAAACAAGGGGCTATCATTCTGGAATAATTGCAGTTTATCCAGTGCACCTTGAGAATAATTGGTAGCAAATTCACACATCAACTCATAATTGACTCTCGAGTCAACAATTATTTTATCAATATTGTCGCTGTACATGTCACGTAGTACACGCAGTGACAAAGGCAGATCCTGATATAACAAAGTTTCGGGCGCACTGGTTTTAGCCAGTTGCTGAATATTTTGCCAGCGTTTGGTTAAATAATTGATATCAGACTGCAATTCTGCATCAGTAGCGTTTTCTGCACTTGTACGGATAATGTAGCCATGACCGGCACCATCCGGTAACAAATTTTCCAAACGTTCTCTTAATTGATTACGTTCTTCTTCATCCTCAATGCGCTGTGAAATACCGATATGCTGATCCTGAGGTAGGTGTACAAGAAAGCGTCCAGCTAATGATATCTGTGTGGACAGGCGTGCTCCTTTGGTGTTGATAGGGTCTTTGATAACCTGTACCACTATATTCTGACCTTCATGCAACATATGTTCGATGCGTAAAGGTTGTTCAGGTTTCTGGCGCTGTTCCAGTACATCGACAATATGCAGAAAAGCTGCTCGCTCAAGGCCAATGTCAATAAAAGCACTTTGCATGCCAGGTAATACGCGGCGCACAATTCCTTTATAAATATTACCAACCAGGCCATGACCACAGTTGCGCTCAATGTGAATTTCACACAAGCTGCTTTCTTCCATAACGGCTACACGGGTTTCTTTCGGAGTAATATTTACCAATACCGCTTCAGCCGGCCGCTGGATATCCTTCGGCAGCGATATGTCGCTGTTATGCATGATAGGGCTTTCAATTTAATCAAATCACTTTGTACAGTCCTGATAATTGTCTACAGGACTGTGCAAAGTAATCTGGGCGAATACTTGCTTATGACTAATATCATAGCGCAGCACAAGCGTCATGCCAAACGCAGCTGCATAAAGATAGCTATCAGCAAATTCAATGCACAAAAACGACATAATTCTGTAATGGGGCAGAGCAGGTTTTCGTGATCATGCTTTACCAACATGTAAAACAAGAATACAAATTGAAGCGAAATAAATAATATTAATCTGTTGGGTCTCTAATTTAGCTTACTGCACGCACGAATACATTCATTGATGAGCTTGGGGCCACGAAATATCAGGCCGGAATACAGCTGTATTGCAGTGGCACCAAGGCTGATTTTTTCAGCTGCATCGGCGCCAGTGTTAATTCCGCCTACACCGATAAGAGGAATCTTCCCTTCAAGCAGCGCAGATAGGTGGCGTAATACCTGATTACTTTGTGGTTGCACTGGACGACCGGATAATCCTCCAGTTTCTTGTGCATATCGATGCTTACCCAGCATCGTTTTATCTATAGTGGTATTTGTGGCAATAATGCCGTCAATCTGGGTGGCTAATGCTACATCTGCTAATGCAGTAATTTGGTCTTCAATCAGGTCTGGTGCAATTTTAACAGCAATAGGGACATAACGACTGTGACGCGTTGCTAGCTGCGCCTGCCGGTTTTTTAAATGATTCAGGAGTCTGTCCAATTCGCTGGCACTTTGCAGACTGCGTAAATTGCGTGTATTGGGAGATGAGATATTTACAGTTATATAACTAGCATAAGGATAGGCTTTTTCAAGACAGATTAGATAATCATCAGTGGCTTTGTCTATGGGAGTGGCAGCATTTTTTCCAATGTTAATTCCTAGTATGCCACGATATTGGCTGTTTACAATGTTATCAATCAGGGTATCGATACCATAGTTATTAAAGCCCATGCGATTAATGATAGCCTGATGTTCTGGTAACCGGAATAAACGGGGTTTGGGGTTGCCTGCCTGTGGTAGCGGTGTAACGGTGCCAACTTCGATAAAGCCAAAACCCAACATTGACAGTGCATCAATATACTCACCATTTTTATCCAGACCAGCCGCTAATCCCACCGGATTGGGTAAAGTCAAACCCATTAAGTCTATTAAATTGCTGTCTGTTCCGGTGCTTTGATTGTTATTGGCAGAAGCTTGTCCGTCTCTCAGCAAAAAACCGCAGTGATAACGATGTAGCAGCTGTAAACATTTCAATGACAGATAATGGGTCTTTTCCGGATCCAGTCGGAATAACAAAGATTTTATAAGCGAATACATGATATTGATGCTGGATAAGGTGGAGAAATATTATAACCAACAACTCTATCAATTCGAGTGGAAAACAATTAAATTCAGTATGTGTTGGTGAAATAAATCATTTAATTAGGTATATTTCAAGTTAGCTGGCTGGTGATACAAAGCGCATGTTTGAAAAAGAAATTGCCTGTTGTATTAATCAGGATACGTTAAAAAAATTGCCCGTTTATGTTTATCAATAGTTGTGGCGAACATAAACGGGCATAATTTTTTTTACAAAAGATTTGCAGTTATATCTAATGGCATTTACCAAGGCTGATCAGTCATGCCGCGAATGTTTTGCAGCATAGTGCTGCCAATACTTTTGCTGAAACGTTTTTCCCAGCTGGTTTCAGCAGTGTAATCTACTAAATCAGGTGCACCAATTACATCACGTGCGACAGTATAAACATTGCCAAAATCGTCTATCAGTCCCACTTTTTTGGCTTGTTCTCCAGTATACGCACGGCCACTGAAGATATCTGGGTTTTCAGCAATTTTCAAACGTTTGCCTCTTCCCTGTTGTACAGCCTGAATAAACTGTTCATGAATGCTACTCAACATCTGTTGCCAAATTTGTGCCTGTTCCGGTGTTTCGGGAACAAAAGGGTCACCCATATCTTTATTACTGCCGGCAATTTTAACTCGGCGTTTAATGCCCAGTTTATCAATCAATCCCGTAAAATCAAAACTGCTGCCAATTACTCCAATACTGCCGACCAAACTAGACGGGTCTGCATAGATTTTATCTGCGGCACTGGCAATGTAGTAACAACCAGAAGCACACATATCTTCAGTTACAACATATAAAGGTATGCTGGCATGTTTGGCTTTAAAATATCGAATTTCTTCATATGCGATGCTGGAAATAACCGGGGAGCCGCCGGGGCTATTAGCACGAATAATAATTCCTTTGACATTTTTGTTCTTATACACTTCTTTCAGGCTTTTACGTAATAAATCGGCCTGATTATTGTCACTGCTGATGGTGCCTTCCAAATTAATAACCGCTGTATGGGCACCGGTTGGTTTGCTGCTGCCTGAAGAAGCAATAATTATCAAGATAAAAATCAGCAGCCATAGAAGACGCCAGAACCAGCGCCAGATTCGATTACGCCGCTGCTCACGATATACTTCAAGCAATAGTTTTTCTAGTAAATTGCGTTCCCAGCTGCTGCCCTCGGGCGTTGAACCAGCTGGTTCTGATCCTTTAATATTGATTTTCATCTGCTTATTCTCAGGTTTTGGTGCTGATGTATGTGTAGTTAAATGATTAGGCTAAGCCGTTTCATTCTCTATTATCCAATCATTTAAATCAGTTATAAGTAAAATTATAGCCGAATTTTATTTTTTTAGTATGCTTTTGTCGTGTTTGGATTGCAGGCTAAACTTTATCCTGCTATCGCCGTACATTATAATAGTCTTGCAAACAGCGTGTCAGCACAGTTAAATTTTGAACCGCCGCTTAAAAAAGGCAATATAAATTAAAGCAAGATACTACTGTGGCAGAAAATAATGGATTCAGTATATTAAATTTATATATCTAATCTTTGATAAGAATCTTGCTTTAAATGCCGATGAAGTTTGATATAAGGAAAGCAGTAAATATTTTTTTTCGACCTTATGAATTTTTTGATTCGAATATTGCCTGTTGTCTATACTCATAATCATTTTGGAAAATCATGTCCAGATTCTTTTTTAACAATCGTAAACAATTAATTGATGAAGCCATTGAAGGTTCGGTGATTTCTGCACCACATGGCAATCTTGTCAAGCTGGATACTGATCCGGCTATCAGAATAGTGGCTCGCAATGACTGGGATAAAAGCCGTGTAGCTGTAATTTCCGGCGGTGGTTCGGGACATGAACCGGCTCATGCTGGGTTTGTGGGCAAAGGTATGTTAACGGCGGCTGTATGCGGTGATTTGTTTGCTTCCCCGAGTGTTGATGCTGTGTTTAACGCCATTGTAGCTGTCACTGGTGAACAGGGTTGTTTGCTGATTGTGAAAAATTATACTGGGGACAGATTAAATTTTGGACTGGCAGCAGAAAAAGCCAAAAGCCATGGCTTGAAAGTGGAAATGGTCATTGTGGCTGACGATATTTCCCTGCCGGAAAATCGCCAGCCACGCGGTGTAGCAGGCACGGTGCTCGTTCACAAAATTGCAGGCTATGCTGCTGAGGAAGGAAAGTCACTAGCACAGGTTCGCGCATTGGCTCAACAGGCTTGTGATAATCTTTGGAGTCTGGGTCTGGCCATGCAAACCTGTCATCTGCCAGACTATATGGAAGAAACACGGATCAAAGACGGGCAGGTAGAGCTTGGATTAGGTATACATGGTGAACCCGGTGCGTCGGTGGTTAATACTCAAAACAGCAAAATTCTTATCGATAATTTGGTGAAGTCTTTACAGCATTCGGCTGGTAAGGGGCGTTTTGCTGTTTTGATCAATAATCTCGGTGGAGTGTCATCTCTGGAAATGGCTTTGCTAACGCGTGAAGTAGCACATTCCTCAATCAGTGAGCAGACTGATTGGCTGATTGGCCCTGCTCCTCTGGTTACATCGCTGGATATGAAAGGTTTCTCCCTTTCTGTACTCAGATTGAATGATTATTTTGTTCAGGCACTGAATGCTCCGGTAGAAACACAAGGATGGCAGAAGCCGGTTGCTTTAAAACCTTTAAAAAAGCTTGCCTGCCAGCCCGTATTAAAGCAGTCTGAATACAAGCCATCTGAAAATGCGTTGGCTGCTGCTTGTATTACAGCCATAACAGATAAACTCATTGGACTGGAAAGTCGACTTAATGCATTGGATGCTAAAGTAGGTGATGGTGATACAGGTACCACTTTTGCGCATGGTGCTCATGCTATAGCACAGCAGCTGACACAGCAGCAGTTGCCACTTAACGATTTGCCCCAGTTATTACTGTGTATCGGTGAGCGACTTGCAGTAGTCATGGGGGGGTCAAGCGGGGTGCTGATGTCGATTTTCTTCACTGCTGCCGGACAGCATCTACAAAAGGGAAGTACGCTGATAGAAGCATTGTTAAACGGGCTGACACAGATGAAACATTATGGCGGTGCCGATTTGGGTGACCGTACTTTGATTGATGCTTTACAGCCGGCTTTGCTAAGCTGGCAACAACATGGTATTGAGGCTTCGGTACATGCTGCTAGAGAGGGTGCAGATAGAACCGCAGATATGCATAAAGCCGGAGCTGGGCGTTCATCTTATGTTAACAAACAGAATCTAGTCAGTGTACCTGATCCGGGTGCAGTGGCTGTGGCTGAGGTGTTTACTGTATTGACTGAATTGGATAATAAATAGTCGAACTATATATATTTAACCACGAAAAATTTTCAACCAATAAAAATTACTTATTATTCAGATAATATATAACAGTATTTATATTATAAGTTAAATACGAATCGTTATCCTCGTGAACGTCATATATGTGATTGATTTGCAAGAATGGAAAAAGAAATGAAAGCAGTTATCCCAGTTGCTGGTTTAGGAACTCGA
Organism: Snodgrassella sp. B3837; assembly: GCF_026535955.1. Taxonomy (NCBI): domain Bacteria; kingdom Pseudomonadati; phylum Pseudomonadota; class Betaproteobacteria; order Neisseriales; family Neisseriaceae; genus Snodgrassella; species Snodgrassella sp. B3837. Next base: position 89,269 of record NZ_JAFNPI010000015.1, read on the forward strand.
ATGTTGCCGGCTACAAAAGCCATCCCTAAAGAAATGCTAACGGTGGCAGACAAACCGTTAATTCAGTATATCGTAAAGGAGTGTGCACAAGCAGGAATTAAGCAAATTGTGCTGGTTAACCATGCTTCTAAAACCGCAATTGAAAATCATTTCGATACTGCGTTTGAGTTGGAAACGCAGTTACAGAACAAGGGTAAAACTGCGTTGCTGGCAGAAACCCGTGCCGTGCTGCCTCCTGATGTTCAAATTATTCAGGTACGACAAAGTGAAGCAAAAGGACTGGGTCATGCTATGCTGTGTGCGCGTTCTGTGATTGGTAACGAACCGTTTGCCGTCTTACTGCCGGATGTGCTCATAGATGAAAGCGCCTGCAATCTGGCAACAGATAATCTGGCAGCGATGGTAAAGCATTTCAGAGACACACAACGTAGCCAGATTATGGTTGAGCGCGTGCCGATGAGTGAAGTAAATAAGTACGGTATAGTGGATTGTCATCAGCAACAGGCCGAGGAGGGATGTAGTATAGCTATGACAGCCATTATTGAAAAACCTGCGCTGGAAGAGGCTCCATCTGATATGGCTGTCGTGGGTCGCTACGTGCTTTCTGCCAGTATCTGGCCGCTACTGGAAAAAACATTGCCTGGGGCAGGTGGTGAAATTCAGCTGACTGATGCTATAGCTGCATTAATGCAGCAGGAAGCAGTAGATGCATTTGTTATACAGGGTTATTCACATGACTGCGGCGATAAGCTTGGTTATATGAAAACATTTATAGAATACAGCCTGCGACATGACAAATGCGGTGCTCAGCTTAAAAATTGGTTACAACAGCAAACATTTTAAAAACCGAAGTCGGTTTAAATGTGGGCGGATAATCCTAATCTGGAGCAGATGGTAAACTGAGCAAAAACTGTTGTAACTCATCTGGTAAAGGGGCGATAAGTTGTAATATATCGCCACTGACCGGATGAGGAAGTGTTAATTCAGATGCATGTAAAAACATTCTTTTCAACCCTGCTTTTTGCAGGCGTTTGTTTATTTGATAATCTCCATAGCGTTCATCACCAGCAATCGGACACTGTTGCGATTGCATATGTACACGTATTTGATGAGTGCGGCCTGTTTTCAACGTAGCTTCCATCAAGGTAAGAGATTTAATTCCTGTAGCGTATAGCTGCTGTCCTGCAAACCTTTGCAGTACACGAAACATAGTATGTGCACGCTGACCTTCCTGATTATTGCCGGTAACACGTACCATTTTTTCACCCTGAGCCCCAGTGTATTTTATAAGAGGGAGTTTTACATGTTGTACTTTTTCTGGCCAAAATCCAACCGAAAGTGCCTGATAGACCTTGTGTGGATGGTTTTGTCTGATTGATTCGTGCAACTTAACCAAAGCACTGCGTTTTTTCGCAATCATAAGCAATCCGCTAGTGTCTTTATCCAGCCGGTGTACCAGTTCCAGATAACGTGCATCAGGACGGGCACGGCGCAGCTGCTCAATAACACCAAAACTAACGCCGCTACCACCATGAACCGCGACGCCGGATGGTTTGTTTATAACCAGCAAAACATCGTCTTCATAAATGATTTCAAATTCATGTGCTGGAATTGCTAAATAATCAGGGCAAGCCATTCTGTCGGCAACACGAATGGGTGGTAAACGGATTTCATCGTTAACGGCAATTCGGTCAGTTCCTTTGCAGCGTTTTTTGTTCAAACGAACCTCACCACTGCGGATGATGCGCTGTATATGACTTTTTGGCACACCTTTTAATTCCCGTATCAAATAATTATCCAGTCGCTGTCCAGCACTTTCGGCACCGACAGATAAAAACTGCACTGAATCTTTGCTTAAAACCGTCATATTGCTTATAATCCGTAAGCTTTTATAAATAAATAAAAGTCATCAGTTGTTTTCGCCGTAAGAATTCACGGCAAGCAAGACTGAACCATAAAAAAGGCGCATTTGGCCCGGAGCTGAAAAACGCATGTAATCGTTTTTTGGCTGCAAACAATGAAATGTTAACGTATTTACTGGAAAAACGCACTGTAGCAGGCGTATTTCCCCATGTTGCTGACCAGCCCTCGGCAGCAAGGGTTAGTGATTAAGTTTGACTCCATCAGGTGGCAAGCCACGGCTTCAGACGTCATCGGGCAGGACAAAACCGGATAACGCAGCCGCTACTGAGCCCAAGCACCTGACTGAATAACAGAAGACTGGCTCCCCCGATTAAGTGCTTGGATTGTTTGTAAAATTATCCAGTACATGCTGTTCAGAAAGCATAATGATACTGAATAGTCAAAACGCTCTTTATACCTTCTTTATGATGAAAGCCTGCTTAATTTGCCGTATATAAAACAATCTGGCAAGGCTACGGGTGTCAAATACTAATTACAACGCCTCGTCAGTGCACATAACGAGGTATTCATGAAACGAATGTTATTCAATGCTACGCAGGCAGAAGAATTGCGCGTGGCTATTGTAGATGGACAAAGTCTACTTGATCTTGACATCGAAACACTGGGTAAGGAACAGCGTAAAGGCAATATCTACAAAGGTATCATTACTCGCATTGAACCTTCACTGGAGGCTTGTTTCGTTGACTATGGCACAGATCGCCATGGTTTTTTACCATTCAAGGAAATATCGCGCAGCTATTTTCAGAATTATGAAGGTGGACGGGCTCGTATACAGGATGTCTTGTCCGAAGGCGTAGAAGTCATTGTACAAGTGGAAAAGGATGAGCGAGGGAACAAAGGTGCAGCGCTAACCACTTTTATTAGCCTGGCCGGACGCTATCTGGTATTGATGCCCAATAATCCTCGAGGTGGTGGTGTGTCACGCCGAATTGAAGGTGAAGATCGGCAGGAACTCAAGCAGGCTATGAGTGAGCTGGATACCCCGCGTGGTATGAGTCTGATTGCACGTACTGCCGGTATTGGTCGCAGTACAGAAGAACTGCAATGGGATTTAAATTATCTGGTACAGCTATGGCGAGCCATTGAGCAGGCCGCACAACAGCACAACAAACCTTATCTGCTGTTTATGGAAAGCTCACTACTTATTCGTGCCATACGCGATTACTTCCAGCCTGATATTGGAGAAATACTGATTGATTCGCAGGAAGTATATGATCAGATCCGTGAGTTCATGTCCTATGTGATGCCGGCATATATCAGTCGCTTACGTCATTATACTGACCATACTCCGCTTTTTTCTCGTTTTCAGATAGAACAGCAGATTGAGTCTGCTTTTTCCCGTGAAGTTGCCCTCCCGTCCGGTGGTGCCATCGTCATTGATCATACTGAAGCGTTAGTCTCCATTGATGTAAACTCTGCCCGAGCCACCCGTGGAGCAGATATAGAAGACACAGCATTCAAAACTAATATGGAGGCAGCCGAAGAAGTTGCCCGCCAGATGCGCGTACGTGATCTTGGCGGATTAGTTGTGATTGACTTCATAGACATGGAAAATAGTAAAAACCAGCGTGATGTTGAAACCACCTTGCGCGAAGCCTTGAAAAAAGATCGTGCACGGGTACAGATGGCTAAGTTGTCGCGTTTTGGTTTAATGGAATTATCGCGACAACGTCTGAAGCCTTCTCTTGGTGAAAGTAGCCATACCATTTGCCCGCGCTGTGCCGGTACTGGTTCCATTCGTAGTATTGAATCAACAGCATTACATATTCTCCGCATCATTCAGGAAGAATCAATGAAAGATAACACTGCCGAAGTACGCGTACAGGTACCGGTGGATGTGGCTACTTTTCTCTTAAATGAAAAGCGTGCCGAGTTATTCGGATTGGAAGAGCGGCTGGATGTATGCGTGTTACTGATTCCGAATATTCATCTCGAAAACCCGCATTACAGTGTTACCCGTGTTCGTACTGATAACATAGAAGAAAATACTGTTCCCAGTTACCATCAAGTACAGGAACCTGAAAACATTGGTGAACTACCATTTTCAATTGGACAGAACAAACCTGTTAGACCGGAAGCAGCAGTGAAAGGGATACATCATACTCAGCCGGCTCCGGTTATTGAGAAGGTAGTTGTAGAAAAAGATACAGCACCGGGTATGTGGAAAAAACTTTCAGGATGGCTAAGTAATCTTTTCAGTGCAAAACCAGCCGATCCAGTTTCGCCAAGCGCTTCTCATGCTGAAAGAACTATTAAATCCAGACAGCAGAAAAATCAGCCACACGAACGCCGACAGTCGCGCACTAGTAGCCGTCTATCTAAAAATGCCGAAACAGCTAAAAAAGGCGAGCATCATTCTGAAAATAAAACACAAGCAACTCACATAGCAGCAGTTCGTACTGCAAATGAGCAGCGTAATCGCCGTGAAGAAAAACGTTCTGACAAATATGATGTATCTCAGACGGAAACGTCATCCGAAATCAGTCAGGAAAGCAGTAGTATCAGGCAGGAGCAAAATAATTCTCGCCGCCGCCGTCAGCGTACTTCTGGCAAAAATGAAGTTCCAGCCCAGCAAGTAAATAATATTGAATTAATTGATGAAAATCAGGCAACTGATCCCTTGATTATTACCTTATCGGGCGGAGAGGCAAAAAATGAACGCCATAAATCGCGGCATGATAAAAACAGCCGGCGACAGAATGGTAAGAAAAAACGCAGCTACATCATTTCAGCACGTAAAATCAGCCGCAATATTGATATCCATGCCATTGCAGCGCAAGTGCAGCAGACTACTGAGCACGTACTTCATCCTGAAAATATTGGAAATCAAGCTGCTGATTGCTCAGTTCAGCCAGCTCATCTGTATATAGATGACAATATCTTGGTACAGCAGGCAGTAGCACAAGCAAAGAATGTGATTACTCATGTTCTAGCTCAGATGGAGTCAGTTCAGTATCCTACGACCACTGATAAACCGGTAAAATTAGGCACAGCATCTGCCGTACAAACTAAACAGCCAGAAGCCGATCAGTTGATTGTCAGCATCCCTGAAACAGTAGATATAGAATTGTCTCAAATTGCTGAATTGGGTGGGCTGATACTGGTTGAAACCAGTACAAATATTATTGTCTCCGATAATATTGAAAGTTCCGCTCAATCTAAATTACGACGCAAAGACAGATTACAGAGTCAGCCAGACGCAGTGCAAGGTACGCCTGTCAAACTGGAACAGATTGAAACTAGAATATAGATTTGTTTTTCTTGAATTTGATAATCTTTAATCTGCTCGTTTATAAGACTTAGTAAAACGGGCAGAATTTTGGCAGGCCTTTATGGGTTGACGATTATGGTAGTTAAAAGTATGGTAAAAACTACCTAGTGATAAAATCAGTGGCAAACTACATAAAATTTGTCTGATTCATAATATGCAATTGCCAATATGATTATTTATTTCAATTAATGTGTTGAAAAACTACAACACTTTTAAATAAGAATAATAAATTATTTTAATGTATTATTATCAAAATAAACATATGATTTTATTGATTTATATAGTGAGTTAACTATTATTTGCCGCGGTGCAGGTTGCTAAAAGTGTTGTGTGTTTGCAAATGAATTTGTTTTTTTGCAACTAAAGCATTATATTGACAGCCATGAAATCGCTAACGCGGCGATTAATGCAAAACTTTAAAAGCTCTTCATTAGGTTTTTGAAGTTTGTTTTTTCGACATAGAAAAGGAATACAGCAATGAAAAAAACCCTGATTGCTTTGGCTTTGACCACTTTGCCGGTTGCCGCTATGGCTGAGGTTGTTTTGTATGGCCAAATGAAAGCAGGCTATGAAGTTTCTTCTACTAAATCTAGTGGCGAATCACGTGGCCCATACCAGAATGGTATCGGTGACTATGGTTCACGTATCGGCTTCAAAGGTTCTGAAGACCTTGGCCATGGCTTGAAAGCTATCTGGCAGGTAGAATCCCGTATTCATTTGGGTAATAGTGATGGCGGTTCTGATGGCTGGGCTAACCGTGACTCTTTCATAGGTCTGCAAACTGATTTCGGTACTATCCGTGCTGGTCGTATCAGCAATGCCATTAACGCTAATATGGACGTTGTAGATGCTTGGGAATATAACAATGAAGCATTAGGTCTGGGTAAATTCACCCGTACCGATGCTCGTTATGTTGGTGTCGCCTATGATTCTCCAGAATGGGCTGGTTTCAGCTTCAACGTTTTGTACTCTCCACGTGACAACGTGAATGGTGGCGATCGTAACGCAGAATACGAGCGTGGTATCGGTTCTGGTGACAAATACAGTGCTGGTTTGAACTACCACAACTCTGGTTTCTATGCTAAATACGGTTTTGACTACCTGAAAAACTCTGCTGTTAAATTAGATGGTTTGAAATCAGACCTGAAAGATGGTCAGGTTCACCGTGTTGAAGGTGGCTACGATGCTAACAACTTGTTTGTTGGTGTTGGCTATCAGTACACCAAAAATACCAGTTCTTACTTCCGTGGTTTGAATGATTTGAGCGTTGTTAACCCAACTACTAAAGAAAAACTTGATGTTGGTGATCACAAACTGACTGAAGACAATCAGGGTCAGGAAGCCGCTCTGACTGTTGGCTACCACTTTGGTAACATTTTCCCGAAAATCTCTTATGCTCATGGCTGGGATGTAAAAGTTAATGGTACTAAAGAGAAAAACACTAAATACGATCAGGTTGTGTTAGGTGCTGACTATGACTTCTCTAAACGCACTACCGCTAATGTACAGGCTGGTTGGTTGCGTGAAGGTAACGGCGATGGCTTAGGTAAAGACAAAACTACTGCCTTTGGTGTTGGCTTGAAACACACTTTCTAATTGGTTGTTAATACATACTGATTAGTATTTAAAATTAATCCCCGACAGTAGGACACTTAAAAACTGTTCTTAGTCGGGGATTAATTTATATAAAATTTATTTATTAAATCTATAAGTCAGAATATCTATTGAATAGCATAGCAGATCGAATGGTTTCATTATTCATTAGTAGTTGTTATATTCAACAAGTTATATAAGAACAAATATTGATTAGAATTTTAGAAAATAGAAAAGCTTATCCACACTTAAAGGCTGTACTGTAACATCAATATAAAATCATTAGTACAATAAGAAAGTGTCTATATATTTAATGATTTTTCTTGTAAATCTTTCATCTGAATGGTCATTATCTTTTGTACTGGGATATTTAATTTTTATATTGTCAATTAAAGAGAATATATTTCTTCCTCAATCGATTTTACTTACTAATATATAATAAAAATTGCAATCTACAAATTTATGTTGAATAGTTAATCATCAGCAACGATTTATAAATAAGAATTTTCTGATAAGCACTTTGTAGTTTTAATATATGCCTAGGTATCAGCTAAAGATTCAATATTGCTTATCAAAAACCGTAATAAAAGTGTTGTAACTGACTTTTCTAAATAAAAATTTTCAAATATCTAAAAATATACTTCAGATGGTGATTAGTGTGAACATAATGCATGAATCAGTGCATCTAAATATCAATTCAAAGGTTATTACGACTATTTAAAAACATTTCTGATATTTATTTATACGTATTTTACTTAATCAGTTACAAGTAAAATTTTCTCATGCTCGAAATCGGATCTGAAGGTTTGCTTTTTTAATATCCGACCTTTATATTCCGCACACTCGTCATTTTGACGATTGATCTAAAACTTCAAAAGTGCTTCATTTGGTTTTTGAGGTTTGTATTATTGACGTTGAAACTAGGAATACAGTAATGAAAAAAACCCTGATTGCTTTAGCTTTAACTACATTACCGGTTGCTGCTATGGCAGAGGTTATTTTGTACGGCCAAATGAAAGCAGGCTATGAAACTTCTTCCACTAAAACCAGTGGAGAAAGCCGTGGTCCATACCAGAATGGTATTGCTGACTATGGTTCAAGAATTGGCTTTAAAGGCTCTGATGATTTAGGTAACGGTCTGAAAGCTATTTGGCAGGTAGAATCTGCTATTCATTTGGGTAACAATGATGGTAAAGCTGATGGCTGGGCTAATCGTGATTCCTTCATAGGATTGCAAGGTGATTTCGGTACTATTCGAGCTGGTCGCATCAGTAATGCCATGAAGGCCAATATGGATGCTGTAGATCCGTGGGAATACAACAACCAGGTTTTAGGTTTGGGTAAATTCACCCGTACTGGAGCACGTTATGTAGGTATTGCTTACAATTCTCCAGAGTTTGCTGGCTTCAAATTAAGCGCTTTATATTCTCCACGTGATAACGTTAATGGCGGCGATCGCAATGCGGAATACGATCATGGTATTGGCTCCGGCGATAAATATAGCGTTGGAGTGAATTATCAGAATGCTGGTTATTTTGCCAAATATGGTTTTGATTACCTGAAAAACTCTGCTGTTAAAGTAGATGGTCTAAAAAAAGATATGAAAGATGGACAGGTACACCGTATTGAAGGCGGTTACGATGCTAACAACTTATTTGTTGGTGTGGGCTATCAATACACCAAAAATACCAGCTCTTACTTCCGTGGTCTGAACAACCTGAGTATCGTAGATCCGGCTACAAAAGAAAAAGTTGATATTGGTGACCATCACTTGACTATGGACAATCAGGGTCAGGAAGCTGCTCTGACAGTAGGCTACTACTTTGGTAATATTTTCCCGAAATTGTCCTATGTTCATGGCTGGGATGTAAAAATCAACGGTACCAAAGAGAAAAATACCAAATACGATCAGGTTGTACTTGGTGCTGACTATGCATTCTCTAAAAGTACAACCGCTAACGTACAAGCAGGCTGGTTGCGCGAAGGTAACGGCGAAAGCAATGGTAAAGACAAAACTACCGCCTTTGGTGTTGGCTTAAAACACACATTCTAATCCAGGTTTAGAATCTGAATTTAGAAGAAAAAACCCGCTGATGCGGGTTTTTTTCTTACTTACTTATATTGAAAAAAACAAAATCTGAATCAAACAATTATTCAAGTTAAACATTTTATATAGGTTGCATACACCTGCTTAGCGAAAAATAAATCAGTCTTGTTTACTGTGCCGATGTTTAATATAAAGATAAACAGCCAGAACTATTGCAGCTATCAACAGAGCAACAACTAAAGCAATTTCAGTATATTGCTCAAACTGAGTAAACAACCACTGTGCAGATTGTCCGAATACATAGCCGAAACTTACTATTATAGTTGCCCAGATCAATGCGCCCAGTAAATTAAGCAGAATAAAGCGGCGGAAAGGTACTTTGCTCATACCAATGGCTATGGGACCAGCGATCCGCAGTCCATACATAAAACGTACCCCAACAATAATCAATGAACTATGTTTACAAAGAAGTCGGTCAGTTTTCCGTACCATTGGATCCAATTTAGGAAAATGTTGTATTAGACGCGTACCATAATAGCGACCAAGAAAAAAACACAACTGGTCTCCCAGCATACCACCACCGGCAGCACATAATATAGAAGGTAAAAATAGCAGATAACCCTTATGCACAAAAAAGCCAGCCAAGGTCAAAATGGTTTCACCTTCAAGAATACTGCCAATAAAGATGGCCATATAGCCATAATGACTAAGTAATTGTTCAACATTCATCTGGTCAATACCAGCTAAAGATAATCAAATTGTAAACATAAGATTGTATAAATCATTCATGCAATCCTTTTTGCTAGAACCAGACAAATTTTACACACCATATTGCTGTCTGTATTCAGTCACCGGATGATGAAAACTAGCCAAAGCTGAATCATTTTCGAGTAGACGCAGCAAATCATCCAGAGTAGCGATAGCCAACACTGGAATCTGATATTGCTGCTGTACTTCCTGAACAGCAGATTGCATACCTTGGCCTTTTTCCATTCGGTCCAGTGCAATGGCTACTCCGGCAGCAGTTGCCCCTTCTCGCTGAATAATTGTTACCGACTCACGAACCGAAGTACCAGCTGAAATGACATCATCAATAATCAGTACGCGCCCCTGTAAAGGTGCACCGACTAATACACCACCTTCACCATGATCTTTGGCTTCTTTACGGTTATATGCGTAAGGTACATTACGTCCTTGTTCAGCCAACATCATCGCCGTTGCAGCAGCCAGAATGATGCCTTTATAAGCTGGTCCGAACAGCATATCAAATTCAATTTTGCTTTCCAGAATAGAACGAGCATAAAACCGTGCCAGATGCAAAATACTATAGCCATCATTAAAGAGACCGGCATTGAAAAAATAGGGCGTTTGTCTGCCCGCTTTAGTAGTAAACTGGCCAAATTTTAAAACCTTTTGTTGCAAGGCAAAATGCAGAAAATCCAGACGAAAATCAGACATAACTATCCTTAATGATAAAATGGAATACAAAAACTTAAGCTTTAAATTTTATCATCAAACGAAAGGACATGCGGATGCGCATCATTTCTGCCAACGTTAATGGAATACGTTCTGCCACCAGTAAAGGTTTTATTGACTATCTTGCTCTGGCTCAGGCAGATATCGTGTGTGTACAGGAACTAAAGGCGCAGGAAGCTGATATGACAGAAGAGATGAAGCATCCACTGGGCATGCATGGGGCGTGGCATACCGCTCTTAAACGAGGTTACAGTGGTGTGGCTATATATAGTAAACAGCAGCCGGATGCTATTCAAATTGGATTAGGTTGGGAGGATTTTGACAGAGAAGGCCGATACGTGCGTGCAGATTTTGGTCAATTAACAGTTATTTCATTATATATGCCTTCTGGCAGTAGTTCAGAAGAGCGGCAGCAGGCTAAGTTTTGTTTTATGGATAAATTTCTGCCTATACTGCGAGACTTGCAGACATCACAACGAGATATTCTGATTTGCGGTGACTGGAATATAGCTCATCAAAATATTGATATAAAAAACTGGCGGGGTAATCTGAAGAATTCTGGTTTTTTGCCGGAAGAGCGCCAGTGGCTAAGTCAAGTAATTAATGAACTGGGCTGGGTCGACATCTGGCGCACCTTGTATCCGGAAATACCCGGCTACACATGGTGGAGCAATAGAGGGCAGGCTTATGCAAAAGATGTAGGCTGGCGTATAGACTATCATCTGGCCACGCCAAATCTGGCAGCCTGTGCGCAGCAAGCAAGCGTCTACAAAGATGTTAAGTTTTCCGACCATGCTCCTTTGATTGTGGATTACGCCTATCCATAGTATTAGCATAATAGAATGCGAGAAGTTTAGTTATTTATGAGAGTAAAATGTGTGTGGCTTGAAAAAGGAAAAATTGGTTTAGTCTCAGTGCATCGTTATCTAATGTCCCAATAATTGGAACATTAACTCATATATAGAAATTGTATTCTGCCTTTACTGAACCGGCTTTGCTGACTATTCATATTAATTTCAAAAAAATAGCAAAATTATCACACAATAGAGTATTAGAATTCCAAAGTTAATTTTTGCTGATTTTGAGAACGTATTGTTACAGCCGGTTTTATATTTGTCCAAAATTTCAGCTTGGCAAAAATCTTTTATTCTGAACCAAATCAATTCAATATATTTAAACAACAATACTGTATAAATTTGGAATCTGCCATCATAAACTGGCTGAATTTCTTTCTGAACATTTTTAAAACCATACTTAATAATCATTCAGTTAATCCATCAGCTTTTACACATGAATACTTCCCATGTTTTATGAAATTCAAAAATTAAATGTATATTATTTACAGTGGTTTGCATTAAAGATAATGTCTATTTAGAACGAAAGGGTTGACGAAGTGCGCAACGCCACCTATAATTCGCTCTTCCTTTCCCTGATAGCTCAGTCGGTAGAGCGACGGACTGTTAATCCGCAGGTCCCAGGTTCGAGCCCTGGTCGGGGAGCCAAAGGGTCGTTAGCTCAGTCGGTAGAGCAGCGGACTTTTAATCCGTTGGTCGAGCGTTCGAATCGCTCACGACCCACCAAATTACTGCCAACATATTTAATGTTGGCTTTTTTATTTTCAAATTCTATTTATTATTTATTCTGTCTAATGTATATCAATAATTATGCTGTGATCAGTTGCCAGTAATTCGGCAAATATTCATATTTTTTAAAGAAGAGTACTTATGAATATTGTATAAAGTTATCTGATTTCGTTAGGACAAAAAAATTTACTTTGATTTCTGGCCATTGTCTTCGGAAGATATTTTCGATTGTATTGATTGATTTAAATAATTATATAGTTAATTTTAATTGGTTTTAAATATGTGGGTTTAATTGACCTAACACGTAAAAATTATTGTTTTATAATAAAAATTACACATTAAATATAATTATTTCATTGTTCAGCTATTCTTAAAATATATTGGAATAAGTAATGTTTGAATGTACTCAATGCATCGGAATAATAAAAATATTGGGTTGATTCTTGATAAAAAAGCATTTAATTGAAATTAATCGTATTACTACTGAGAGAAATAAATTTTATTTTTTATGTATTAACTTTATCATTTATCATAATTATTTAGATCTATGTTTACAAAATAAGCAAACAGATAGGTTTGTTCTAATAAATTTTTAAGTTTATTTAAATAATAATATTTAATTTTTAATTATATTAAGTGTATTCTTATTATTCAGGTAGCTAAGAAGCTACCTGAATTTTTATTTCATTTATAAATTTTATAATTTATTTAACATTTAAAAAACACAAGTATTTAAGTTCTTTTATACCTTTGGTGACTGTATTTAAAATAAGTCCAGAAAAAAAAGTAATAATACCTACAATTCCAATTCCTATAGATGTTATTAATGTAGGAAATCTTGGAACTAAACCCGTATTATAGTAATTAATTAAAATTGGAGTGAATAATATAAGCGATATTATTATGAATATCATTGAAATAAATCCGAATAATAATAATGGCCTTTCATGTTTACATAATTTGATAATCAGCATTAAGATGCGCATACCGTCTTTGTAGGTATTTAATTTACTCGTAGAGCCTTCTGGTCTTCCTTTATAAGGAGCTTCAATATGTCCAATAGCTACATTCAATTGGAGAGCATGTATGGCTATTTCAGTTTCAATTGCAAAGCCTTTTTCATTTGCAGGAAATGACTTTACAAATCGCTTAGAAAAAATTTTATATCCTGATAGCATATCATGAACTCGATTACCAAATAATATTTTTACTGCTCCCGTGATTACTTTATTACCAAGTTTATGACCTGACCTATAAGCATTATTTTCAGTTTCTATTCTAATAGCATTAACTAAATCATAGTTGTTTTGTATAGCTAATTCCAACATTTTTGGCGCTATTTGGGCATCATATGTATCATCACCGTCAACCATGATATAGTAGTCCGCATCAATATCTACGAACATTTTTCTGATTACAGCTCCTTTTCCTTGAATATATTCTTCTTTAACCAAGGCTCCAGTATTTTTTGCAATTTCTTTTGTCCCATCAGATGAATTGTTATCATAAACATAAATAGTTGAGTTGGGGACGGCCTTACGAAAATCATTTATAACTTTTTCAATAGTAATGGCTTCGTTATAACATGGTATTAAGACTGCCACATTCATTTCTTTATATCCTTTATTTTATAAGTATAAAAATATATTATTGCTGCTATGCCTAAATACTGAGATGGTAATAAATATCTTAAGTCACTGGCAACACCAATAAACAAATACATTCCTATATAAAAAATACCGGAAAAGCAAAGACAATTAATCAATTTATAGTGTTGTGAATTAAAATCAAAATTTTTCTTAAATGTTTTTATAAATAATATGATTAAGACTAATAGCCATGGAAGACCACTAAGCGTATAGGAGAATAAGCTATTTTTATTCAAAAATATTTTTTTATAAGTGGATTCAAATTTTTGGGATTTAGGTTCATAAGTTATTTCGTTATCTTTACTAGCATCGTAAAAGCCCAAATCTAAACCATATCCATATGAATTATGGTTTGTGAGAAATATTATAAAATGACTGATACGATGCTTAATATAATAATATGGATGTTTCTTAATAGAAGCTATCCATTGTTTTGTCAGTAACTCATTGACAGCTTTTATATTATTGTTATTACCACTACTTAATTTGTTGAGAAGAAAACTACATTTTCCCCATCCTGCATAGTTATCCCATAATTCTGACGAGTAACATTTTCCTAGTACCATATCTTTCTCATGATCTGAAAGACCAATAGGAAAGTAATTTATTTTGCTAAAATGAGATATGCCTGAGATATCAAATATTTTTAGGGATATTATTGGATAATTTTTATGTGCTTTAAGTATTGTATGGTTTATTGGACTTTGAACTAAAACTAATAAAATAGATAATAAAACAGAATAACATATGATTTTTTTATTCCAATTGGAAAAAGCTAAATACATTATTATTGGAGCAGTTATGAAAGCTGCATTTGCCCTAAAAAGAGAGGTGAAGATTAACAAAAGTATTAATATAATTCTAAATATTATATTTTTATGCTTTAGATATATTGGTAATAGTCCACTAATCAATAATATTAATGTTGCAAGAAAAAAGTCTTTATAAACCCAGCCAAAATAACTAAAAAATAAAGGTGAAAAATATAAAATTAAATAAAGTAGTGCAACGTATCTTTTTTTTAAGTTTGATAATAATAATACTAGTGAAAGACTATTGATAATAATTAATATAGCATATAAAGAATATTTAGTACCTGTTGTAATTAAAAGAATGCGCCATATATGGCTTAATATTGGAGGGTGCCAATCTTCATAGTTATTGGTCAACGCTTGATAATATTGATTATATGTGTCGCCATATATTATGCCTGGATAAACTAAATAGATAGATAATGGTATTAAAAATATGGATATAATTAATAAATGTAAATTATATTTGTTCAAATCCTGTTTTCCTTATTATCTTAGTGTTATTAAAATAATTAAATACTATTTGCCAATAAATAATAGATTAAGTTAAAAATTAATATATGTCTATATGTATAAAACAATACATTATATAATTATAAAGATTTATTAGTTTCATCACTTATACTTAATAGTATTGTTATGATTTTCTCTTATTTTAGAAATATATTAGTTTATTCCTTTTAATTTCAGTTATCAAAATTAAATCATCATACTATAGTTGCACCCAAAGTGTTTTGAAAATGATTTAATGCCCACTCATGACCAATAGAGTCGAAGCTGGCAACGGCACTCTGATGTATGACTATTTTATAGTTCAGATTATAGGCATCGACGGCGGTATGTAGGACGCAAATTTCGGTGCATACACCGGTTAAATGTATTTCGGTAATATTTCTTTCACGCAAGCGTATATCCAGATCGGTGCCGCTGAAAGCGGAATAATGGCGTTTATTCAGCCAGTATACTTGTGGGTTGGTTTGATTTTGTCTGTATAGTTGTTTGAGTACGCCATACAATTCTTGCCCCTGAGTACCGATGATATTATGTGGCGGGAAAAGTTTGTTTTCAGGGTGATAATTATCATCTGCTTTGTGTGCATCTATGGCAAATACTACGAAATCTCCCTGTTCCATAAAGGTTTTGGTTAAATTCACCATCGCGTTTTCAATTGATTGTCCGGCTTTTCCGGTTGTAAGCGCGCCGTCTGTTGCGATAAAGTCATTGGTGTAATCGATTGAAATCAGTGCTTTCATATATGATGTTTAAATTGTGGTTTTTGATGATATCTCATAAGATCAAATAATAACTCTTCTGCTTAGAAGAAGTCTGTAGAAAATAGACTCATTTTATAAGCTTTTGTGACTGTTTCAATATCTTTTAATGTAGGAATTAAGACGGTCTGTTGGCTTCTGTTATTAAGTGAGGGTATTTAAATTTTATTAATACTGTTTAGCTATGGCTGTTCACTCTCTCGTTAAATACTCCTTTTATTTTTCCCACATCAGGGCAAAATACCGAACTGAAAAATTTGGTGTGTAAATAGTTGTAGAAAATGCTTCTAGACTCATGTGTTATGCATTTGTTCTGGCAGGTAAACCGGTTACTGTTTTCTGATATGGGAAAACTGTGATTTTTCGTACCTGAATGTTTTTGGTATTAGTATGTTGTACTTATTCTTCTTTTTCTTAATGAATCAAGATTTCTGGACTAGAAAATTGAGATGAATATTTAACGGAATAAAGAAATTTGGAAATTTTTTAGAATGCGGGATGGTGGATTCTGATGCTCAGGGAGTGTGAAACAAAAAATAGAAGGTTCCAGATTAGCTAAATTTAAAAGGCATTTATTGCACAGATTTCCCAGTTATAGAATTTGTTTAGATAAATTATTGCTGTATTGCTAGATAAGCTGATATTTAATTATTTTTATATAAAAAACTTATTATGGTTTAATTCATGTGTATTTTTAACTGGTGATTACAGCTAAGTCAGTTATCTGAGTGGTGTAGCAGGGGCTAAGTTGGGCACGGGTCATGAGCCAGTGGTTGGATTGCAGTTCGCTACCCAGCTGGATGCTACTGCGGCCGTAGTGGTTGGTGATGTTGTCCCATGTGGCCATCAGTTCGGGGCGGTGGTTGTGTTGGCTGGGGCAGAGTAAATCCAGTTGTTGGAAGTGATGTGTTGGTTCGATGCCGCCCAGTTCGATGCCGCATTTTTTGTATTCGTAGCCGGGGCGGTAGATGCGGCGCAGTAAATTTTGGGCGATTTGATTCAGGGTGATGGTGTCGGCGCTGGCCTGTGGCAGTTTGATGAATTGGTAGCCGTTGTATTGGGGCAGGTCGTGGCGAAAACGGTTGGTGTAGATAAATACGCCGATGATATGTGCCTGACTATGCTGTTCGCGCAGTTTGGCGGCACCAGCAGTGATGTGATGGCTGATGGCTGCTTGCAGGCCTTCGATGCTGGTGACCATTCTGCCGAAGCTGCGGCTGCGTACGATATTCCGGCGGTTGGCTTCTTCAATAATGAGTTCGCTACAGGGGATACCCTGCATTTCGCGCTGGGTACGTTCGAGTACAACGCCAAACTGTTTGCGCAGGGTAGGTGTGTGGGCGTTGATGAAGTCAAGGGCGGTGTGGATACCCTGTGCGGCTAGTTTGTGGCCGATTCGGCGGCCGATACCCCAGATTTCGGTGATGGGTTCGCTGGCGAGAGCACGTTGCTGGATGTTGTGACTCCAGTCTGTCCAGACGACAACGCCGTTGAAATGGTGGCGGTGGCGTTTGGCTAGGTGGTTACAGAATTTGGCCAGTGTTCGGGTGGGGGCAATGCCGACGCAGGTGGGTATGCCAACCCATTGCTGGATGCGGTTGCGGATGTTGTGTCCAATCTGGTGCAGGTTGCTTAGTCCTTGCAGGTCAGCAAAGCATTCGTCGATGGAGTAGATTTCGATGGCGGGCACAAGGGAAGCGATGGTGCTCATCATGCGCCGTGATAGGTCAGCATACAGTTCGTAGTTGGATGAAAAAACGGTTAGTTTGCCTTGCTGTATGAGATGCTGAATCTGGAAGTAGGGTACGCCCATTTTGATGCCTAAGTCTTTGGCTTCGTTGGAACGTGAGATGACGCAGCCGTCGTTGTTACTGAGTACGATGATAGGCTGTTGTCTGAGCTCGGGGCGGTAAGCTCTTTCGCAGGAGCAATAGAAG
This sequence comes from Snodgrassella sp. B3837, assembly GCF_026535955.1. Taxonomy (NCBI): domain Bacteria; kingdom Pseudomonadati; phylum Pseudomonadota; class Betaproteobacteria; order Neisseriales; family Neisseriaceae; genus Snodgrassella; species Snodgrassella sp. B3837. The sequence continues at coordinate 106,831 of NZ_JAFNPI010000015.1, forward strand.
TTATTGCCGTCAATCAGGGCAAACATGGGCGGGATTCAGGGCTTGTAGGCAGTGTTTGTGTTGCTGGATGATCTGGTAGACGTCGCGATCCAGCTGGCCTTGTGGTTGGCTAAGGATGGTGTGCAGTTCGTCGCTATTGCTGGCACTGCCCAGATGAATCCAGTGGTGGAAGAGGTGATATTTCTGTTTTTCTTTGACGTAGGCGTAGTGATTAAATGGCCAAGCGGCCAGTTTGATTTTTTGTAAGGCCAATGCCAGTTTGAGGTTGTGCATGTCGGCGCTGATTTTGTGGACACAGGCGCCGCTGCACTGGTGTAGCTGGTGGCGGAAACAGGGGCGGTTGCTGCTGCCTTTTTCGATACCGAGGGTTTGCAGGCACAGGTCGGTGCTGCTGATGGTGCTGTTGATGGTTTTCTGGGCATCGCTTTTACTGTGAAACAGGCCGTAGTAGCGCTGTTGCTGGTTAAGTAGAACATGGCGCATGGGGACGATACTCAAGGTGTCGTAGCCGTGCGCATTGGTGTCGACCCTGAAGCTAAACAGGTCTTTCTGGCGGCGCAGGCGGCGGTTAAGGATGGGTTGACGCTGTTTGATTTGTGCTGATTCGGTTAGCAAGGCATCCAGTTCGCCGCTACAGGGGATGATGTCTATTTTTCTGGCCTGTTGTGACAGGCTCATTTCTTTGCTGTTGTGCACATCTTGGTTGAAGTGGCTCAGCAGACGAGTTTTAACTTGTTTGCTCTTGCCTATATACAGGGGCAGGTCGTTGTCGCCGTATATGAGATAGACGCCGTAGTCGTCGCTGATGTTTTTCAGGACGTCGCTGTTGAGGTGGGAGGGCAGACTGGGGCGCTGCATGATGGTTTTGCAGGCCTGTTGCAGGGTGTCGGCGGAAAAGTTGTGTTTGAGTTGCTGCCAGAAGTCGTAGATGGCACGGGCATCGGCAAAGGCACGGTGGCGGTTGTGCATGTCGATATTGTGGCGGGCAATGATTTTGTCCAAACCGTGATGCTTGTGTTCGGGGTAGAGCAGGCGTGACAGTTTGACGGTACACAGTTGCTGCGGATTAAAGGTGTGGCCGAGTCGCTTGAAGGCGGCTTTGATGAAGCCGTAATCAAAGCGTACGTTGTGGGCAACGAAGATGCGATCTTTGAAGATGGCGGCAAGCTGGCTGGCAATTTCGTCATTGAAGTATGGTGCCTGTTCTACCATTTGGTTGCTGATGCCGGTGAGTGCTTGAATAAAAGGCGGAATGCTGGTGCCGGGGTTAAGCAGGGTATGGAAGAGCTGCTGTTGGCCGGCTTCAGTATAGACGACAGCGATTTCGGTTATGCGGTCGCTGGTGGTGCGACCACCGGTGGTTTCGATGTCGACAAAGGCTAGTTGCTGGTCTGAGTACATGGTTTATGGGTTAGCGGACGTGTTTGATGACATAGGTGACGACGCCGACGATGGCGAGGGTGTCTCCTTCGCTGAATTTGAAGTTAGGATAGGATTGACTGTTGTTTTCGGAATGCAGTTCGACGTTGCCGTTGTCGAGTCTGTGCAGGCGTTTGATGGTGAATTCGTTACCTAAATCGGCCATGACGATGTCGCGGTGTCTGGGGGGCAGGGAGCGGTCGATGATAAGCAGGTCGTTGCGGCTGATGCCGGCGTCGTGCATGGAATCTCCGCCGCAGCGTACGGCAATGGTGGCGGCCTGATTTTTGATCAGGTATTGGTTGAAATCCAGATAGTCGCTGATGTATGGCTCTGCTGGACTAGGGAAACCAGCAGGAATGGTTTCTGTGGCTAGCGGGATGTTGAGCTGGCTGAGGTCGCTGGCTATTTTCCAGCAGTCGAGTGGTAGATGTTGTGCTGGTTGTAATGGACTGTCAGCCAGCTGATCAATCAGGTGCTCTACTGTAGGTATTAGGCTGACGGGGATGCGTTTGACTATTTTTGGTCCGGCAATTCTGGCTTTGCGCCCAGCGCCGGTTCTGCTACCACCGTGTGTGTTGGATTTTGCTGTTGTATCAACCACTAATATGCTCATCTTGATTAAGTTATTTAATCAAGAATGGTAGGGCTGTGATTTTTCTGCGTCAATTGTATCTAGCTGTAGCCTGCTGATAATGATTTGTTTTTATGTGGGTTATGCGGTTGGATATTACTTCTGTTGATATAAGCTAACCGGTTTTGTGATTTTTTGATTATTCTGAATCATTGTTATTAATTGCAGGTGAATGGGTGAGATCGTTGCGCAGTCAATATGCGTTTGGATAATTTTAGGTGTGTAAGTATAGCTGGGAGTTGTCTAGTTTGGTTGCTGAGGTATAGAGGCTGGTCGGGAAGAATTAACAGAGGTTGATGGGATAATGCTATCTGAGGCAGTTTCATCAGCAATCCGGTCGAGAGTAGTGGTAGCTTCAAGGTGAGCGTTTTGTACATCGGAGGCGGTGATGGCTGCAGCTTCACTGGCGCTGCGATAATTTTCATGGTGTGAGCAGGCAGCCAGACTGGTAATGGCGAAAATAGGTAGTAAAGGCAGTATTTTCATGATGAATATAGATATTGTGTGGATTAATCTGGATTGGTAAGTGGAGTGCAGCCGCATTGGTTGAGTAGCTGGGTGGTTTCATAAACGGGTAAGCCCATGATACCGGTAAAGCTACCGCTGATGTGCTGAACCAGCATTCCGCCCAGCCCTTGGATGCCATAGGCTCCGGCTTTGTCCAGTGGTTCGCCGCTGGCAATGTAAGCAGTAATCTGTTCATCCTGTAAGGGTGCAAAGTGTACAGTGCTGGTTTGCAGGCTGTGCAGGGTTTGGTTGTGCCAGTAGATGGAAACGGCGGTATGTACCTGATGCTGGCGGCCTGAAAGTAGTTTGAGCATGCGTGCCGCATCGTCGGTGTTGACTGGTTTGCCCAGAATGAGGTTATTCAGGCTAACGGTGGTGTCGGCGCTGATCAGCGGAAATTCCGGTGGCTGTTGCTGTGTCTGGTGCCATGTACTGAGTGCTGCGCTGTTTTTCATACGTGCCATGCGCTGCACATATTTAGTGGCGTTTTCGTCTGGGTAGGGCGTTTCATCAATCTCTGCGGGCAACCGCAATACATGGTAGCCAAGATTGGTGAGGATTTCATACCGACGGGGGCTGCCGGAAGCAAGGTAGACGGTAGGCGGGTTCATTGATAAGGAATGGTGTGTTGGGTGTGTATGTTATCGGTTGATTGTGGTTATTTTAGCATTGCCTTACGCAAAATGGTTTTTTCTCTGGATATCGGTGCGGCTGGATTTTGGTCTAGATCCAGTTACGAGCAGCGGGCTGGTTTTGTCTGGTTAGAGGTTTACATCAACGATAAACCGACCTCTGATTTTGCCTTTAATGATGTCTTGAGCTGTTTCAGGGCACTCAGTCAGGCTGATAGTGTGGGCAATGTGCTGTAGTTGCTGTGTATTCAGATGTTTGGCCAGAAAATCCCATGCTGCTATGCGTTGAGAGTAAGGTGCCATAACGCTGTCGATACCGGCTAGAGTAATGCCTCTAAGTATGAAAGGGGCTACTGTGGCCGGTAAATCCATGCCCTGAGCCAGACCGCATGCGGTGACGATACCGCCATATTGGGTCTGGGCACAGATGTTAGCCAAGCTGTGTGAACCGAGTACATCTATAGCAGCTGCCCATTGTTGTTTTTGTAATGGTTTTTCTGCATTGGCTAGTGTTTTACTGTCAATGAAGTGGTGTACGCCTAGTTGTTGCAAATAATCGGTGTTACTGATTTTGCTGGTAGCAGCGGTAAGGGTATAGCCTAATTGAGCCAGTAACATAATGGCAACGGAACCGACACCTCCTGTGGCGCCGGTAATAAGAATGTTGCCATGTTCTGGAGTAATGCCATGTTTGATGATGCGTTGAACACAAAGGGCGGCTGTATATCCGGCCGTACCGATCATCATGGCTTGCTGGGTGCTTAAGCCGGCTGGTAAGGGGATAAGCCAGTCTGATTTAAGATAGGCATACTGACTCAGACAGCCCCAATGGGTTTCGCCACAGCCCCAGCCGTTTAAGATGACGCGATCTCCAGCTTTAAAGTGCTCGCTGCTGCTGCGAATAATGGTACCGGCACCGTCTATGCCGGGTACCATCGGCCATTGCCTTACTATGGGGCCGCTATTAGTGATGGCCAGAGCATCTTTATAGTTCAGACTAGAAAACTGAATTTGTATCAGGGTATCGCCTGTTTGTTGTAGCAGATTTTCTTCTCTGATTTGTTGGATGCTACAGGAAAAATCGTTTTCAGTTTTTTCTAAGAATATGGCCTTGGATAACATGACATTATGCCTTTTAGGGGGTAACTAGACGGATGGTCTAATTTTGATTATAGGCTGGTTGTCAGTAATGAGCAATTGGTCAATGCGGTTGGTTTGGTTAAAGCGAAAAAGACGTGTTGAAGTAGCTAATGTGGCTGGCAGCTGGGGTGCGTTAGGCGGATTTGATTAAATTGAAAAACTGTTGGGTAAATGTGTCTAGTGGTTTGGCATTTTTCAGCAGTTTGGCTCGGCTGACTGCTCCTTCCCAACCTAGCCAAAAGAAACACGCCAGTTGGTTGCAGTCTGTTTGCTGGTTTATTTCATGTTGCTGCTGGGCCAACCGTAAGCAGCTGGCGATGAGGTGCTGCCAGTTGTGTAAAATATTGCTGAGTAAAGCGGGGTAATCCGGCGGAAGCAAGCATTCGTCCTGCATTAGCTCACCAACTAGGCAGCCGCGGTTGAAATGGTATTCAGACATGCTGTTTCTGGCATCTGTACAGAATGCCTTGATTCTGGCTAGTGCAGAAGAAATGTTTTCGTTGAGTAAGTGCTGTTGTAGTTTTTTGGTAAAAAAACTATTGTAGTAATCGAGTATGGCATAGCCAAATTCTTCTTTGCTTTTGAAATAATAATAAAAAGAGCCTTTGGGGACGCCTACTTTTTTAAGTATGCTTTCAATATTTGCACTGTTGTAGCCGTATGTGGTCATGGCTTCTACGCCGCTGCGGATAAGCGCAATTTTGGTATTACGGCCTTTACGGGATAACGTTGGCGTTGTGGCTGGTTCTGTCATCGTACTATTGTGTTGTTCTGAATTTTTGGTATGGTCTGTTTCAGGCAGATTGAAGAGCTGTTACTTTCCCTGTTTACTGACGGCTTTACGACAAAGCCAGTCCAGCCACGTGATAGGAAAAATTTTTTTTAAATACCAGAAAAGATGTGCCGGTACGGTAACCGGATAGCGAGCTTTAGGTTTGTGGGCATTCAGGGCGCGCGCACAAACGCTGGCACATTGTTCAGCCGTTAATGTAAAGGGAGCGACGCTGCTTGTGGCTTGCAAGCGGTTGAGTTGAGCCTGATAGGCAGAACGATGAACGCTGTTCTCTACATCAATGTACTGTTTGAATTTAACCAGTGCATTGGGTCGAAAACGTGTGGCTATAGGTCCGGGTTCGAGAAGGCTGATATAAATACCGCTCGCATGGGTTTCCAAGCGTAGAGTATCGCATAATCCTTCCAGTGCAAATTTAGAGCTGTTGTAGGCACTACGCCACGGCATAGCGGCATATCCAAGTATGCTGGAATTGACCAGTATACGGCCGTATTGCTGACGCCGAAATATTTTCATGGCAGCATTGATGCATTGCCATGTACCGAATACATTGGTATTAAATTGTTCATGCAAAGCAGTGCGGCTGATGTCTTCAGCGGCACCAGTTTGTCCGTAGCCGGCATTGCAGAATAGCGCATCCAGATGGCCGAATTCACTCAGTACTGTATCAAAAGCGGTTTGTATTTGTTCATCGCTGGTAATATCCAGCTGGAGGCAGTGAAAACCTTCTGCACGTAAACGTGCAACATCTTCAGCGCTACGGCAACTGGTATAAACTCGCCAGTTGTCTTGGCGTAATAATTTGGCGGTGGCGTAGCCAATGCCACTGGAGCAGCCGGTAATCAGAATGTTTTTTTGCATGTGATGACCTTATCGGAGTTCGTTTTCCGCAGCGGCTTCGTAGGCATCGACAATTTTCTGTACCAATGGATGGCGTACGACATCTTCACTGGTGAATACATGAAAATAAATACCGTCAATGTTGCTGAGCTTTTCACGGGCATCTTTCAGGCCGCTTTTGATATTTTTAGGTAAATCAATTTGGCTGGTATCACCGGTTATAGCAGCCTTGGCACCAAATCCAATACGGGTAAGAAACATTTTCATCTGTTCCGGTGTGGTATTTTGTGCTTCGTCCAGAATGATGTAGGCTCCGTTTAGTGTACGCCCGCGCATATAAGCGAGAGGAGCAATTTCTATCAAGCCTTTTTCAAGTAGTTTAGTGACGCGGTCAAAACCCATCAGATCGTAAAGAGCATCATACAAGGGACGAAGATAGGGATCGACTTTCTGTGTCAGATCACCGGGCAGAAAACCGAGCTTTTCACCTGCTTCTACGGCAGGCCGTACCAGTACAATTCGTTCTACTTGATGTTTTTCGATGGCATCGACAGCTGCTGCTACTGCCAGATAGGTTTTACCTGTACCTGCAGGACCTAATCCGAATACTACATCGTGTTTTAATAAGGCCTGTATGTAGCTGTTCTGCCGCGGGGTACGGCCGCCAATGTTACCGCGGCGAGTACGCAGGGTCCAAGTTTTGGGTTCTTGATGATTGGTTTCAGGCTGGGTGGTGGTTTTGGCCTCTACAGCAGCCAGCTGGATATCGCTGTCATTTAGGTCGCGTTGGCGTGCAATTGTGGCTAGACTCTCCAGTGCGTTGATTCCTTGTGTGATTTGAGTGCCGGTTAAAGTGAAATGGTCAAAGCGGCGGGTAATTTCCAGATTCAGTGCTTTGCCCAGAGTGGCAATATGTTGATCCAGAACGCCACACAGGCGTTGCAAGGCAGTGTTATCTATGGGTTCGAGCTGGTAATGGCTGGTTTGACTCATGGTTAGACTTAATGCAATTGAACAATTTTTAATATGTAGTCAAGCTGGTCGAAAGCAAGGGTGACTTGATGATAATAATATTTGCTGTTACAGGGGCTGAATTGTTGATTGGCTATTTAAAAATGGCTGATTGGCCTTGCCTGCGGGCAGGACTTGGTATAGATTGTGGCGGTAAATAGAGGGATGCTGCTGGCAATATACGCCCGCAAGCTTATCAATGATTCTGCGGATGGAAAATTGCATGCGAACTGCGAAGATTACACGGAATACCAGTGAAACGAAAATTCAGATAAGTTTAAATCTTGATGGTACTGGTGTAGGCAGGTTTGATACGGGAGTGCCTTTTCTGGAGCATATGCTTGATCAGATTGCCCGTCATGGTTTAATTGATTTGGATATCCGCTGTCGCGGCGATGTGCACATTGATGACCATCATACTGTTGAAGATATTGGTATTGCTCTGGGGCAGGCACTGAAGCAGGCGTTAGGCGATAAATGTGGAATTGCCCGCTATGGATACAGTTATGTGCCGCTGGATGAATCGCTAAGCCGTGTCGTGGTTGATTTATCGGGACGACCGGGACTGGTGTATAACGTTGAATATAGTCGTGCGTTAATAGGACGCTTTGATGTTGATTTGTTTAGTGAGTTTTTTCATGGACTGGTCAATCATGCAATGATCACGCTGCATATTGATAATTTGCGTGGTGTGAATGCGCATCATCAGGCTGAAACAATTTTCAAAGCGTTTGGTCGTGCTCTGCGTATGGCTGTAGCTGCGGATGAGCGTATGGCTGGAGTAATGCCTTCTACTAAGGGTACTTTGACTGCATAAATATTAGTTTGATTTCAATAATCCGTTAATGAGTGTACATTAGCGGATTATTTTTTAATCCTGCTTATGTGATTTATTGCTTTGAAAGAACAGATAAGGTGTTATTGTAAACATCGTTATAAGTATAATAATGTTTTTATTCAATTTGTTGTGCAAATAAAATTTTTTATAATTAACATTTATGAATATTCTTTTATTTGTGTATTTTTTTGTTTTTTTGTGATAGTGTGTATCTGTCGGGTCTGATGGTTGTTTTAGTAATTTTTTTTATTGCCAGTCTGACAGGTTCGGATATGGATAAGCTGATTGGAATATGTAATGACCTTGATTTAGAGCAAGGTAGACAAATGAATGATGATGTAATGGTAATTGATGTAAGGCCTATCCAATATTGGCAGCACAACGATGCTGAGAATATGAAGTATGAAACTCAGGCTAGTTTTCAGCCTGATTTTGAATCTGAATATTATTTAGACAAATTAATGCAGGTCGATTTGCAAACTGAACAGTCTCATGATGCTATAACTAAGATAGTGAGAGTGTGGCAACATGCTGATCTGTTTCCGCATTTGAATGTGGTCGATAATCTGACATTGATGCAAATGAAAGTATTGCATCTGGATCGTTTAGAAGCGCATAGTAAAGCATTAAATTATCTGTCTCAGGTGGGTTTATATCGTCAGGCATTGAAATTTCCGGCAGATTTATCCGCTGGTGAACAGTTTCTAGTAGCGGTGGCGCGCAGTTTATGTGTGCGGCCACAAGTCATTTTGTTGAATAAAGCGATGCAGCAGCATGCTGAAGCAGACAGGGATGTTGATTTGCAGACAGTGATGAAAGCATTGCTGATGGATGGACTGGTTTTAGCCAGTGAGCTGGATGTGAAAGAATTGGCTTGTCGACAAGATAATAATGTAGAAAGTAATGTGGAAGCCGAACCTATGGAGATGCTAAAGGAAGAAAGTGGTTTCTTTCCACTTTGGAATTTTAGCTACGTATAATGAGAATGGTTTGGTTTCAGATTTTCAGTTAACTTGGTTTAAGGTATGATAACGGGCTGTTTATTTGCATACAGCCCGTTATTTTTAACCAAATTCCGGATTACCTTGCTTAAAGTTAATACAGTAAATTCTGATAAAGATGTGAAAATGAAAGTAGCTATTGTCAATTATGGTATGGGTAATCTGCATTCGGTGCTGAAATCAGTTCAGGCGGCTGGTCAGTTACAGCAGATTAAGGCTGAAATTATGCTGACGTCTGAACCGGATGAGGTTTATGCAGCAGACAAAATAATTTTTCCCGGACAGGGTGCCATGCCAGATTGTATGGCAGCTTTGCTGAAAAGCGGTTTGGCAGAAGCATTAATGGATGGATTGCAGCGTAAACCGTTTTTCGGTATCTGTGTTGGTGCGCAGCTACTGTTTGAACACAGCGAAGAAGGTAATACATCCGGCTTGGGCTGGTTTCCTGGTTGTGTTAAGCGGTTTCAATCCATTGTAGCTGTGAATAATCGTCCGCTGAAAATACCGCATATGGGCTGGAACCGTGTTCATCAGACTCAGCAGCACCCTCTATTTGCCGGTATATCGCAGAATGAATGGTTTTATTTTGTACATAGCTATTATTTGGCGCCGCAGGAATCATCTCTGGTATTGGGTATGTCAGATTATGGTGAAGATTTTGCCTGTATCGTGGGCAGAGATAATGTATTTGCCACACAGTTTCATACAGAGAAAAGCCATGTGGCGGGTTTGCAGTTGCTAGGTAATTTTTTAAAGTGGGATGGTACGCAGTAGTGTCCTTAAAGTATCTGTTTTCAACTCGTCTAGATTATGTGAATTTAATATGTTATTGATTCCTGCAATTGATTTAAAGGGCGGACAGTGTGTGCGCTTACAACAAGGCCTGATGGAGCGGGCCACCGTATTTTCTGATGATCCTGCACAGATGGCTTTGAGCTGGTGTGCCCAAGGAGCTCGCCGCTTGCATCTGGTGGATTTGGATGGGGCGTTTGCCGGAAAACCAGAAAACATGACCGCAATCAAAGATATACTGAAACAGGTGGCAGATAATGTGCCGGTGCAGCTTGGAGGTGGAATTCGTGATTTGCATACAATAGAACGCTATTTGCAGCTGGGTTTGAGCTACGTCATTATTGGTACTGCTGCGGTAAACAACCCGCAATTTGTGCGTCAGGCTTGTGCTGCCTTTCCCGGGCAAATTATTGTTGGAATTGATGCAAAAAATGGGATGGTGGCAACAGACGGCTGGGCGAAGATAACAGATTTTCAGGTAACAGAGCTGGCCAAACGTTTTGCTGATGATGGTGTAAATAGTATTATTTATACGGATATCGGCCGTGATGGCATGATGAGCGGGGTCAACATTGATGCCACAGTCAAATTGGCTCAACAGACATCTATACCTATTATTGCTTCTGGCGGGGTAACTGATTTGGCGGATGTGGAAGCCCTGTGTGCTGTCGCAAAGGATGGCATTGCTGGAGCCATTGTTGGGCGTGCTATTTATGAAGGTACGCTCGATTTGGCAACAGCACAGAAAATAGCGGATCAGTACGAACACTAGTTCTCATTTTATGTGCATCAAAATATCTGCATTCAGTTTTATGCTGTAGCTGTAAAGTATCTGTATATTTTGATCAGAGTTGCTAGGTGATAGATAAGCTGAATATTTTATTTAACAATAACCTTACAGTACTTATGGAGACCGAGTAATGATTAATATATTAAGTTCCCTGATTTTGGCATTGTGGTTGGTTCTTAGCATGAATCGGTCAAGGCAGATTTTTTTTGAAACCAGCATTTATATCATTGCGATGATAGGGATTAACTGTATTATGCAACATGCATGGCCGGATGTGAATAGTGCATGGCTTTTAGGCTGGATTGTGCAATGGTTTTTTGTCTTTATCGCAATTTGGCTGTTTGATATTGTTGCACTGGGTACCATCAGTGCGCTTATTTATTCGATTGTAGTCGGCGTTATCTATTACTATTTACAATTAAATATTCCTGCTCTGGTTGAGCACTGGATAAAATAATTACCATATAGTTTAGCTGAGAAAGATGGCATTATGGCTTTAGCCAAACGCATTATTCCGTGTCTGGATGTGGACAATGGGCGTGTTGTGAAAGGGATTAATTTTATCTCCCTGCGCGATGCCGGTAATCCAGTGGAAATTGCCCAGCGCTATAATGATGAGGGGGCGGATGAACTTACTTTTCTTGATATCACTGCTAGCTCAGATAATCGCGATACGATTTTGCATGTTATCGAAGCGGTAGCTAGTAAGGTATTTATTCCGCTGACTGTAGGAGGTGGTGTGCGCAGTGTTGAAGATATCCGCCGCCTTCTGAATGCCGGTGCAGATAAGGTTTCAATTAACACAGCCGCTGTCAGCAATCCAGACCTTGTTAATGAGGCCAGTGCTTTTTTTGGCAATCAGGCAATTGTTGTGGCCGTGGATGCTAAAGCAGTGGATGCTGAAAATTCACGCTGGGAAGTTTTTACCCATGGTGGCAGGCGTCAAACGGGACTTGATGCAGTGGAATGGGCGAAAAATATGGCCATGCGTGGAGCAGGGGAAATTTTGCTAACCAGCATGGATAGAGATGGAACTAAAGCTGGTTTCAATATACCACTTACCCAATCGGTAAGTAATGCTGTCAGTGTGCCAGTAATCGCTTCGGGCGGTGTTGGCAATATTGAGCATCTGATTGAAGGTGTGCAGATGGGGTATGCTGATGCGGTACTTGCAGCAAGCATTTTTCATTTTGGTGAAGTACGGATTCATGACGCTAAATTAGCCATGCAGCAGGCTGGTATTGAAATGCGTATTTAATTTGTCTATATATAGGTTGAATGTCTGTTAGAAAATAAGGACAATAGTTGTGATCAATACGCTTTTGGATGCGGTAAAGTGGAATGATAAAGGATTGGTCTGCGCTGTGGTTCAGGACAGGCGCACTTTGCGCGTGCTGATGGTGGCATGGATGAATGCCGAAGCGTTGAGACAGACTGTTGCTACTGGTTTTGCACATTATTACAGCCGCTCACGACAGAGGCAGTGGATGAAAGGTGAAGAGTCTGGGCATACGCAAAAGGTATATGAGCTGCGTTTGGATTGTGACGGTGACGCGCTAGTTTTGCTGGTTGAACAGCAGGGTGGTATTGCCTGCCACACCGGACATGCTAGCTGTTTTTACCGCATTTATCGGAATAATGACTGGATAAGTACCGATCCTGTTATTAAATCAGAAAATGAAATATATACCCAGTCTGAGTGCGCTCAGAAACATAAATAAAATAAAGAGAACATGATGACAACTAAGCCGGTTGCAGCAGATGTAGCCATGATTTTAACTGAATTAGCTGATGTGCTGGATTCCAGACGCGAGGCTTCGCCACAGACTTCTTATGTAGCTCAGTTATTACAAAGTGGTGAAGATAAAATTTTGAAGAAAGTTATCGAGGAAGCAGGCGAGGTGCTGATGGCTTCCAAGGACGGTGACAAGCATCATTTGATTAAGGAAGTAGCTGATGTCTGGTTTCATACTATGGTATTGCTGACCTATCATCAGATTCGCGTAGAAGAAGTTTTACAGGAGTTACAACAGCGACAGCATGTGTCTGGATTGGCTGAAAAAGCCAGTCGTCAGCCGCAGTAATTGCAACCAATTTTCTTAATATGCGCTGCTGTCTTCATACGGCGGGCGCATGTTTTTTAAGTAGTTGAGGTAAAGGAAAAGCATCATGGGTAGTTTTTCAATTTGGCACTGGGCAGTGGTATTGCTGATTGTAGTACTGATTTTCGGTACCAAAAAGTTACGTAATATTGGTAAAGATCTGGGCGGTGCTGTACATGATTTTAAACAGGGTCTGAATGAAAGTGATCGTGAAGCACAGAAAAAAGATGATGTAATCGAACATAATAAAGACGATAGTAAAGTTTAGAAGGTATTTATGTTTGGTTTGGGTTTTGGAGAGATTCTGCTGATTGCGGTAGTGGCTCTGGTGGTTCTGGGGCCGGAACGTCTACCTAAGGTGGCACGCAGTGCTGGTCTCTGGGTGGGGCGTATTCAGAATTTCATCAATAATGTTAAAACCGAACTAAGCGAGCAGACTGGGGTAGCAGAATTTAGACAAGCACGTGACAGTATTGAGGCCGCTGCGCGGTCATTTGAGCTTGATGTTAATAATAATGTGCGTAGTATACGTGGCGAGGTAGATGCATTAAAACGTCAGATCGCTACTGATGAAGCAGCAGAGACCGAAACCAAGATGAACCTTTCCGAGCCACTGCACTACAGTGGTACCAATTTGTCTGATGCTCCGCTGGTGCATCGGGTTTCGCTGCATCGGCAGGCGATACAACGCCGGCGCGATATGCGTCCCCGACATCGTATTACGCCTAAATTGCGTATACGCCGGCACGGATAAATGAGCAGAGTAATAGTAATGCCGGTAGATGAAAATACTGAATTGACACTGATAGATCACCTGTTGGAATTACGTCGCCGTGTGATGTGGATTCTGGCTATTCTATTGTTATGCTTTGCGATTATGGTGCCTTTTGCACAGAAAATATATATTTTTGTTGCAGAACCCTTGATGGTGAATCTGCCAGCTGGACAGCATATGATAGCAACCGAAGTGATCGCGCCATTTTTTGTACCTTTGAAGGTGACAATGATGGCTGCTTTTTTACTAACATTGCCACATACGTTATATCAAGTCTGGGCCTTTATAGCTCCAGGCCTTTATCGTCATGAAAAACGTTTGATACTGCCTCTATTAATTGCCAGTGTCTTTTTGTTTACTCTGGGAATGGCATTTGCCTATTATCTGGTTTTCCCAGTTATTTTCCGTTTTCTGACTGGTATTACACCTGTTGGGGTAAGCATGGCTACCGATATCGACAAATATCTGTCTTTTATATTAGGTATGTTTGTGGCATTTGGAGTAACATTTGAAGTTCCGGTACTGGTAATTCTGTTAAACAGAATAGGGGTAGTATCTGTGCTTCAGTTGAAAAAAGCTCGCCCTTATGTTGTGGTTGGTGCATTTGTCGTGGCGGCAGTGGTTACACCGCCAGATATTCTGTCACAAACGCTACTTGCGATCCCTTTAATTTTTCTTTATGAAATCGGGATTTTGGTTTGTCGTTGTGTTGGCAGTGATAAGAAAAAGTCCTCTTTATCATATCCGGTACAAAGACAATAAATTAATTTTTATACTGAAATAAACAGGCTGCCTGAACATTTTCAGGCAGCCTGTTTATAAATAAATTCAAGACAGTTAACGACGTTGTTCGATGGAGAATTGTATGGATCAGTCGCCAATTGATTCGTGTTCGAATATTTACCGCTCTGCTACATGGGTCTGGTGGTTGGGAATGTTGTCGCTGTGCATTGTGCCGTTTATGTCGAGCTGGCGCGTGGGTACCCTGTCTAGTTTTTATCTGGAAACAGGAACATTATTTTTTGTGCTATGTCTTGCTGGGCTGACGGTACTGACTCGCAAAACCAAATTTTCATTGCCCAACAGTAGTATTGTACTGTTGGTGTTGGCACTATTGCTTGTGATTCAGGCACGAGTAATGAATCTTACATATGCTAGTCAGTCCGACCTGACCGCATTAGTTTTTGTGGTAATGGCTATACTTGCTTGGGCGGCGCGTGGATGGGTTATTCGCATCGGCCAGACTCAGGCTGTTACGATTTTGGCTATGGCGTTGGTACTGGGGGTGCTATTACAGTCTCTAGTATGTTTAATGCAGTTTGTGGGTGTAAATAGCTGGATTCCGGGAATATTGCGTGGACCAGGAAATCATTATATTTATGGTCAGCTAGCTCAGCGCAATCATCTAGGACATTACCTGATGTGGGGCGTGCTGGCTTTGTGTTTTTTGTGGCAGCAGCGACGCCTGCCGAAATGGGTGGTGTGGGCATTGCTATTTTGGTTTACCGGTGTAATGGGGCTGATTGGTTCTCGTACGATCATTCTGTATGTGCTGGTTATCGGGTTATCACTGTTTTTCTGGCGTTGGCGTGCGGGTTCTGCTGCTAATCGTTTTTTAATGAAACTGGCTATTGCCATTGGCTTGGTATTGCTGTTTCAACTGGTATTGAGTCCACTGTTTGATTTTTTTCTGCATATTAGTTTTCAGTCTGGTACTGCTCGTCTGGAGCAGGGTGGGTTTGCTCAGTCAGGGCGCCATATGGAGTGGCATAAGGCATGGTTAATTTTTAAAAGTGCCCCATGGTTTGGTTATGGTTGGGGTAGCTATGCCTATCAGGGATTTGCAATTGCAGATGTGTATCCGAATGGTTTCCGCCAATATGAAAACACGGTGCTATTTACACACTGCCACAATCTGGTGTTACAGCTATTGGCAGAAACCGGTATTACTGGTCTGTTAATTGTGTTGGCTTGTTTTGCTTTGGTGATCTGGCCACATCTACGCAAGGGATTTAATCCGGCTTCAATTGTTTTAGTAAGTATGATATTGGTTTCTTTATGCCACAGTATGTTGGAATATCCGCTTTGGTATAGCTATTTTCTTGCTATATTTGTTCTATTTATGGCATTGACACCGATTACGAGCGCTCAATTAACAAAATCTTGTCGGCCTGTTTCTAAGTTCTCCAATCAGGCTGGAGCGATTCTGGCTTTAATCGCCATGTTGATGATGATCTGGCAAATGCTGCTGTATCAACAATTTTTAAAAGTTCGTGCTAATGGTCAGATAGCGCAGGCTGAGCAAATGAGCAGATTGCATAATTTGCGTAAGCATATGTACTTTATGCGTTATTATGTTGACATGGCTGTTATCGAAAAACTGAATGTTACTGATTCTTTTTTACCATTATGGGGTAAACAAGCGGCATTGTTGGCGGGAAGATATCGACCTTACAGCAACACATTTATACGTGGACTTTACCTTGAGCAGGCACAGCAAAAAACGGCTGCTCATGACTGGTTTACAGAGGTAAGTCATTACTATCCCGGAATGATTCCTAGTTTTATAAGCAGAATCAGAAATCAACCATATTCCGTCGCAGCAATACAACAAATGCAGCAGGATTGCCTGAAATATCAGCAGCAAAGTGCGCTGAAAATGAATTGTATGTAGTGTTCAGACAGATATTTAACATTGTGGTTTTTAATGAAAAAGTGAGCAAAAGCCTTGCTATTGTAAAGATAATTCCAACCTACATGTTAAGATATCAAGTGTAAATATAGTAAATACGTCTGTAGTCAATACAGAATGTGCACTTCCATTTAGGAGGATGATATGAATCGTGTGTTATTAATAGATGACGATAATTTGTTGACAGAGTTACTCACTGAATATTTGACAGCTGAAGGGCTGGAAGTGAGTCGCGTTGCCGATGGCGAAGCAGGTGTGAAAGAAATTTTAACCGGTCAGTACGATGTGGTGGTATTGGATTCCATGATGCCGAAAATGAACGGTTTGGATGTGCTGAAAACGGTACGTGTACAAAGTAAGATTCCAATTATTATGTTGACTGCCAAAGGCGATGATATTGATCGAATTATAGGTCTGGAAATGGGTGCAGACGATTATGTACCAAAACCCTGCCAGCCTCGCGAATTATTGGCTCGAATCAATGCCATTTTACGTCGTACACACCAGAGTCAAGACAATGATCAGAATGGAATTCCTAACAGTATTTCAGCCAGTGGGGTGGTGCTGTATCCGGCCAAACGTCAGGTTACCATTGATGAAGAACCACTAGAGCTGACCAGCACAGAATTCAATCTGCTTGAAGTACTAATGCGCCACGCAGGACAAGTGGTAAGTAAGGAAACTTTATCTTTGGAAGCGCTGGATCGAAAACTGGCCAAATTTGACCGCAGTATTGATGTACATATTTCTAGTATCCGGCATAAGCTGGGCAATGCTAGTCTGATTCAGACTGTACGTGGTCTGGGTTATCTGTTTGTTAAAAACTGAACCAGAATACAGGCTGTTGTTAAACAGCCTGTTTTAAATTATGAAACTGTTTCCCCGTATATTTGCTACATTCTGCGCAGTGATTGTTTGTGCGATTTTTGTGGCCAGCTCTTCTTTTTGGCTGGTGCAGAATACGCTTGCTGAGACCCGCTTCAAGCAACAGCGAAATTTTGAAGAAAATTTGCTCAGCAGTACCATGAATGCCTTTCAAGCACGTGGTGATGCCGGTATTCGTGAGCAATTGTTGGAATGGGGAAACAGTCCGGGCGGTGAAAATCTTTATGTTATTACCGGTGATAACAAAAATGATATTCTTGGCCGTCCTATAGACCCTGAGGACATTGATAAGGCTCATGAGTTTGCCTTGTCGCATCCTAATTCAAAACTGGTGCAGATATCCTATAATTCTCTTGGCGAGGAATATCTGTTTATGATTCGCGGCTGGAATCATGAACGTACACCACGTCCGCCTAGCCCGTTTTTTATTCCCGGTTTGCCGATTGCACCGGTCTGGCACGAATTTATAATTCTCAGCTTTATTATTATTGTTGGTCTGCTTACGGCATATATTTTGGCCAATAATATTACCCAGCCAATTCGTGTGTTGTGGCGGGGTATGGATCGGCTGGCTCATGGCAATCTACAGACACGTGTGTCACATCAGCTATCAGAACGACGTGATGAACTTTATTCATTGGCAGTGCAATTTGACAATATGGCGGATAAATTGCAGAAGCTGGTGGAAAAAGAACGTCATTTGCTGCATCACGTTTCGCATGAAATGCGTTCGCCACTGGCTCGCATGCAGGCAATTATTGGCTTGATACAGGTACAGCCACAGAAGCAAGAACAGCATTTACAGCGGCTGGAAAGTGAACTTGGACGTATGGATTTGCTGGTTGGTGAACTACTCACTCTGTCTCGACTGGAAACGTCTGATTTACCTATAACGCTGGAACCGCTAGCCTTGGTGCCAGTTATCAAGCAGATTGTTGAAGACAATCAGGCGGTAGCCATGCAGCATCAGCAGACTTTATCTTGGCAGTGTGATATTCCGGATACGGCAATGGTGAAGGCAAACGAAAGCTATTTGTACCGCGCCTTTGATAATGTTGTTCGTAATGCAATAAATTACAGCCCAGATGGTAGTGAAATCAAAATTCATCTGCATGAGGGCGGTAAGCAGCAATGGCAGGTGGATATTAGTGATAATGGTCCGGGGGTTGCTGAAAACCAGCTGCCGCATATTTTTACTGCTTTTTATCGGGCGGACAGCAGTGCCAATAAGCCAGGAACGGGGCTTGGTCTGGCGCTAACCAAACATATTATCGATCGCCATCATGGTAAGATATACGCAGATAATCAACAGCCAAAAGGCCTGAGTATGCATTTTTTGCTGCCTAAATTTACGCCAAGTAGAAACCGGAATCGGCAGAAAAATAAGAGTTGAATAATAAATTACTGAAGAATCAAGCCGGATAAAGTAATAGTCTTTATCCGGTTTTCTGTCTAATTGCTCAACATTTCTGGTTGAGCTGAAGAATTCTCTGGCTTTAGTGTAAGTTTGTCTTGAAGCACATCAATTACTTGTCTGCCTTGGAGGCAGGTGTTTCGGTTTCAATCGCTGGCAGGGTAGCATTCTGAGCAAACCAGCTTGCAGCAATCTGATTAACTTCCTCCATACCTTGCTTTTTTAAGCTGGAAAATAGTTGTACCGAAACCTGCTGGCGAGCAATGTATGGTTGTAACGCTTTTCTGACACAGGCTAAAGTTTTAATTTGCTCATTTTTGGATAATTTATCAGCCTTGGATAAAAGAATATGCACGGGACGATTGGTTACAGTGAAAAAATCCAGCATCTGTTTGTCTAGCTCTTTCAGAGGATGGCGTGCATCCATAATTAGAATTAGCCCAATAAGCTGAGTCCGTGTCTGTAGATAATCTCCCAGTAAACTGACCCAGTGTCTGCGTACTGCTTCTGGCACCTGAGCATAACCGTAGCCGGGTAAATCTACCATATACCCGCCGTTTGTCAGTTCGAAAAAGTTTATGTGTTGGGTACGTCCTGGCGTTTTGGAAACGTAGGCCAGACGCGTGTGGTTAGTGAGGGTATTAATGGCGCTGGATTTGCCTGCATTACTTCGGCCAACAAAAGCAATTTCTGCACGTGTGTCTGGCAGGTCTTTTAAATGATTAACAGTAGTATAGAAACGGGCGTGACGAAACAGATTCATGAGTAACAAAATATGAAAATAAGGCTGTAGCATACCATGTTTTTAAGTCTGATTCGGCTTCGAAAACAGATGTTAACGCCGGATTAATGGTGTGGTACTTGATTTTTTGTTGCATACTGCTAAACTGATAAGAAGTTTATTTTTAGGAAATGTTCAGATGAAAGACGGGGTCTCGGGCCGCAAGAGTGTGCGTGTAGACTGGTTTTCTCTGATTTTCAGGCAGCTTTGCTCGTGCAGCAGGCTGCCTGTTTCCGTTTAACGTATAGGAAAAGAAAATGGATTTTAGCTGGTTGGGAGAACCGGCCACGTGGGTGGGACTAATTACCCTGGTAATTCTGGAAATTGTTTTAGGTGTCGACAATCTGGTATTTGTGGCTATTTTGGCGAATAAAGCCAGTCCGAAACAGCGCGACCATGCTCGTATCGCCGGCCTTACTCTAGCCGTACTGATACGGATTGTGATGCTGGCACTGATGTCATTTATCATCACCCTGACGAAGCCGTTTGTGCATATCGGAGGTTTTGGTATATCGGTTAAGGACTTGATTATGTTCGGCGGTGGATTGTTTTTGCTGTACAAGGCCACCACTGAATTACATGAACGCCTTGAAGGCCATACCGCTATGGCTTCGATTACCAATGTGGCTGTCTATGCCAGTTTCTGGAGTGTGGTTTTACAAATAGTGGTACTGGATGCAGTCTTTTCACTTGATTCTGTGATTACTGCTGTCGCGATGGTACAACATATCACTGTGGCTATGATGGCTGTGATAATCGCGATGGGGATGATGATATGGGCTAGTGGTCCGCTTACCGAGTTTGTAAACCGCCATCCTACTGTGGTGATGTTATGTCTTGGTTTTTTGCTGATGATTGGCTTCAGTCTGATTGCAGAAGGTCTACATTTTGAAATTCCCAAAGGCTATTTGTATGCGGCCATTGCTTTCTCCATACTAATTGAGATTTTCAACCAGATTTCTACGCGAAATACCCGTCGTAACGATATGATCGGCCGTTCGTGGCGCTACCGTACCGCAGACAGTGTGCTGGGTATGATGGGGCTGCGTGAAAAGGAGCTGGCCAAGAATGGTACCCCAACCGAAGATGATGAGCATTTCGAAGAAAATGAGAAATCCATGATTCGGAGTGTGCTGACGCTGGCCGAGCGCCCCATCATGGGTGTGATGACGCCGCGCAGTGATATCGAGCGGCTGGATTTATCGCAAACGCGTGAGCAGCAGCATCAGCAGTTACAAGACACACCTTTTTCAAGACTGGTGGTGGTTGGCAAAGCCGGTATTGATGAACCGCTGGGTTTTGTTAATAAAAAAGATCTTCTGAATCAGCTACTCAAAGGTGAAGCACTGAATATACAGGCCGCACTGCGTCAACCACTGGTTTTACCAGACAGCAGTACTGTGCTGGATGCCATGGAATTGTTCCGCTCACGCAGTGCCGATATTGCGCTCGTGGTGGATGAGTTTGGTGCCGTACTCGGACTTGTGAGCATGAAGGATTTGATGGAAACCATTGCCGGTGATTTTCCAGAAGAGTATGAGCGTGCTGATGCGCCAAGTATTCAGCAAAATGCTGACAAAAGTGTCACGGTAGATGGCAGCCTTGAATATGCAATATTGGCTCAGCATCTGCATTTGCCAACTTTGCCGGAAGATGCCGAATATCACACAGTAGCCGGACTGATAATGGAAGAAATGCAGGATATTCCGGATGTGGGGGATACCATTGATTATGCCGGTTATCGTTTTGAGGTTTTAAGTAAGGACGGACATCGGCTGGAAAGAGTACGCATCAGCAAAATTGAACTTCCTGAATCAGAATAATCTGAATTTATCAGAATATAAAAAAAGCCTGCTAGTACAGCAGGCTTTTTTTATTTCGTACTTGCTTATTTAATCTGGCTGCCAATTACGCCGCCCAATGCAGCACCACCTAAGGTGGCACCTGTGTCTTTGCCCATCAGGTTACCAGCTATACCACCTACTACTGCACCTTCGGCAGTGTGACGCTGAGCCGGAGTCATATCTGCACAGGCAGAAAGAGATGCTGCTACTGCGGCTATTACAGCTAATGTTTTCATTTTAGATTTCATATATATGCCTCTTTGTAAGAAAATAGATTTATCGTGTGTATTAACTCTTCATTATATTGCTATATTGCTGGCGAATGTATAGAAAGTCAACAATATATTATTACTGTATTAATTATATCAGTGAGAAGACAGTCTGGTGGAAAAACTGCATTATTAACAATAATGCAGTTTTCTGATAGAGAAAGAGGGGCGGCCAGCTAGTCTGTTTCTTTAATAGTGTCAGCCACGATTTCTGGTGTCTCACGGGAAGGCTGCTTTTTCTCCTTATATTTAATCACGGCGCGATCTAGTTTATCCATAAGACAGTCAATAGCTGCATACATATCATTGTCTACACAATCAATATGAATGTCCTTGCCCGAAAGATGTAAATTGATTTCTGCTTTTTTCTGAACTTTTAGTACTGAAAATGTAACGGTGGCACTGATTACCTGATCCGCGTGGCGGCTAATGCGTTCTAGCTTGTTTAGTGTGTAATCCTTTAAAGCAGGGGTTACATCCAGATTCTGTCCAACAAATTTAAGATTCATAGCCTGACTCCTTTTAATAAAAGGGTTTTAGTGAAGACCAAACAAATTTTAAAGAAGGTAAACAGTTAGTTAGTAATTCTTAAACTTTACTTTACGTTGGTGCGCCGGCGGAATTTTCAAGGCCTCACGATATTTTGCCACTGTACGCCGCGCCAGTTTAATTCCTTGCTTGGCTAGCTGGCTGACCAGATAGGCGTCAGAATAGGGATGCTTTGCATCTTCTTCGTTTATCATGCTTTGCAGCAAAGATTTAATTGCTGTTTGGCTGTTGCCTGCACCATCATCCGTTGCAGCTACAGATTGGCTGAAAAAATACCGCAGAGGAAAAACACCCTGAGAGCAAGTAAGGTATTTCTGATTAATGGCGCGGGAAATGGTACTTTCTGCAAGCTCAAGTGTCTGTGCCGTTTCCTTAATGGTTAACGGAACCAAAGCTAGCGAACCGAAACTGAAAAAATCCTGCTGTTGCTGCACAATCCATTCTCCCAGACGTTGCAGGGTGTTTTTGCGCATCTGCAGACTATGTAGACAAGTTTGAGCTTCCTGCCACTTGTTTTTACACATGGTATCTATTTCCGGATGCGGCTGTTGTAACAAATCTTCCGCAGCTGGCTCAATCCGCAATTGAGGAAATGCATTACGCAGAATACGAATCTGCCAGCAGCCATTGTTATCAGCAAATACTTCCATATCTGGGCGTATTGCGAGAATACCGTGGCCGTCTGGTAAACCATAACAGGGGAAAGGGTTGAGGCAGCCAATCAGTTTGCAGGCTGCTTCGAGTGTGGCGGTAGAAAACTGTGGTAGTTGCCGGCATAGCTGTTTGAATTGATGGGTACTTAGCCATTTTCCGAAATAGTCGCTGATTAGTAACCGTGCACAGTTTTGAATGTTTTTTTTATTTGCATCGTGGGAGTCTGGCAGGTTATCCAACTGCAATAGTAGTGATTCCTGCAAATTACGTGCGCCCACACCGGCTGGTTCAAACTGTTGCAGAATAGAAAGAGCATGAGCAAGCTCGGTTTCATCCAGCCGCCATTCCAGTGGTGAATTTTCTACAAGGTCAGTTAGACTGCAATCCAGATATCCCTGTTCATTTAAATTATCAATCAAAAAATAAACTTGTGCTGCTGTGTCTACATCTAAATCAAACTCGCATACCTGCCGGCGCAGCAGCGTATACATATCGGGTTCATCCGCCAGTGTTTCCCAGATATCGCTTTCATTTTGTATAAAGCCATGTTGAGGTGGCTGTACATATTGAGTCTGAGGGCTAATATCTTCAGCTGAATTTTCAATTTCTTCCAGAAAAGGGTTATCAGCCAACCAGCCTGATACCAGTTCCTGTAATTCCAGTGCAGATAATTGCAACACCTGTAAAGATTGTTGCAGTCTGGGGCTAAGACGATTGGTAAGATTGAGTTTGAGTTGAGCGGCAGGCTTTTGCATACGCACCTAATACTCGAAATGCTCACCTAAATAAACAGCGCGTACCTGCTCATTATTAACCAGCTCCTCCGGTACACCGGAAGCCAGAACGCTACCCTGATTGATAATATAAGCTCGGTCACAGATACGTAGTGTTTCACGTACATTGTGGTCGGTAATCAGGGTGCCGATACCGCGTTGTTTCAGGAAAGAAATCAGATTCTGAATATCTATCAGTGCAATTGGGTCTACTCCGGCGAATGGTTCATCCAGCAGAATAAAGCGCGGATTCATCGCCAACACCCGTGCAATCTCTGCACGGCGGCGTTCACCACCAGACAGCGAAAGAGCAGTATTATTACGTAAATGTTCTATGTGCAGGTCTGCCAGTAGTAATTCCAGCTGTTCTGCACGTTTTTCCGGCGGATAGCTGATTTCCAGAATTGCATTGATATTCTGTGCTACCGTCATTTTACGGAAAATCGAAGCTTCCTGCGGCAGATAACCCAGACCCAAACGGGCACGCTCGTAAATCGGCCGATGAGTTATGTCCTGACCATCCAGTGTGATGCAGCCACCATCGGCTGCAATCAGTCCCACAATCATATAGAAGCTAGTGGTTTTACCGGCACCATTTGGTCCCAGTAAGCCGATTACCTCACCACTGTTTACTTCCAAAGCAACATCGTTGACTACTTGTCGCTGTTTAAAACTTTTTTTCAGGCCGCTGACACAGAGCTGGCTTTGCGGCGCAGTAGGAGTTTCATTCATGGGATTGGCTTATTTCTTTTTCTGTTGCGGTTGGATAATCACGTGTACACGCCCTTTAGGCGCGCTTTTCACCGTATAAACCTCAGTATTGGTGTTATAAACAATCACAGCACCACGAGCCATATCTCCCCCGCGGTTTACCTGAGCGTTGCCTGTAATAGTAACAATGCCGCTCTGGCTTTCGTAATGGACATTATCGCCGTGACCAAATACCATGCCATCTTTTTCAAGCTGCTGACCAAAAGTTGCCGGTTTGCCGTCTGCAATGATGGTTTGGTTGCCGGCATTATCTTTGTGGGCGGTAACACGGGCAGCATTCATATACATCGTGCCCTGACGCATCTTAACATTACCAGTGAATACCGTTGTCTGATTCTGTTTGTCCAGAGAACCCTGATCAGCCTCAATCTGTATTGGTTGTTGCCGGTCACTGTCCAGAGCCCAGAGGGGCATGCTGCCAGTCAGCAGCATCATGGCTGCGAGAACTTTACCACTAATGTGAATGCGGATCATAAATAATAGCCCTTACACGCGCGGGAAGATTTAAAAAACCACGCTGTTTGTCATATTCAAAACCTTGCGATGTCCCACTCGACATACCATACCGGTACGCAACCGGCGCATCAGTTTTAATTACCTGAGTCTGAGTATCTACATGTAAAATACTTGTTTGCAGTTGTCCTTCCGGTTCATCACCCACTTGGTGTTTGAGCCAGTTTACTTGACCAAGCAAATCTACTTTACGGCTGTCGGTGTAATATTGGCCGCTCTTGGCTTGAATCCGATACAACTCAGTACCATTTTTGTACAGACTCATATCGGGATTATCGATATAAATCACCGTCTGCTGAGGAAACTGCCGTGCAGCAGAGGCTTGGATGGATTCACTCAGCTGGCCTTTATCATCAAATCTTTCACCGTGGATAGTATTGATAACGTATTTCGGTTCTTTCGGATTGAGCGAGATTTCCACTGTCTTAACTTCAGTAATGCGGTCAAGCCAGAAACTTACACCGCCAAGCGCCACTGCCAGAATCAGCGGAAATGCCCAGTTACTGCGGCTACGGAGCATACTCATGCCAGATACCCCGCCATTTCCGCTGCCATAAATCCTTGTGCATCCAGCAGTAAATCACATACTTCACGTACTGCCCCAGCACCGCCGGCAGCCTCAGTGACATAGTCAGCATGCTGTAATACCAGTGCATGTGCATTTGGCACAGCCACAGCCAAACCACAGTGCTTCATCACCGGTAAATCCACCACATCATCTCCAATGTAGGCACATTGCTGTTCTGAAAGTTGTAGTTGTTCGAGCAGTTGCTGATAACAACTGCGTTTATCAGAAATTCCTTTAAAGTAATGTTTAATACCCAGTTGCTGAACACGAATGCCAACCGAGGGGGCATCGCGTCCGGTTATAATGGCAGTCTGAATTCCGTGCCGGTGCAGCATTTTCAGCCCATGCCCGTCTAGAGTATGGAATGCTTTGATTTCTTCTCCGTTATCTCTGATAAAGATACGGCCATCAGTGAGTACACCGTCTACATCCATAATAAACAGCCTGATCTGCTTTGCAGCCTGTAATCGTGCAGTAGCCGACATCATTGCATTCATCAACATACCCTTAATATCACTCCTCAACGCGCCTAAACAATACGTGCCTGCAATAAATCATGCATATTCAGCGCGCCTACAGGATGATTCAGTTCATCAATCACCACCAGACCATTAACTTTGTTTGTCTGCATGGTTTTTAAAGCTTCCGTCGCTAGCCGATCCGCCGTAATGGTTTTTGGTGCGTGGCCCATCACATCGGCCATCACCCAGTCTTGCAATTGCTGATTGCTTTGAAACAGACGGCGTAAATCGCCATCAGTAAACAAACCACTAAGTTGCCCGTTACCATCTACCACAATCAGCATACCCAAGCCTTTTTCGCTCATGGTTACGATTGCCTGTCGCAACAGAGTATTTTCCTGAACGAGCGGCATTTCCGAACCAGCATGCATCACGTCTGCCACTGTCAACAATAGCCGTTTACCCAGACTACCGGCCGGATGGCTCAGTGCAAAATCTTCCGGCGTAAACTGGCGCGCCCGTAGCAGAGCTACCGTCAAAGCGTCCCCTAATACCATTACCGCTGTTGTGCTAGACGTTGGAGCCAGCCCCAATGGACAAGCCTCCTGTGAGACATGAGCGCACAGATGTATATCAGCATGTCTGGCCATACTCGAATCATTTCTGCCGGTGATGCAAATGAGCTGTACATGTTTGCGTTTGATTGCCGGTATCAAAGCAAGGATTTCTTCACTTTCACCAGAGTTGGACAGTGCAATCAACACATCGCCATCTACAATCATACCCAGATCGCCATGTCCCGCCTCGGCCGGATGAACAAAATAAGCAGGCGTACCCGTAGATGCCATCGAAGCAGCAATTTTGCGCCCAATATGGCCACTTTTACCCATACCGGTGACAATCACACGGCCACGACAATCCAGAATCGTGGCCACAGCCGCAGTAAAATGCTCATCCAGACTGGCTGCAACTTCGCGTACAGCCTGTTCTTCAATAGCAAATACTTCTTTGCCCCAGTCCAAATATTTATCCTGAATGTTCATAACACCATCTGCAGCAGAAAAACGCAAACAAAGACACAACAAATTTAACCTGATTATAACCTGATAACGGTCATTTTGTTTGCATCAGAAACTTGTCAAAATAGCCAAGCCTCGTTAGAGTAAACCTCAACGTAAACGTAACTGGTTCAATCAATTGATTAACCTTAACAAAACATATCTAACAGATATTTACCACAAGGAATAAATATGGCCGTATTAGCACAAGTCAACACACTGGGACAGCAGATTTGGCTGGACAATCTTTCCAGGAGTCTGATTCAGTCGGGAGAGCTAGCACAAATGCTGGAAAGCGGTATCAGTGGCGTGACTTCCAATCCGGCCATTTTTCAGAAAGCTTTCGCGGGTGACCGCCTGTATCAGAGCGACATCGACCACCTCAAACAACAAGCGCTCACCCCAAAACAGCGCTACGAGCAGCTGGCAGTGGCGGATGTGCAGGCTACCTGTGATGTTTGCCTGCCACTGTATGAACGTAGTCATAGCAAAGCTGGATTGGTCAGTCTGGAAGTGGCGCCCGATCTGGCCGATGATGCACAGGCCACCATTACTGAAGCCGTACGCCTCTGGCAGCAGCTTGATCGCCCCAATGTCATGATAAAAGTACCTGCTACTGATAGCGGCATACAAGCCTTACCCACACTTGTGGCACAAGGTATCAATGTCAACCTGACCCTGCTTTTCTCCAAAGATCAGCTACAGAAAGCATGGCAGGCACACGCAGCAGGCCTGCGCCAGCGACTGGCACAGAATTTGCCTGTTAACCGCATTCAAGTAGTGGCCAGCTTCTTCCTATCACGCATTGATAGTGCACTGGATATCACTTTGCCAGCTTCCTTACAGGGAAAAACCGCTATTGCACTGGCTAAAACCGCTTATGCCGAATGGCAGGAATTTATTCAAAGCCGTGAATTTACCGATCTGGCGGCACAGCAGGCTGCGCCATTGCGATTGCTCTGGGCCTCTACTGGCACCAAAAATCCGGCTTATTCAGATGTCTGCTATATAGAGAACATTATCGGAGCAGATACCATCAATACAGTACCAGCCAATACCCTGAAAGCATTTATTGACCACGGCCGCGCAGCAGCTACCCTTACTCAGGAAGTACAACAGGCCAAAAGCGTACTGATTGAAATCGAACAACTAGGTATCAACCTCGAATCACTTGCCAGCAGATTGCAACAGGAAGGCTTGCAGCAATTTGTTGATGCCTTTGACGCTTTATTACAACCACTGGCTTAAGCATTGATTTGAAAACATAACAGGACAGATTTGTCATTGGCCAAACTGTATCTGTTATGTTTATTCCATCTTTAAATATAAATACATCTAAAAATTTATACTTATTTGATACAAAAGATGAAATCCTCACTCAGATTTATCTGCACAATACCATCCTATTGTTTATTAGTTGCAAATTAAAAAGCCACAACAGCATAGTAACCATTATGGCTTTGATAACATTAATCAAACAACTGAATATTATTCGACTAAGACAACATTAATGCAAACCAACTATATTACCCTCAGCATCAATATCAATCTGACGGTAAGCCGGTAAAGTACCCAGACCCGGCATCGTCATCACATTACCCGCATATACACGAATAAAACCTGCACCGGCTGATACCTGCAAGCGCGCAATATCAATATCAAAATCAATAGGCACATTTTTTAGATTTGGGTCAGCACTGATAGACAACGGCGTTTTCACCATGCACAAAGGCAAATGATCCAGTCCGAGTTGACGGATTTCCGCCATATTCTGTTGAGCCCGCTCCGACAGATTTGCTTGCCGTGCTCCATATTTCTTCGCCATAGTTTGAATTTTTTCTTCCAGCGGCATACTGTCCGCGTAGGGCAGGGTAACTGTATTATTCTGTGCGCATGCCGCCACCACGTGGCGGGCTAAAGCTTGCGTACCCGCTCCACCCTGAGTAAATGCTTCACTGATTTCACAGGCACTGGCACCTTGTTCCAGTGCATACTGGCGCACATATTCCAGCTCTTCTTCATGGTCATAAGGGAAACGATTAATTGCCACAATTACCGGCAGACCATAGCTTTTCGCATTGCGGATATGCCAGCCCAGATTGGCACTGCCTTCTGCCAAGAGCGCCACATTGCATTGGCTAACTTCATCCGGCAAAGGCTGACCCGGCTTAATATTAAAGCGCCCACTATTGGATTTCAGACTGCGTACTGTGGCTACCAGCACCACACAGGATGGGGCTACACCCGTCTGACGATATTTGATATTGAAGAATTTCTCCATACCCATATCCGAACCAAACCCTGCCTCGGTAACCACATAATCAGCTAGCTGTAAGCCCACCTTATCTGCCAGTACCGAAGAATTACCATGGGCAATATTGGCAAACGGGCCAGCATGAATCAGCACCGGTGTCTGCTCTGCCGTCTGCATCAGATTCGGATTAATAGCATCTTTCAGCAGCACCGTCATTGCACCGGCTACCTCGAGTTGCTCCGCCGTAATTGGCTTGCCTTGGGTATCATAAGCCAGAATAATGCGGCCGATACGTTGGCGCATATCCTGTAAATCTGTCGCCAGTGCCAGAATCGCCATCAGCTCCGAAGCGGCTGAAATTTCAAATCCGTCTTCGCGTTCCACCCCATTGGCGCCGCCACCTAGGCCAACCTTAATCCGCCGCAAAGCACGGTCGTTATGGTCAATCACCCGTTTCCAGACTATACGGTTTTTATCAATATTCAGCCGTGGCAGCTTAGTTTGTGCCGTAAAATCTTCACCCAGATGTTCTTCATGGTATAAACGCGCGTCCAAAGCTGCCGAAGCCAGATCATGCGCAGCGGTAATCGCGTGAATATCACCGGTTAAATGCAGATTCAGCTTTTCCATCGGCAACACCTGCGCCTTGCCACCGCCAGCCGCACCGCCTTTTACTCCAAACACTGGCCCCAGACTAGGCTGGCGGATACAGGCTATTGCTTTCTGCCCGATAAAATTGAGCCCCTGACTTAACCCAATGGTGGTTACCGTTTTACCTTCTCCCAGCGGCGTAGGCGTAATTGCCGACACCAATACCAGCTTGCCCTGTTTAGCTTGCGGCTGAATCACCCCCAAATCTACCTTGGCCACTTCACGGCCGTAAGGAATCAGGTATTGTTCGGGGATACCACAGTTGCGGGCGACTTCGGTAATCGGGAGTAGAGATGCAGTCATTCTTATATTCCTAAAAATTTGAGAACAATTTAAATTAATGCTTATTGACGTGACGATAAGCTATTTATGTAAATATATAGTAAGTATACAATTGTAAAACAGTTAATATAGGTTACATTAAAATTTAGTTATAAATTTTGCAATTTATTTTGAATAAAATCTAAAAGACGTTTGCGCGAAAAAAATATGTGGTTTAAATACCACTCTAAATTTGGTTGAATTACTGAAGTTTTATGTAAGTATTTAATTTGCAATTGTATTTTTTCATCATAATAATTTCTAATATTATAATCAGTAAATTATTATTAATATTTATGTACAAATATATAAAATATTTTAAGATTAAACAAAAGCAAATTTGTAATTTCAAAATTTACTAACTTTTTTTGTAAATTAATGATTCAAATGTAAAAAAATTAGAGTAAATTAGCATGAATGACGTTGAAAAATTTTATAAAAATCATGGGGCTGGTGCTCAAGATGCAGCCCAGAGTTATCATTCTTACTATTTTTTATTGCTTTTACTGAGAATGGAAGTTGGGGAAAAAATTGGATTCGAAGTTAAAGAAGATATACATATTCAAAAAGCAGATGGTACTACTGAATTTATTCAAATCAAACATACAATACAAAAAGCGGCACAAGGAAATTCAGTTAATCTTACTACCCTTGATAAGGACTTATGGAAAACATTATTAAATTGGTTAAATCTAATCCAATTACCAAATTTTGAAAATCTTGAAAAGTGTAAATTTATTTTGATAACAAATAAGGAAGAAAAAGAAAATAAATTTCAAGATGCCTTAAAGGCTTTTAAATCAAAAGAAGATAACGATACACAAATATTTTTAAACAAGATTAGTTCTATTTCTACAAATAACCCAGAAATAGCAAATTGTATTACGGAATTTAAAAAATTATCATCAAGCAATTTAAGACTATTTCTTAATAATTTGAATATTGAAACTGGAAATAATGATGTAATAAAAAAAATAAAAGATGAAATCTTAAAAAAATGCATGAATGATAAATATACTGAAACTATTTTTAATTCCTTTTGTTCTCAACTTCAAGAGAAAAAATATAGTCAAATTTGTTCTGAAGGAAAATATGAAATAAGTTTTAATGATTTTTTAAAAGATTTTGGTCAGTGTATGAGAATAATGTATAAAAACTGTCCATTACCTGAAAGAAGATTGGAAATGGATCTTCTAGACAATTTAGAAAGCCAGATATTTATTCAACAATTACTGGATATAGGAGATATTTATCAAGATGATTCTGACGAAATAAGAGACTTTACATTCCAAAAACTTCATACAATAAATATATTATCAGATTGGATTGAAAATAAAGAAATATACCAATTTGATTTGGATATGTTTGAAGAAAATATTATGGGTACTTGGAGAAACGTCTCTAAAGAAAAATATAGGGAAATTAAAAAAAAGATTAATGAAGGATGTTTAATAAAAGATTTAGAAGAAGATATTAAGTCTTTAGCGATTGGTATTCTTGATGAATTAAGAAAAAAACAAATGACTGTACCAGGTAATACTTTTCCTCTTAGTATTTATACAAGTAATGGTTATTTATATTTACTTTCAGATGAATTAAAAATAGGTTGGCATTATGACTGGAAAAATAGGTATAAAAATTTATGAAAAAATTATATTACATTTATAATAATGAAGCTATTGCTACCACGGTTTTAATGTCTGTTATTAACAAGTTAAAACGCATGGATATTGCTTCAGCCCCTTTAGTTTTACCATTTTTGTTAGATAATCGCATTGTTAATCATTTATTAAAAGATGAAGCTAACTATGAAAATATAGAACAATTTATCCAATCTAAACGTTTATATTTTACTTCGTTTAATAACAGATTTCTCTCATTGTTGCCTGTTACTGTTAATTCGTTAATGATTCTTCAAAAAAGTAATGTCATTAATATAACAGATTCGATAACAATCAATAAAGAATTTGAATTTAATGTTAATGAATTAGGATTAAGATTCACAAAAATTGAACATGTTATACCTAAATTTGTTGCATTGATTAAAAATTATTCCCTTTCTGATTTATATTTTATATTTAGAATACAATTATGAACTTTATACTACTCGAAATTAAACTTTGGTTTAAAAATGACACTTCAGAACCGAAAAGCTATTTTTTTGAAAAAAATAAAGTTAATGTTATAACTGGAGCTTCAAGCACAGGTAAATCAACTATCTGGCGCATTGTTGATTATTGTTTACTATCTGGTATAACACAAATTGCAGATAAAATTGCTAATGCTGTCTCATGGTTTGGTATTACTTTTATCATCAATGAGCAAGAAATTTCAATAGCTCGAGGTTCTCCTGAAAAAAGTATAGTTTCTCAAGATGTATATTTTGGGTTAGGCCCTTTGCCTGAAATGCCGTCGAGTAATCAGACTATTTCACAAGTTAAATCACGCTTGAATAAATTATTTAATTTTTCTGGTGAATTAAAACAAGCTTATAACAATTTATTATGTTATAGGCATTTTTTAATTTTCTGCTCTTTAACAGAAAAAGTCATTGCTCAACCAGATAGATATTTTGATCTACATTTTTTTAAAGATGATTTTAAAAACAGTACTACCGGTAAAATGTTAAATCAAATATTTGAATTAATCATAGGTGCTGATAACACTGAAATAAAAGCAACAAATAAAGCTGGAAAAGGAATAGCAAGAGAAATTAAGCAAATTAAAGCCGACATTCAAGAAAGGGAGAAAAAAATTATAGATTTTAAAGCTAAAGTTAAATTTTTAATAGAAGAATCAAAAAAATATAATTTTATTGATTTGTCACAATCGTTTGAAAATGAAGATGAAGCAATATTATTTATTGAGCAAGTTATTAGTACCGCCAAAAATATGGCAGAGGGTAAGTATATATTTAATGAAGAAAATGAAAAGCTTAATCAACAAAAGAATGATATTGAACTAGAAATAGCGAAGTTGAAAAGATATAAGCGTGAATATAATCGGTATCAAGAAAACTTAAAAAAATCAGCAGATAGTTTGCAGCCTATTAAGTTTTTATATGAGAATTTATCAAATCAACTAGTCCAATCTCATGAAACACAAAAATTTTTACAAACTTTACGAGATTCTTTTTACTCTATTAAAAATAATATAAATCAGCAAATTTCACCCTTAGATGTTTCTGAGGATTTAAAGAAATTTGATGAGCAATTAATCAAAATAAATAAAGAAATTACAGAAAAAAATGAATCAGCAGATAAATTTCAGTTTAATCATACTAATTATATCAATATTGGTAATATAGAAGGTAGATTAAAATCTATTTTAACAGCTGAAGAAATTAAAAAAATTGAAAGTGAATTAATTGATAGCTCAAATCGATTAAAAATATTAAATGAACAGAAAAAAACATTATCTTCACAATCTGATACTGTTCAATTTGAATGTATAAAATTGGAAAAAATAAAATCATTTAATGAAACTGCACAAAAAGTGTATGATCAGCTTAATAAAGATACTGAATACAAAGGATATTGTGTAGCTTTAAATGAAGAAAACTTGATGTTAGATATTTTTCCACCAAATATGTCAGCATTTTTGCCTATAAGCGAAATAGGAAGTCAGGCTAATTATGTGTTTTTGCATTTATGCATGTTTTTGGCATTGCATATGCATATGGCCAAAATGAATCTTCATTATGTTCCACAAATTATATTTATTGATCAACCTAGCACTCCTTTTTTACGTTATGAAAAAGATCAAAAAATGTTGAACATAATATTTAAGGTACTTAATTCTTTTATTGATATAATGGTTAATGAAAATAAAAATTCGTTTCAAATAATTTTGACTGATCATGCACTAGCAAGTGATTGGGATAAATTACCGAATTTTAAATTAATTGCTGAATTTATTGATGGAAATGCTCTTATACCAAATGAGCTCTTATAAAAATGGTTAAATCTATGCCGAAATTTGTTCTTGGAAATATCAGCAGATTAATAATACACAGTATAGGCAATAAAAGTACTGCAGACGGTGTGCGGCTGTGTGATGAGTTAAGTAATTATGAAAATGTGGAAGAAACACTTAATAAGTTAATCACTTCCAATTTTAAATTTGATGAATTGTATCAGTTTCATTTTTTTCCCGATTTGGCGCTCAATCCGGTTTATACCATTATCAAAGCCATGTTTGAGTATACTGATATTGATGATTTTATTAATCAGTCTAAAAATATGGGGCGTTATTTGTATGAAAAAAGTAACCATCCGCAAATTAAGGCCGGAGAATTGAGTGTATTTAATCTCGCTGATTGTACGGTTGATGATGAAATAGTCGATTGTATCGGTATTTTTAAATCAGAAAACAAACAGAAAATTCTGAAGGTTGAGGACAAACAGACTGGTTATGATTTGGCGGATATTGAGGGGTTAAGTATTCATAAGCTAGATAAGGGGTGTCTGATTTTTAATTTGCATAAAGAGCAGGGTTATCTGGTAGCTATTGTGGATAACACCAACCGGCGTGCGGAAGCCAAATACTGGACTGATGATTTTCTAAGTATTAGACCCATTAACAACGACTATCATCAGACAACTCATATTATGGAATCAGCTAAGCAATTTATTGCTCAAACCATAGATGCTGATGATGAGGCCAGTAAATCAGAAAAAATCGGATTGCTGAATAGGTCTGTTGATTATTTTAAAAATAATGAACAGTTCGATTTGCAGCAATTTGAGCAGGAGGTATTTGCGCAAGATGATTTGATTCAAAAATATCAGGATTTTAGTCAGAATTATGCGCAGGAAAATCAGTTGGAACCCGTCAGAAACTTTGATATTTCTCCGAAAGCTGTAAAAAAGCAGGAGAAATATTTTAAAAGTGTAGTGAAGCTGGATAAAAACTTTCATATCTATATACACGGTGGTAAGGATATGATTGAAAAAGGACGAGATGACGATGGACGTAAATTTTACAAAATTTATTATCAGGAAGAAAACTGATGCTTAAAAAAATTAGTGACGTTGCTGCTTTGCTGGGTTTCTTATAATGTTTTTAGCGGTATAGAAAACGGTAAAAGATATAATTCTACTTGCTAAGTATTTAATAAATTTATAAAATTTGAATAAATTTGGTCCCGCCGACAGGAATCGAACCTGTATCGCACGCTTAGGAGGCATGTGTTCTATCCGTTGAACTACGGCGAGACTTGTACAATGAAGGGCTATAGTCAAAAGCGGCTATAGCCCGCTATTTTATGAGATTCGGGCTAAAGATGCCAATGCTAAATCGCGCATAGCTTGCGTGGTTTCATTAGCCGGTAAATCATTTAGGCAGCTTACGGCTTTATCTATCGCTTTTTTGGCTTGCGCAGTGCAATAGGCCAGCGCATCTGAATTCAGTACATGGTCGTGAATTTTGTCGAAGTAGCTGCGGTCGGCATGTTCCAGTGCGTGGCGCACATCGGCTGCGGCAGCAGGGCTGCCTTGGTTGAGCAGGTAAATCAGGGGTAGGGTAGGTTTACCTTCGGCCAGATCATCGCCGACATTTTTGCCGATGGTGTCTACATCACCGGTGTAATCCAGTACATCATCAATAATCTGGAAGGCAGTGCCCAGATAGGTACCGTAGTTTTTTAGTGCCGATTCTTGTTTAGCGCTGGCGCCGGCCAATATGGCGCCCACTTGTGCTGCCGCCTGAAACAATTTGGCGGTTTTGTATTCAATTACTTGAATATACTGCTCTTCGGTGACGTCAATATTGCCGATATTCATCAGCTGCATCACTTCACCTTCGGCGATGATGTTGGTGGCTTCAGCCATGACTTCCAGTATACGCAGGCTACCGGAACCTACCATCAGCTGAAAGGCGCGGGTATAGAGAAAGTCGCCTACCAGTACGGCGGCGGCATTGCCAAAAAGATTGTTGGCAGTTTCACGGCCGCGGCGCAGATCGCTTTCATCTACTACATCGTCGTGCAGCAGGGTAGAAGTGTGAATAAATTCCACCATGGCAGCAAGGGAAAATAGTGGGTCTTTATCATAGCCCAGTGCCTTGCCGGACAAAATGGTGATAATCGGCCGCAAGCGTTTGCCGCCGGCGCTAATTATATACTGGCCAATTTGGGAGATAAGTACGACTTCGGATTCGACTGCACGGTTGATGACAGCGTTAACGCGGCTTAGGTCTTCAGGTAGGTGTTTTTGGAAATAGGGCAGGTTTTCGAGCATGTGTATGTGTTTCTGCAACGTATTTTGGTGGTGTGTTTTAATCGAAATGTGCTGTTTGCTACTGAGCACTATTGCTTAATATTATACTTGAAATTAATTTTGGGGATAGAAAAGTTAGATTGGGTAAATTCTGATGATTTCTTGCTTAGGGAGAATTCGGATAAATTGGGCTGGAACTGAAGCCAGCTAATGCTGTCTAGATCAATCAGGGTATGTTTATTAATTATTTTCTGAGTAGAGTTTTCATTTATCTATCTGTTTTCCTAAGAAAGTAATAGGATTTGTGAGTTGTGATTAAAATTAATTTATTTCAACGCTGAATATTTTTTGTTGGCTTTGGTTGTGAGTGAGATTAGATAAATCAATCTTGCTATAGGACTGTATATCTTTTGTATATGTAGTTTGAACGTTTTTGTATTAGGTTTTGTTTTATGCTGGCGTGAAGGAAAGGAAGCTTTTTATTGATTTTATGTTTTTGGTATTGGTTGGCTACGTGGAATATATAAATTTTTTTAAATTACGGGCTGGCTGGTTGGATTTTTTATGGTTGTGTTAATCAGACAATTTTTTTGTTTCTTTAAATAAAAAGTTTACAACATATATTAAAAAATGTATTGTAATCAATGAGTTTATTTAAACTCTTTACTTTAGCCAAAGGAGTATCATTGTGAAAAAATCTGTGTTAACTGTTTTGGGTATTTTAAGTTTAAGTGTTGCTTCTTTTTCTTGTTATGCAGGTAATCCACCTGACAAGGGTGGTGTGCATATCAGTTTGTTTAAATCACCTTCTATCGCTAATCCGATTGTTAAATTACCGCCTTCAAAGTGGCTGCCATGTGATTTATTGAGAGTTAATTGGTGTGCTTTCAAAAATGGTCCGACAAAAGTTATCGACCCTCTGGAACCTCAGCCGCCTGTGGCCTATTAATTTTGTCGGTGGCATAAATTTTTAGAAATTGAAATCTTAAATACATCTTTCTTTTTGATTGGAAAGATGTATTTTTTGTTTCTTCTGTGCTTACAGCAGTTTTTCTGTAGGTATCGATAGGTTTAACGAGGGCCAACTGACGTTTCTTTTGACCATTTTGCTATGAAATTCTGAGCTAACATAGTTTGCTGTGCGGTGATTAATCAAGGCTTTAAGAATA
Organism: Snodgrassella sp. B3837; assembly: GCF_026535955.1. Lineage (NCBI taxonomy): Bacteria > Pseudomonadati > Pseudomonadota > Betaproteobacteria > Neisseriales > Neisseriaceae > Snodgrassella > Snodgrassella sp. B3837. Next base: position 143,950 of record NZ_JAFNPI010000015.1, read on the forward strand.
AAAGAATTTAGTTTTACTCAATTGCTTATAATTCATTTTAAAAGCAATCTTTTTGCGGTTGCTTTAGGTGCTTGTTTATTCAGTTGGTGTTTATTTCTTTTAAAATTTTAGTTAATAACGGTTGCTGGTTTTTGTCACTGCTTTATGATTGGTAATACTATGTATTATGGTTTACTGAAACCTGCTGCGGTAGCCATCTTCTGCGCTTATACAACGTTGTTATTGTTTTGACAGTTAATTCCGTGGTTGTTATAATCGCCAATTCCGTTTTGTGCGGAAATTTAGTTTTTGTTTTTTAATTGAATTCCTATTGGAGTTGAGTATGTACGCGGTCGTAAAAACCGGCGGTAAACAGTATAAAGTTTCCGTTGGCGAAAAATTAAAAGTAGAACAGATACCAGCAGAACTCGACAGCCAGATCGAACTGAATGAAGTTTTGATGATTGCTGACGGTGAAGCGGTGAAGGTGGGTACGCCTTTTATTGAAGGCGCTAAAGTAACCGCTAAAGTGGTTGCACATGGCCGTCACGATAAAGTACGCATTTTCAAGATGCGTCGTCGTAAACACTATCAGAAACGTCAGGGCCACCGCCAGAATTTTACCCAGATTGAAATCGTGGCGATTGCCTAATTGAGTGAAGGAATAACAGAATGGCACACAAAAAAGCAGGCGGTAGCTCCCGCAACGGTCGTGATTCAGAAGCCAAACGCTTGGGCGTTAAAGCCTTTGGTAATGAGCTGATTCCGGCTGGTTCTATTATTGTTCGTCAGCGTGGTACTCGTTTTCACGCCGGTGAAAACGTAGGTATGGGCAAAGATCACACTCTATTCGCGAAAGTGGATGGTTATGTGGAATTTGCTGTGAAAGGCGCGTTGAACCGTAAAACCGTAAGTGTGCGTCCCTATACTGGCGCAGACGAGTAAGTTTTTACAGCTATCAAGCCCTGCCTGTCTGGCAGGGCTTTTTTGTTGGGACGCAGCAGGGGATTTACAGCTAGCGCTATTCTGCTGGAGTTTGGTTATAATCGTGTGACGACGCTAGCCCTGAGACATGTGGTTTTGGCCTGAGCATAAATATTGCAGACTGAGAACGTTATGAAGTTTATTGATGAAGCAAAAATTGAGGTAGTTGCCGGCCGTGGCGGCAATGGTGCAGCCAGCTTCCGGCGCGAAAAATTTGTGCCTAAGGGTGGACCGGATGGTGGTGATGGCGGTAAAGGCGGTAGCGTCTGGGCTGTGGCAGATGAGAATATCAATACGCTGGTTGAATATCGTTTTGTTAAACGCTATCAGGCTAAAAATGGTGAAAAAGGCCATGGTTCTGACCGTTATGGGCGTGGTGCCGATGATATTGAGCTAAAAATGCCGGTGGGAACGCTGATTCGTGATGCGGATACGGAGCAGGTGGTGGCTGATTTAACTCATCATGGCCAAAGGGTATGCCTAGCTAAAGGGGGTAAAGGTGGCTTAGGAAATATTCATTTCAAATCTTCAGTTAACCGTGCGCCAAAGCAGGCGACGCCGGGGGAAGAGGGTGAGGCACGCAGTTTGCTGCTGGAATTGAAAGTGCTGGCTGATGTGGGCTTGCTGGGTATGCCCAATGCGGGTAAATCCACTTTAATCAGTGCGGTTTCAGCAGCGCGTCCGAAGGTAGCCGATTATCCATTTACTACATTACATCCGAATCTGGGCGTGGTGCGTAGTGATGATAATCATAGTTTTGTGATGGCTGATATTCCAGGTTTGATTGAAGGTGCGGCTGAGGGGGCTGGTCTGGGCCACCGTTTTTTGAAACATCTCTCGCGTACTGGTTTGTTGCTGCACGTGGTGGATCTGGCTCCATTTGATGATGGAGTGAATCCAGCAGCCGAAGCGCTGGCGATTGTAGAAGAGCTGCGCCGTTTTGATGAAGCATTGCATGATAAGCCGCGCTGGCTGGTGTTGAATAAAATCGATATGCTGGCTGAAGATGAACGGTCAGCACGGGTGGCGCAATTTCTTGCTGATATTGGCTGGGATTATCCGCAGCCGGATGATGAGTATGAATTTGACCTGTCTGTGCCGCGGGTATTTGAAATCAGTGCTTTGGCACATCAGGGCACTCAGGAGTTAGTGCAGACTATTCAGCGGTATCTGGATACGCGGCATAAATTACAAGCAGAGTTACAGGATTCAGATGAGGCTGTAACTGAGATTATGCCATCTAATAATTTAATCCAGCCGGAATGACTTCGCCATAATTGCAAAAAGCCACCTGTTGCAGGTGGCTTTTTTATGGAATTTGTTTTGTATGAAGAAAATGTATGTTTATCTTGTCTGCTTTTTAGCAGTACGGCGGCCTAGCAAGCGGTATGCAAATTGAAGAATTAAAACGCTGATAAGAGCCATTACGGCTGCCATGGATATCTGTTCTATATTGTAGCTGATGGATTTGATGGGTGTAACGGTATGTGCTGTTGCTTGATAGATTGCAATGGTCATGCTGCGGTTGGTACGCAGGCTAGTGCGTATCTGCTGATGTTGGGCTGATTGCTCGATGATTGTGTATTTGAAGGTATCGTTGTCATTTTTCTGTTTGCTGCCTTCTGTGTTTTTGGCCAAAAAAGATGTGCCGGCCAATGGGTGCTGCTGAATATAGGAATAGGGTAAGGCTAGAAATGAACCATTTGGATTAAATGCAGCAATGGTTAAATCAGAATGCCACGGTTTGTGGTTGCTGGCAGTGCGGCTATCTATTGTGGCTAGGATAAAGATATACAGAATACAGAAACCACAGAATAATATTAATTTAAGTATGCGCTGTTTCAACTGGCGCGGACGTTTCTGGGTTGTGGAAGAATGGGTTGCGGAATGAGGCTGATTATTCATGATGTGCTGTACCACTGTGGTTTATTTGGAGCTGGCCGTAAGCTTGACTGTGATCTGGGTGGTGATTTTACCTAATTTCTGACTGTGCTGAAGCTCAATTTTATTTGTGGTTTGGTGAAAACTTATAGTCTGGAGCGGACAGTATTGACTGTAAGATTTTGTGTTTTTTATGCTCGAATTGAATTTATTTTTTATGGTACGGTACTTTTTGGGGTAATGGTAGCTTGCTGCTTTTGTAGTATTGAGTATAAATGGTATTTGAGTTTTCAGATGAAAATTATTATCATTAAATTTGGATAATTTTTTAGGGTAATAATACATGAGTGAACAATACGATGTAGCTGAACTTCAGGCAGCAGTCACGCGGTTACAGCAACTGGATTCTCTGGTACTGGCTACAGTAGGGCAGGATGGTGAACCGCATGCAAGTTATGCACCTTTTGCCGAGCATGATGGCTATCTGTATGTTCTGTTGTCCGGTCTGGCTTTGCATACACAGAATTTGCAACAGCAACAGCAGGCAAATGTTCTGCTAATAGAAGATGAAGCTTCTGCGCGCAATATTTTTGCACGTGCACGTATGAATTATGCTGCCGCTGTGACGACTGTTGAAAAAGATACAACTGAGGGTATTGCCGCTTTGGAGGCAATGAAGACCAAGCTGGGCAATACTGTTGATGTGCTTAGTGGGCTGCCAGATTTTATGCTGTTCCGGTTGCGGCTGGAAAAGGCACGGCTGGTAACTGGTTTTGGACGTGCTTTTGTGTTTACGCCAGGTGATGTGGCTGGTGCCGTGCAGTTAACGGAAAAGAATGCGAAAACAGTGTGATACTTTTGTACGTGGCTATTGGCCGGTAAAGAAAGATAAAATCCCGTACAATAGCTGTTTTCTGCGGATATACCGGAGCTGCGTGCATGTGGTGTTGGCCTAAACGAATATGGGTAATTATTCATACGGTATACGTATTTGGTTTGCTGGATTTGGTGCAGCCACATATTCGACCGTTATGGTTGCAAAAACTGGCACGCTGGTTTCCGCGCGGACGCCAGTACCGGCAAGAGTTGCCTGCGGTAAGATTGCGTTTGGCGCTGGAGAGTCTGGGGCCAATATTTGTAAAGTTTGGGCAGGTTTTATCAACTCGTCCGGATTTGCTACCTGCTGATTACGCGCGTGAGCTGTCATTATTGCAGGATCGAGTGCCGCCTTTTGACAGTGATGTGGCCATTAAAGTGATTGAAGCAGAACTGGGTAAGCCACTGGATGCAATTTATGCACGCTTCAATCCGCAGCCAGTTGCCAGTGCTTCTATTGCGCAGGTGCATGAGGCTAATTTGTTTGCTGCTGATGGCGGGGTAGGCCAGAAAGTGGCAGTTAAAGTATTACGTCCGAACATAGCGCCAGTAATTGATCAGGATTTAGCCCTAATGGCAGTGGGCGCACGCTGGGTAGAGTGGTTGTTTGCTGATGGCAAGCGATTGAAACCTCGGGAGGTGGTGGCAGAATTTCAAAATTATCTGCATGATGAGTTGGATCTGATGCGCGAGGCTGCTAATGCCAGTCTGCTCGGGCGCCAGTTTACTGACAGTTCGATGCTGATTATCCCTGCAGTTTATTATGATTATTGTGCCCGCCGTGTCCTAACTATTGAGTGGATGGATGGTATTCCGGTAGCGTGTTTAGACAGGTTGCGTGAAAAAAATATTGATTTACATCAGCTTGCCCGTTATGGTGTGGAAATTTTCTTTACTCAAGTTTTTGATAACGGCTTTTTTCATGCAGATATGCATCCGGGTAATATTATGGTGGCGGATGATGGTCGTTACATCGCTTTGGACTTTGGTATTGTCGGTACGCTGACTGATTACGATAAACGCTATCTGGCGATTAATTTTCTTGCTTTTTTTAATCGGGATTATCATCGTGTGGCAACAGCGCATGTGGAATCCGGTTGGGTACCGCCTGACACCAGAGTGGAAGAGCTGGAAGCAGCGGTACGTGCGGTATGTGAACCGATTTTTAATAAGCCGCTGGCTGAGATTTCTTTTGGGATGGTGCTGATGCGCCTATTTGAGACCAGCCGCCGCTTTAATGTGGAGATTCAGCCGCAACTGGTGTTACTACAAAAGACTTTACTGAATATTGAGGGCTTGGGACGGCAGCTTGATCCAGAGTTAGATTTATGGGCAACTGCTAAACCTTTTCTGACACGTTGGATGCATAATCAGATTGGTATAAAGGCTTTGTGGAAAACGCTGCGACAGGAAGCCCCGGATTGGGCACAGATGCTGCCGGCGCTACCGCGCAAGCTGAATGCGTTGGTGGATGAAAAGCGCCAGTTGGAATGGCGTGATGCTTATGTTCATCTGCTGCGCACGCAGCGGCAGCAGAACTTCTGGCTTGCAGTGATTGCGTTGGTTCTGCTGGCTGTGTTTGTGTTTAAGTGATTTGTGTGCGCCTCAATTAATTGTTGGTGCAGTTTTTATATTGTTGAGATTGTGAAATCTGCTTATAGTTATAGGACTTGATGGTGTGGATTTCAGCAAAGTATTCTGTTTGTTTTTCGCTGCGACCTGTCCGCAGTAGATTATCTGTAAAGGAGTAGCCTTGTGTCGCATATGTATCCTTATCCTTTGATTGCAAAGGAAGGCTGGCCGTTTATTATCGGCAGTCTCGTGCTGAGCATATTAACAGTTGTCTGGTGCGGCTGGTGGTCGCTGCCATTATGGGTAATCACAGTATTTGTGGTGCAGTTTTTTCGAGATCCGGCACGTGATATTCCTGCAGATCCTGAAGATGTGCTGAGTCCGGCGGATGGACGTATTGTTGTGGTAGAAAAAACCTCTGATCCGTATCGAGAAGTGAATGCGCTGAAAATCAGTGTGTTTATGAATGTATTTAATGTCCACTCCAATCGCAGTCCGATTGATGGCAAGGTAGAACGGGTTGATTATTTCAAAGGTAGTTTTCTGAATGCGGCAGTGGATAAAGCCAGTGTGCAGAATGAGCGTAATGCGGTACTGGCGGTCACAAAGACAGGCCGGCCGGTAACTTTTGTGCAGGTGGCTGGGCTGGTAGCACGGCGTATTCTGTGTTATGTGCATGCCCATGATTTATTGCACCGTGGCGACCGTTATGGTTTTATCCGCTTTGGTTCGCGTGTGGATGTGTATCTGCCCGAAGATGCTACACCGCTGGTGGCCATCGGGGATAAGGTTCGTGCCAGCAGTACAGTATTGGCTAAGTTGCCGTTAGCGGCACCTGAGGAAGGTTCGGATGTAGCAGAAAGACAGGGTGCTGAACAAAATACGGGAGAGCAGGCTGATATGGTGAAAGATGCGACCACTAAGGCTGCTGCGGCAGCACAGCATGTTTTGTCTCAGGAATGATGTTATTAATGGTTATACAGGCTGTCTGTTCTTTATGAGTTCAGGCAGCCTGTTGTTGTACAAACGCTAGTCTATGAAAGAATTATCTAAAGCCAGTTTATCTGCTCGACTAGAACCTGAACGAGTGCTGCTGGTGGGTGTGTTGCTGGACAAAGATTTTCCGGTTACGGCTGAGCGCCGAACCAGTCTCTTTGAAGCAGCGCTAGATGAGGCGCAGGAGTTAGTACGAGCTACCGGAGCAGAAGTGGTGGGTTTGGTGCCATGCAAACGCCAGCAGGCAAATGCTGCATTGTTTGTAGGTAAAGGCAAGGCAGAAGAACTGGCTCAGCAGGTATTTGAGACGGAAGCTAATCTGGTTGTCTTTAATCATGCTCTGACACCGACACAGGAGCGTAATCTGGAAAGATTGCTGCAATGTCGGGTGTTAGATCGCGTTGGTCTGATTCTGGCTATTTTTGCTCGACGGGCACAAAGTCAAGAAGGGCGCCTGCAGGTTGAGCTGGCGCAGCTGGTGCATTTATCCAGCAGGCTGGTGCGTGGTTACGGACATTTGCAGAGTCAGCGTGGTGGTATAGGGCTGCGCGGGCCGGGGGAAACTCGTCTGGAAACAGACCGACGCCTGATAAGGCAGAAAATCACGCGCTTGCGTCATGAGTTGCAGCGAGTTCGACAGCAACGGGCTACGCAGCGTAAAAGTCGGAATCAAGGAAAATTACCGCTTTTTGCGTTGGTCGGTTATACAAATGTGGGCAAGTCCAGCTTATTTAACCGTTTAACTAAAGCGCAAGTGGTGGCTGAGGATCAGTTATTTGCGACGCTGGATAATACGGTGCGTCGCTTGTATCTGAATGAGCAGATCAGTGTGCTTTTATCGGATACTGTTGGTTTTGTTCGCGATTTGCCGCATGGTCTGGTGGCTGCATTTGCGGCAACGCTTGAGGAAACAGCTCTGGCTGATGTGCTGCTGCATGTGGTGGATGTGACGCATCCTGAGTTCGAACGCCAAATAGATGATGTAAATACTGTATTGACGGAAATTGATGCAGCAAACATACCACAATTGATTATTTATAATAAAATTGACAGACTGGCTGCAGAGCAGCGGCCGAAGGGAATAGTACGCGACATTCGCGGGCGCCCTCAGGCTGTATATATTTCGGTACAGGATGGTAGCGGATTAGTTGATTTGCGTATGGCTATGATAGAACTGGCCAGTCTGAAGCATACACCACATCATGAACAGGACGGGTTAATGAAGCCTGTCGAGGATATAACTAAATATGACACAACAAGCTGAAGTAATGAAATCTAACCGTCCAAATCGGCCGTACCGACGCCGCCTGCGTGATAATAGCATTTATCTATTGCCTAATGCGTTTACTTTAGCTGCACTGTTTGCCGCTTTTTACGCGATTACTCAGTCTATGCATGGGCATTATGAAATTGCGGCGATTGCTGTTTTTATTTCCATGCTGCTGGACGGTATGGATGGACGGGTAGCGCGTCTCACCAATAGCCAGAGTGCATTTGGCGAACAACTAGACAGTCTGGCCGATATGGTGAGTTTTGGTGTGGCTCCAGCACTTATTGCTTATAAATGGCAATTATTCCATTTTGGTAAAATTGGCTATTCGGTAGCATTTATCTATTGTGCCTGCGCTGCTTTGCGTTTGGCTTTATTTAATACATTAATAGGTAAAGTCAGCAAGAAGTGGTTTATCGGAATCCCTAGTCCGACGGCTGCTGCACTAGTAATTGGCCTGATTTGGGTAAGTCATACTTTTCAAGGACTGCCTCATTTGGACTGGTTATGTCTGATTATTACTTTGTTTGGCGGTTTATCCATGGTGGTGCAGATTCCTTTTTGGTCGTTTAAAGAAATTAATGCCTATCGTAAGGTACCCTTTTTTGTAATGATTCTGGCGGTGATTGCATTGCTGGTAGTGACGTGGGAACCATCAGTAGTGCTGTTTGCCTTTTTCTTGCTTTATAGTTTGTCTGGTTATGTGATGTTTATCTGGCGCTTACTGACGAAACGCAAGATTCAGCCTGAATCGTGATAAAAAATAATTTACTAAGGGAACAACAATAAGCTGGTTTATTCGAAATAAAGGAGGATAGCTATGGCTGTTAATCTGGCCGTGCCAAATGATAGGCAGGTTCTAGCCATTGATGGTGTACAGGTCTTTGTGGGACAAGCGGGTGTTAAAAAGCCCGATCATGATGATTTAACCCTGATAGTACTGAATGGCGTCAACAGCATCGGCGCTGTTTTCACTCAAAACCGTTTCTGTGCCGCACCGGTACAAATTGCTAAGCAGCATCTGGCTACGGATACAGGTGTGCGTGCGCTGGTGATTAATACGGGTAATGCCAATGCAGGCACTGGCCGGCAGGGTTTGGCCGATGCTGAATTTATCTGTGAAAAAGTGGCTCAACAAATTGGCTGTGCAGCAGCACAAGTGCTGCCGTTTTCAACTGGCGTGATTTTAGAACCATTACCGGTAGACAGGATCGTGGCGGCACTACCTAAAGTGAAAGTTGTACACTGGCCGCAGGCAGCAGCGGCGATTATGACCACCGATACCGTTCCCAAAATGGCCAGCCGTACAGTCTCTATAGATGGACATAAAGTACATTTCACTGGTATTGCCAAAGGTTCGGGCATGATTCATCCGAACATGGCTACAATGCTGGGATTTGTGTTTACCGATGCTGATATCGCTCAGCCATTGTTGCAGCAGATGGTGGCTGAAGTAGCAAATACTTCTTTTAATGCCATAACGGTAGATGGAGATACTTCTACCAATGATAGTTTTGTGGTGGTAGCTACCGGAAAAACTGAACTTGGTCGGATCGACTCTGAAGCCAGCAAGGATTATGCTGCAATTAAAACGGTACTGGCTGATGTAGCACTGGAGCTGGCGCAGGCTATCGTACGTGATGGTGAGGGTGCATCCAAATTTATTACTATTGATGTGCGTAATGCGTTGACGGAGGCTGAAGCCCGTCAGGTGGGTTATGCAGTAGCCCGTTCACCGCTGGTAAAAACAGCCTTTTACGCCAGTGATCCTAATCTTGGTCGTATCTTGTGTGCCATTGGTTATGCCGGTATTACTGACCTTGATGTTAGCGCTATTAAAGTGTATTTAGGTGATGTATTGGTAGCCGAAAAAGGTGGGCGCGCCTCAAGCTACACTGAAGAAGCCGGACAACAAGTTATGGCACAGGACGAAATAACAGTAACAATTGATTTGGCTCGTGGTGAAGCTCAAGCGAAGATTTATACTTGTGATTTATCTAAAGAGTATGTGGCCATTAATGCGGATTACCGCAGTTAAATATAATGTATGTAATATTCTAGCCATCAAGCCGATATAACATCAGCTTGATGGCTGTTTATTTATTTTTGTACGGCAGTAATTTTGATTTCTACTTTCCATTGCGGATTGGCCAGTGCGGCCTGCACACAGGCTCGTGCCGGTGTGTGGCCAGGGACCACCCATTTATCCCACGCTTGATTCATACCTGCATAATCCTGTAAATCATTCAAGTAAATCACGGCTTCACATATATGTTGTTTGTCGCTGCCACAGGCGGCAAGGATACTGTCAATCTGTGCCAGTACGTTGGCAGTCTGGGCGGTGATGTCTGCTTCTTCATTCGTGGGTACTTGTCCGGCCAGAAATATCAGACCATTGGCAATGGTGGCTTCAGCAAGGCGGTCACCGCTCTGGTAAAATTTGATACTCATATACAGGTTCCTGATGAAGGTAAATAAATGATGTTAGCACAGTTATTTTGGTCTGAAAGGATGCGGTGTACGGATGAGTAAAAGTAAATTTCCAGTCACGCCTGCAATTCGTTTTCTGCGCGACCATCAGATACCATATGAACCAATGGAGTATGCTTACGTTGAGCATGGAGGGACAGCACAATCTGCTTTGGCGCTTAATGTGGACGAGCATGCAGTAATTAAAACCATTGTTCTGCAAAATGAGCAGAAACAGGGACTGATTGTACTGATGCATGGTGACCGGCATATTTCTACACGTCAGCTGGCACGAGAGCTCGGCATGAAACATATCGAACCGGCCAGTCCCCAGCAGGCCAGTAAATGGACTGGATATCTGGTAGGTGGTACCAGTCCGTTTGGTAATAAGGCGGGTTTACCGATATATGTTGAAGAGAGTATCTATGCTTTGCCACTGATTTATATAAATGGCGGCAAACGCGGATTTCTTGTAAAAATACAGCCACAGTATTTGGCTTGTCTGCAACCACAATCGGTGCACGTGGCTACAGAAACAGAATAAATATTAATTAGTATACGGGCCAAACCGAACAATGGTCTGGCCTGTGCGTTCCACAACAAGAGAACATTTATTTCAGTTGCCCACGCTGATAAGAATCATTAAAAGGTTTGAAGTTGTGGTCGTGAAGTTTCTGAGCAGCATCAGCTAACCAGTTTGTATTGCGGAGCAATACCCGTCCCTCCATAATCAGGTCGGCCTGTTTGGTTTGCAATATATATTCTGCTAAATCCGGACTATCCAGTAAGCCCACTGTTGCCACTGGGATTCCAACTACTTGCTTCATAGCGGTAGCAAACGGTGTTTGATAGCCGCCGTGTAAAGGTAAATCAGGAGCGTAATCCATTACGCCACCGGTAGATACATCAATTACATCAATGCCGTCACGTTCTAACCACTGGCCTATTTGCTGCCAGTCGGCAATTGTGTTTTGCTGACCACTTTGGTCGTAGTCTGATAAAGACAGACGTACCCATAGTGAACCAGAAAAATGCGCACGGATATCGGTAACAATTTCATGCAATAAACGATATCGATTGGCTAAAGAACCACCATAGTCATCGCTTCGATGATTACTCAATGGCGATAGAAATTCACTGATTAGATAGCCATGTGCGGCATGAATTTCAATTACATCTACGCCTGCTTGCTGTGCTCGCCTAGCTGCTGCAATAAAATCAGTACGGATTTGTTTGATTTCGTCCTGAGTAATTGCCTTTGGAATTTTGGAGCTAGAATTAAAGGCAATGGGACTGGGTGCAAGTGGCTGGAGTGCGTCTTCGGCTTTGCGTCCGGCATGAGCCAGCTGTACACCAACTTTACTGCCCAGATAATGCAACGAATCCACCAAATGAGTGAATTTTTCAGTCTGCTTATCATCCCACAAACCTAAATCATGTTTGGTGATACGTCCTTCAGGCTGTACAGCAGTGGCCTCAATCATAATCAGGCCTACATTAGCAATGGCTCGTGCCCCATAATGAGCAAAATGAAACGGCGTGACAATGCCATCTTCTTTTTTAACTTCATACATGCACATTGGTGCCATAACAACGCGGTTTTTCAGTGACAATTGTCCAATGGTAATAGGGGATAACAATACTGACATCATGTTTTCCTTTTTTTAAGTTCCTACATGAGCGTGATTTTCTGGAACTGTTTGTCTGTAGCCATATTTAGATAAGGTTAAAATCCAGTTTATAAATAGTTATAAAAATCACAGCTTATTAATTAATGTAGCTTTTTTATCGGAGTTATAATTTAAATTATTGATATAATTCGAAAATTTTTTCCTAATACAGTATCTTTCCAATTCGTGCTGGCTAAGAATGCTTAAATTATTTATTGCTATAATTTATGGCACAAATCGCCATATTTAAAACCGAGCCAGTCAACATCAATATTTTTTCCAAAAGCAATCACTTTAAATAATTCGCCCATTTCCCGTGTATCAAGAAGGGTATGACAGGCCGCTGCTGCCTTTATATACGCTGTTTCATCCGGCAGGCCTGTTTGAGCTAAAAGTTCGGTAATACCTAGATTCAGCAGAAAAGTTGCCTGAGTGGTATAGCCAATTAAATCGAGCTTATTTTCTACCCCGGCATCGGCTATGCGGGTGAAATTAACATGCGCGGTTAGATCGGTTAGGCCGGGGTAATAAAAAGGATCATGGATGGTGTGATGGCGATAATGGCCGATTAAAGTGCCCTGCCGTCGCTGCGGATGGTAATACTGCGCTGCATCGAAACCATAATCTATCCAAATCATGGCGCCACGGTGCAGTTTCTGCGCCAGTGTGGTCACAAAAGCATGTTGTTGCGGATGCAGTTCAGACTGATACATTTCGCTAGTGACAGGAAAAGTTTCCATTACCTGTTGCTTTATCTGCTGATTTTTGGCGGGCTGAGGAGACCAGCACAAACGGTTATCCTGCCAGCTCACGCCCATTTCTTCTATTTGATTTCCCACACACTGATATATCGGTACCGGCATGGCATCTAATACCTCATTACCGAGCAAAATGCCGTCAAACTGTGCCGGTAAACAGCTTAAATGAACAACTTTATCGGCCAAATCAGGGATATGGGTCCGAATATATGTGCGCTGACGCTCGGCCAGCTCGGCGGATAGTTCAATGATGTAGTAATGCTTAAGTTGTCCACTATCTAATGCAGTCAATACAGAAGTAGCTAGCTGGCCAGTACCAGCTCCAAATTCGTAAATATTGCCAGCTGTTTGTGGCAATAGTGCATTTAATTGCTGTGCTAGTGTATGACCAAAAAGCGGAGTCAGTATGGGAGCAGTAATAAAATCGCCATCTTGTCCAAATTTCTGTGCACCGCCGGTGTAATAACCATAAGCCGGTGTGTACAGTGCCATCTGCATGTAATCAGCAAAAGACAGCCAACCACCCTGCTGGTTTATTTTTTGCTGAATTAGAGAAGTGAGTGTTGCAGAGCTAGCTGCAGCAACTTTATCCGGGATAGGTAAATTATCCATAGGTTATATGGTGAATATGTAAACAGAAGAGCATTATAAACGCTCCCTTCAGCCTGTGCTGTCTTGCATCAATATGCTTAAACGGCACAATAGTTAGGGTTTAGAAGAATAGTTAATTAATGTATTGAATTAGATGATTTTTTCAATAAATAGTCGTTTTTCTGAGTGGCTAAAATTTGACTTGATTGCATTGACCATGCAAGCAAAATTGACTTATAGTGTGAATAAGTGTGTAAAGGTGTGGCAAAGTGGGGGATAATCCCGAATCACTCAACTGGAGCTAATAATGTTTGGCGGCGCGTATGAATTAAGTATAGACAGCAAAGGGCGACTGGCAATACCAGCTAAGTTTCGCGACTTGCTGGCGCGTCATTTCACTCCAGTACTGGTGGCTACGCTTGAAAAGCGCACACATTTATTACTTTATCCTGAATCATCATGGCGAAGTGTAGAGGCGCAGCTTTTGCAGTTACCGGTGGCGGGTAACAGGGTATTGCAGGCTTATCAGAATTTGCTCTTGCATAATGCAGATACTATGGAGCTGGATAGTGCAGGCAGAGTATTGTTGCCGGCGCATCTGCGTCGGTTGGTGAATTTTGAGCGTGAAGTATATGTAGTAGGTCGTGCTAATCGCATCGAAGTATGGGGTAGGGCACTGTGGGAAGAACAAAATAATGCCGCATTGGATATGGATGAAGACATGCTGGCAGCAGAGCTGGGCAAGACCCAGCTGCAATTATGAATAAATCAATGAGTAATGGCGGCCACATAACAGTGCTGCTGAATGAAGCAGTTGCTGCTTTACATGTGAAACCTAACGGTGTCTATGTTGACGGAACTTTTGGCCGTGGCGGCCATTCGCGTCAAATACTGTCACAGCTGGGAAATGATGGCAGGCTGGTGGTGTTTGACAAGGATCCACAGGCAATAGCTGTGGCGAGGCAGCTGGCACAACAGGATAATCGGGTACAGGTAGTACATGAAGGCTTTTCAGCGTTAAACAGCTCACTGAAGCAGTTGGGTATCGACAAGATTAACGGAGCGCTGTTTGATTTGGGAATTTCATCCCCGCAAATTGATGAAGCAGAGAGAGGTTTTAGTTTTCGCTTCGATGCACCTTTGGATATGCGCATGGATACCACACGCGGGCAATCGGCTGCAGAATGGCTGGAGGTGGCTGGGGAGCAGGCAATACACGAGGTAATTAAAAATTATGGTGAAGAACGGTTTAGTCGCCAGATTGCACGGGCAATTGTGGCACAGAGAGAAGAGAAGCCAATTACCACAACCGGCCAGCTGGCGCGTCTCGTCGCACAAGTCGTCCGTACTCGTGAGCGCGCACAGGATCCGGCCACACGTACCTTCCAGGCCATTCGCATCTTTATTAACCGTGAACTGGAAGAAATAAGCGGGGTGCTGCCACAGGCAATGGAAAGCCTGAATACTGGCGGCCGGCTGGCAGTGATTTCATTCCATTCACTTGAAGATAGAATTGTAAAACATTTTATGCAACAAAATAGTCGGCCAGCGCCTCTGCCACGCTGGGCTGTGCTTAAGGAAGCGGAGCGTGAACAGCCTCCGCTACGTCTGATTGGTAAAGCGCAGAAGCCTGCTGCTGCTGAAATTGCAGCTAATCCACGCGCCCGTTCGGCAGTATTGCGTGTAGCAGAACGTAGTTGATGGAAAAGATTTATGGTTGATTGGCTATGAATAAAATCAACATTATTTTGCTGGTATTAGTACTGGCTTCAGCTTTTGCTGTTGTAACAGTACAAGATCGTTCGCGCCAGTTTTTTATAGCGTTGGATAAGGCTCAAAAAGGGGAGAGTCTTTTAAATGAAGATTTCAGCCGACTGAAATTGGCACAGGCGCGGCTATCCAATCATCAGCTGATTCAGGACGCTTCAGCACGCCAGAATCTGCATTCACCATCATTGGCCGAGACACGGATGCTGGCTGCTCCGCGGCCTGTTAAATGATGAAATAAAAGGTCACAGATTAATGGAAACGCTGCTAACCGGCAGCACTATCCAGCAGTGGAACAAACTACTATGTTAATTAAAAACGATTATAAGCCACGCATGCTGACCCGCGAAGTGCAGCAGGTAAAACCTGTGACCACGAACGGAAGAATAGTATTGGTGCTGGGTGCTCTGGCTGTGGCCTTCGCCATGCTAATCGGACGCGGTGTGTATTTACAGACTGAAAAACACGAATTTTTAAAAGAACAAGGCGACCAGAGATTTGTGCGTACTCTGCCATTGGTGGCCACACGCGGCACAATTACTGACCGTAATGGCGCAGCACTGGCTATCAGTGCGCCGGCTGATTCTTTGTATGCAGTGCCTTCAGCCATGGAGCAGATGCCGACCGATGCGCAACTACAGCAATTGTCAGCTTTGATAGATGTGCCATTGGCAACGATCAAAAGCCGTCTCAGCCGTAATAAAGACTTTATCTATCTGAAACGTCAGCTGCCACCAGAAGTTGCCGAAAAAGTTGCTGCGCTTAATATAAAAGGCCTGGCATTTCAACATGAAAGTAAGCGTCATTATCCTATGGGGCCGATTTTTTCCCATATTATTGGTTTCACTAATATTGACGGCAAAGGACAGGAAGGCTTGGAGCTGTCCCGCGAAAGTGTTCTGCACGGTGTAGACGGTGCTAAAGTGGTATTACGCGATAACAAAGGCAACATAGTTGACAGTCTGGATTCACCACGTAACCAGCCGCCCAGAAATGGTACCAATATGGTACTGTCCGTTGATCAGCGTATTCAGTCTATTGCTTATGAGTCTTTAAATAAAGCAATGCAATTCCATCAAGCTTCAGCGGGTTCGGTAGTGGTACTGGATGGTAAAACAGGGGAAATTCTTGCACTGGTAAATTCACCGGGATATGACCCTAATAATCCTGGAGCCACAGAGAGTGATGCCCGCCGGAACCGTGCGGTAACCGATATGATTGAGCCGGGCAGTGCGATGAAACCGTTTACCATTGCTAAAGGGCTGGACAGCGGTAAAATCAGACCTAGCAGCGGTTTCAATACTCTACCGTATAAAATTGGTCCGGCCACAGTGCGGGATACACATAATTACCCTTACCTAGATGTCCGCGGCATTATTCAGAAGTCGTCTAATGTAGGTACAAGTAAAATTTCTGCTATGTTTACGCCGGAAGAAATGTACAACATGTATACTTCTATCGGTTTTGGCCATCGCATGCATTCTGGTTTTCCCGGTGAAACACCAGGGGTCGTGCGCGACTGGCATAGCTGGCGCCCTATTGAGCAGGCAACCATGTCTTTTGGATACGGCATTCAGATGAGTTTGCTCCAGTTGGCACGTGCATACACCATATTTACTAATGATGGTGTGCTATTGCCGGTAAGTTTTCTGAAACTGGACAAAGCACCGCAGGGTGAGCGCATCATCCAGCCGAAAACGGCACAGGAAGTACGGCATATGATGATTGCCGTTACCCAACCAGGTGGTACCGGCCTGCAAGGTGCGATTGATGGCTATGATGTTGCAGCTAAAACTGGTACTGCACGTATGCTTGTTGATGGTCATTACTCAGATTCCAAGCACATGGCTACATTCATTGGTTTTGCACCGGCAGACAATCCGCGAGTAATTGTAGCAGTGAATATCCAGAATCCTACTGCCAATGGCTATTATGGTGGTCCGGTTTCCGGTCCGGTATTCCATGATGTGATGGTCGGCACATTGAATGTGCTTGGTGTTTCACCTACAAGACCAGTTAAGACAAGTGTGCATACTGAAAAACATTAATCTTCAGACAATCTGTGTCATCACAGATTGTCTTCTGTTTATAACTGATAAAAATATTTGAAACGGCAGTATTATGTTTTCCCTGAAAAAGCCTTTGCCTGAGTATCATTTAGC
The DNA here is from genome assembly GCF_026535955.1 of Snodgrassella sp. B3837. Lineage (NCBI taxonomy): Bacteria > Pseudomonadati > Pseudomonadota > Betaproteobacteria > Neisseriales > Neisseriaceae > Snodgrassella > Snodgrassella sp. B3837. Next base: position 160,925 of record NZ_JAFNPI010000015.1, read on the forward strand.
GGCTGAAACACACGCTATAGTTGCAGGTAGAAACTTGCGTGCGGACAGTCGACAGGTTCAGCCAGGCGATGTGTTTGTGGCCTGTCAGGGAGAGTATTCCGATGGTCGCGATTTTATTCAGTCTGCTATCGATAATGGGGCAGAATTTGTTTTCTGGGACGATGATGGCCATTTTCAGTGGCAGGAAAGCTGGAAAGTAAAAAATGAGCCGGTAGCAAATTTACACCAGCGTGCCGGTCTGGTAGCAGCTGCCTGCTATGATAATGCGGGCAGCAAACTAGCTATCTGGGGGGTGACCGGTACCAATGGTAAAACCTCGGTATCACAATGGCTGGCGCAGGCATCAGATATTCTGGGTAAGAAATGCGCCATTATGGGTACGGTAGGCAATGGGTATTGGCAGCAGCTACATGATACTGTCAATACCACCATGGACGCGGTAACCAATCAGACTTGGTTGCGCCGCTTTGTTCAAGAAAATGCCGCTGCAGTGGCCATGGAAGTATCCAGTCATGGCTTGGATCAAGATCGTGTAGTGGGTGTGCCTTTTACCAGCGCTGTCTTTACTAATCTAACCCGTGATCATCTTGATTATCATCATAGCATGCAGAATTACGGTGCTTGTAAAACTTCACTTTTCTACTGGCAGGGCCTAAAACACGCCATTATTAATATTGATGATGAATTCGGCTTTCAGTTATGGCAGCAACTGCATCGTGATTGTTCGCAGCTAACTGTACTGTCTTATGGTTTTCATGCACAAGCAGATATTCACATCTCTCACTTTCAGGCCTCAGCTAATGGTATGCAAGTACAATTATGCACCCCATGGGGAGAAGGTATTGTGCATACCCATTTACTCGGGCGTTTCAATGCACAGAATCTGGCAGCATGTGTCGGAGTATTGTGTGCCAACGGTTTTACTTTTGCAGATGTACTGGCGGTCTGGCCGCATATTCGGCCAGCTACCGGACGCATGGATTGCTTGATGGGCGATAAACAGCCATTAGTAGTGGTGGATTATGCACATACGCCAGATGCGTTGGAAAAGGCGTTGGCTACCTTACAAGAAATTAAACCGGCAGGTTCACATTTATGGTGTGTATTCGGCTGTGGCGGCGACCGTGACGCAGGTAAAAGACCACTAATGGGCGCGGCTGCAGCAGCAGGAGCAGATTATGTGGTGGTAACCAGTGATAATCCGCGTACTGAGAATCCAGAGGCGATTATCAATGATATTTTACCGGCAGTGGCTGAACCGGCTTTGGTGGAAATCGACCGCTGCAAGGCAATTGATTATGCAGTAAAGCATGCTGCCATAGGCGATATTGTACTGATTGCTGGTAAGGGGCATGAAACCTATCAGGATATCGGTGGCCACAAGCATCATTTTTCTGATTTTGAAGTAGCGCAGGCAGCCTTACAGCAACGTGGCTGCTGAAATGCATATATAGAAATAACATGTCGAATTTAGATCTAAATTTTATTTATCAGACTTTTGGACAGGTATTACCAAGCCATAACCAGCCGGTAAATAGGGTGATTATCGATAGCCGCCTGATTCAGCAGGGTGATGTGTTTGTGGCTATTCAGGGAGAACATTTTGATGGCCATGATTTTATTGATGAAGTGCTGGCAAAAGGAGCAGCGTTGTGCATTGTCAGCTGCTCTGACTGGAAGACTAATGCACGTTGTTTAGTGGTTGCCGATACACAACAGGCTTTAGGCCAGCTGGCTCATGCATGGCGTATGGTTGTTAATCCGCAATTGCAGGTTTTCGGTGTGACTGGTTCGGCTGGCAAAACTACTGTAAAGGAAATGCTGGCTACTATTCTGCGTTGCCACGCGGGTAAAGATGCGATTTTGGCAACTGCTGGTAATTTTAATAACCACATAGGGTTGCCATTAACATTGCTGCAATTAAAACCGCAGCATCGCTACGCCGTAATTGAGATGGGCATGAATCATGCTGGCGAACTGAGTTATTTAACTGGTTTGGCGCGTCCAGATTTTGCTCTGGTTAATAATGCTTTGCGTGCTCACATTGGCTGCGGTTTTGCAGATGTGGCCGATATTGCATGTGCTAAAAGTGAAATCTACCAAGGTTTAAATGCTGATGGAATTGGCTTTGTCCCAACTGATGACGGACAGTCTGAGGTTTATATCAAAGCTTTGCATGGTAAAAAATGTGTCCGCTTTGGTACAAAGCTGGGTGATGTGCATGCTGAAAATATTGTTTTGCAGCCATTAGGCATTGCTTTTGACCTGCACAGCCTGCAAGGTGAGACTCATATAAATATACCCGTGCCCGGATTGCATATGGTACACAATGCGGTAGCAGCCTGCGCGATGGCGCTGGCAGCTGGTTTACCTTTGTCAGCTTTGCATGGACTGAATGCATTTCAAAACGCCAAAGGCCGCTTGCAGCAGAAGCACAGTTTGAATGGTGCGCTGGTTATTGATGACACTTATAATGCCAATCCTGATGCATTCAAGGCTGCGATTGATGTACTGGCGGCTTTTCCGGCACCACGGGTCATTGTTATGGGTGCCATCGGTGAGCTTGGCAATAATGCTCCTGCTTTGCATGCTGAAGTTGGTGCCTACATGCGTGAACGAGGTATTGAGGCTGCGTTTTTTATCGGTGATAACAGCCAATATGCTGCCGAAGCTTATGGCGCTAAAGAAGCGTTTTATCAGGACAGAAACCGGCTTATTGAGGATTTACGCGCCTGGGATCAGCAAACGGCGACTATTCTGGTGAAAGGTTCACGTTTTATGCACATGGAAGATGTGGTTGCGGCTTTAACGCAAGAATAAAATGCGGTAACCATTGATTGCCGGTTTGATTGTTTGATGCTTTCGTTACCGGTTTAGGTTGTCGGAACAATTATTTCCGTCAGCAGTGATTATTTGATTAACCGTCATGGCCTGAGCTGTGGCAAGGAAAAACAACCATGCTTTTGTGGTTAGCTGAACTTTTTCATTATTGGATAAGTGGTTTTCATTTATTTCAATACACTACTTTCCGTGCTGTAATGGCTGCGCTTACGTCTATGGGACTAAGTCTTGCATTTGGGCCATGGATGATCCGCAAATTAACTCAACTCAAGGTCGGACAGGCCGTTCGAGATGATGGACCCAAAACCCATCTAATTAAAAGCGGTACTCCCACAATGGGCGGAACGCTGATTTTATTGGCAATTACGGTTACAACATTATTATGGGCCAATCTGGCTAATCCTTATATTTGGGTGCTGTTGCTAGTAATGCTCAGTACCGGAGCGCTGGGCTTTTATGATGACTGGAAAAAGGTCGTTTACAAAGACCCGCATGGTGTATCGGCCAAATTCAAGATGATATGGCAATCTACCGTAGCGCTAATTGCTGGAGTGGTGCTGTTTTATGCTGCGCATTTAAGTTCAACAACTACGTTTATTGTGCCGTTTTTCAAGGAAATTGCTTATCCTTTAGGTGGTATAGGCTTTGTGGTGCTGACTTACTTTGTGATTGTTGGCACATCCAATGCGGTTAATTTGACGGATGGTTTGGATGGGTTGGCGGCTTTTCCAGTAGTGCTGGTGGCTGCGGGCTTGTCTATTTTTGCCTATGTGAGTGGACATGCAGAATTTGCACATTATTTGCAGTTGCCTCATGTGCCCGGCGCCAATGAAGTCATGATATTTGGTGCAGCCATTTGTGGTTCGTGTCTGGGTTTCCTATGGTTTAATGCTTATCCAGCACAGGTATTTATGGGAGATGTCGGTGCATTGGCTCTGGGTGCCGCCTTGGGTACGATAGCGGTGATAGTGCGTCAGGAAATTGTGCTGGTGATTATGGGCGGCTTATTTGTTGTAGAAGCTTTGTCAGTGATGCTACAGGTAGGTTCATATAAATTACGGCGTAAACGTATTTTTCTGATGGCACCGATTCACCATCATTTTGAGCAGAAAGGCTGGAAAGAGACGCAGGTAGTAGTACGTTTCTGGATTATCACCATGATTTTGGTGCTGGTGGGACTTTCTTCTCTGAAAATACGATAATGGCCTTAAAATATTAGTTTCAGGCCTTGAATGTGTAACTGAAAAATAAATGTAGGACTAAGCCATGACTGACTGGCGTAATAAAAAAGTTTTGGTTGCAGGGTTGGGACGTACCGGTGTTTCAATGCTGGCATTTTTGACTCAAGCTGGCGCTAACGTGTCCGCATATGATATGCAGCCGGATGAGGCAACACGTCAGTCAGTTCTCAATCATTATCAGGTTGACATTCATACAGGTGAATTGGCGGCAGTGTTGAATCAGCATCATTTTGATGTGCTGGCATTAAGCCCAGGTATAAGCCAACGTGATACAGCAATTGTTGCTTTTAAACGTGCCGGTGGGCAAGTAGTTGGCGATGTAGCTATTTTAGCTGAACTACTGGCTGGTAGCGGTAGCAAAGTAATTGCAATTACCGGATCAAATGGCAAAACCACCACTACCAGTCTGGTAGGATTTTTATGTGAAAAGTGTGGTCTGGATACCGTCGTTGCAGGCAATATAGGCACACCGGTTCTTGAAGCTTATCTAGCACGCGACGGCAAAACCGCCGATGTGTGGGTGCTGGAACTTTCCAGTTTTCAGCTGGAAACCACTCCATGTCTCAATGCCACTGTGGCTACAGTGCTGAATGTGTCTGAAGATCATTTGAATCGCTATGATGATTTACTTGATTATGCACACAGTAAAGACCGGATTTTTCGTGGTCACGCCATGCAGGTATTGAATGCTGATGACACATTCTGTTGTGCCATGCTGCGCCACGAACATAATGTGAAATGGTTTTCTTTACAAAAAAATACCGACTACTGGCTGAATCAAGGTGTGCTCTCTGCTGGTAATGAAGCTCTACTATCCTTTGATGCATTACCTCTGCAAGGTAAACATAACGCTGCCAATGTGCTGGCTGCGTTTGCTTTATGTGAGGCCATAGGTTTATCGCGAGCTCAACTGCTGCACAATGTTGGTGCTTTCAAGGGTTTGCCGCATCGGGTTGAAAAAGTAGCTGAAGTCAATGGTGTCACATTTATTGATGATTCAAAGGGAACCAATGTCGGTGCAACTTGTGCAGCATTGTTTGGGCTGGATAAACCAATCGTGTTGATAGCGGGTGGACAAGGGAAGGGACAGGATTTTTCGCCGTTGCAAACAGCTTTACGTGATAAGGCTCGGGCAGTGTTGCTTATTGGAGTAGATGCACATCAGCTAGGATCTGTTCTGGACGGAGAAAATTATCCGGTTGAATACTGTGATGATTTACCGCAGGCTACTCAGCGTGCCTTTGCACTGGCTAAAGCGGGTGATATTGTGCTACTGAGTCCAGCTTGTGCCAGTTATGATATGTTTAAAGGATATGCCCACCGAAGTGAAGTATTTATTGCCAGTGTGCGACAGCTGCAGGGTAGCCAAGCATGATTACCGAATCACGTTTACTCGACCGTAAATTATTACGCCGCGGCGATACATTCGACCAGTCACTGCTATGGATGGTAGTGCTGATGGCCAGTTTTAGCCTGATTATGGTGTATTCGGCTTCTATTGCTTATGCAAGACATGATGGCGGCAGTACTTATTTTTATCTAGTACGTCAGGCAGTTTTTCTGCTGTGCGGTGGGCTGCTTGGTTGTATTGCCGCGCGTATTCCTCTACGTACATGGAAAAAACTTACACCACTAGTATTACTGCTCAGTATTCTGTTGTTGATACTGGTACTGGTGATGGGGCGTGAAATTAACGGTGCCCGCCGCTGGATTAATGTAGGTATGGTCAATATTCAGCCTACCGAAGTGTTCAAGCTGGCTATTATTCTGTATCTGTCTAGTTTCTTTACCCGTCGAGCAGAAATATTAAAAGAATTCAAAAAGGTTTGGTTTGCTGGTATTCCTGTCGGTCTTGGTCTTGGGCTGATTATGCTGGAACCGGATTTTGGATCATTTGTTGTAGTATCCGTTATTGCTGTCGGCCTGCTGTTTCTGGCTGGTTTACCTTTTCGTTGGTTTATGGCGGTTGTTGGTTTTGGTTTGCTGGCCATGATTTTGCTGGTGCTGTTTGAACCTTACCGTATGGCGCGCGTGGCCGGTTTTCTTGACCCGTGGGCTGATCCGCTTGGTAAAGGCTATCAGTTGACCCATTCATTAATGGCCATCGGTCGTGGTGGCTGGTTTGGCGTCGGGCTTGGAGCCAGTTTGGAAAAACGTTTTTATTTACCAGAAGCTCATACCGATTTTATTCTCGCGGTAATTGGAGAAGAATTCGGTTTTGTTGGTATTCTGGTACTAATGTTTTGTTATATTTGGTTGGTGATCAGAGCTTTTTCAATTGGCAAGCAGGCACGTGATCTAGAGCTGTTTTATGGTTCATTTGTTGCCAAAGGTATTGGTATTTGGTTAGGTATCCAGAGCTTTTTTAATATTGGTGTCAATATTGGACTTCTACCAACTAAAGGCTTAACTTTACCTTTGCTTTCCTATGGCGGTTCTGCGGTGATGATTATTCTTATTTGCGTGGGCTTGCTATTACGAGTTGATTATGAAAACCGACGGGTCATGCGTGGTTTTAAAGTTTAATTTATCCTCAAACATAATGAGTAAAGCGGATATTCAATGAATGCAAAAACCTTTATGGTCATGGCGGGCGGTACAGGCGGGCATATATTTCCTGCACTTGCTGTTGCACAGGAGTTGCAGGCGCAGGGACACCGTATTGTCTGGCTAGGTAGTGAAGGTGCAATGGAAACGCGTCTGGTACCACAATACAACATTCCGTTGGAAACTCTCTCTATTAAAGGCATTCGCGGTAACGGAATTAAGAGAAAATTACTGTTGCCGTTTACTTTAGTAAAAACCATTGCTGCCGCACGGAGAATTATCCGTAGGTACAATGTTGATGCGGTTATCGGTTTTGGGGGATTTGTCTCTTTTCCCGGCGGCATCGCTGCCAGATTATGTGGCTTGCCGTTGATTGTACATGAGCAAAATGCTATTGCCGGTTTATCTAATAAAGTGCTGTCTCATTTTGCTAGTCAGGTAATGTATGCATTCCCGCAGGTTTTTACCAACCAAAACGGGCTGGTGGGTAATCCTGTTCGAGCAGATATTGCATCATTAACCCCACCAGCACAACGCTTTGCTGGTAGGCAGGGCGTGCTGAATATTTTGGTGGTGGGCGGTAGTCTGGGAGCCGATATATTAAATAAAGTTGTCCCACAGGCTATGGCTTTATTGCCGGAATCGCAGCGTCCGAATCTGCTGCATCAGTCTGGTCGCAATAAATTGGCACAGTTACAGCATCAATATGCTGAGTGTGGTGTTAAAGCAGAATGTGTGGAATTTATCACCGATATGGTTTCTGCATACCGTGAAGCTGATCTAGTGATATGCCGTGCTGGTGCACTGACTATAGCTGAACTAACCGCTGCTGGCTTAGGCGCGATTTTGGTGCCTTATCCGCATGCTGTTGACGACCATCAGACTGCTAATGCACAGTATATGGTTAAGGATGGCGCGGCCGTGCTAATGCCTCAAACTAGCCTAAATGCTCAGTCCCTGCAAACAGTACTGGCTGATTTATCACGCGAACAATGTTTGCAGATGGCAGAGAAAGCTCGGGCATTGGCTCAGCCGGATAGTGCGGCTAAGGTCGCAGCGGCGGCAGTGGCTAGTGTGCTTTGAACAATGATTAAAGAATGGCCGGAAGATGTTGTATAGCCTGAGCCGGCCGGAAAAGTAAATATAGTATGAAAGAAAATATGAAAGACCGGATCCGTCACATACATTTTGTGGGTATCGGCGGTACGGGTATGTGCGGTATTGCTGAAGTTTTACATAATGAAGGCTATCAGATTAGTGGTTCTGATTTAGCTGATAATGCCGCTACTCAACATTTGCGTGCTATCGGCGTGCAGATTAGCTGTGGTCACAGTGCAGATAATATTTGTGGTGCTGATGTGGTTGTGACCTCAACCGCGGTGAAGAAAGACAATCCGGAAGTGGTGGCTGCACTGGAACAAAAAATTCCGGTTATCCCTCGTGCCATGATGTTGGCTGAAATCATGCGTTTTGGACGGGGTATTGCGATTGCCGGTACACATGGAAAAACGACAACTACCAGCCTAACTGCTTCTGTGCTCGCCGCTGCCGGACTGGATCCGACTTTCGTTATCGGCGGACGCTTAACTGCTGCCGGCAGCAATGCCAAGCTGGGTAAAGGGGAATATATTGTTGCTGAAGCTGATGAATCCGACGCATCTTTTCTATATCTGACTCCTCTATTCACAGTTGTGACCAATATAGATACTGATCACATGGATACTTATGACCATGATGTTGAAAAACTGCATCAGGCCTTTGTTGACTTTGTGCATCGAATGCCATTTTACGGCAAAGCCTTCTTATGTATTGACAGTGAACATGTGCGTCAGATATTGCCGCTTATTCAGAAACCCTTTGTTACTTACGGACTGGATGACAGTGCCGATTTATATGCTAGCAATATAGAAGCCTGCGGTGCGCAGATGCGTTTTGATGTTCATACGCGCAAAAAAGGTATTAATCCATTTAGTGTAACGGTCAATATGCCGGGACAGCATAATGTTTTAAATGCACTTGCTGTAATCGGTGTGGCACTGGAAATCGGTGTTTCTGTTTCCGCAATACAGATTGGGCTAGAAAGCTTTGCCGGTGTTGGTCGCCGTTTTCAGCAATACGGTGATATTTCTTTGCCGGATGGCGGTAAAGCATTACTTATTGATGATTATGGACATCATCCGGTGGAAATGTCTGCTACTATTGCTGCGGCGCGTGGTGCCTATCCAGACCGCCGGCTGGTAGTGGCTTTTCAGCCGCATCGCTATACCCGAACCCGTGACCTTTTTGAAGATTTTGTACAGGTACTGACTAAAGCTGATGGCGTAGTGTTAACGGAAGTATACGCAGCAGGTGAGGATCCAATTGTGGCCGCAGACAGTAAAGCATTAATGCGAGCTATTCGGGTTTTAGGCAAAGTTGAACCGATTTATGTAGCAAACGTGGATGAAATGGCACCCACTTTATTAAATGTGTTGCAAGATGGTGATGTTTTGCTCAATATGGGTGCTGGTAGTATCAATAAAGTACCAGCCATGATTACAGAAATGGCCGCAGCTATTTAGGTATGGCAATCTATATCGTGTGCAAAAATAGTAATAATTGAAAGAAATACAGGAAAAAATAAAGTAATGAATAATTTTGGTAAAGTCGCCGTACTGATGGGTGGCTTCTCCAGTGAACGTGAGGTGTCACTGGCCAGTGGCGCGGCAATTTTAACAGCGCTCAAAAGCCGAGGTGTGGATGCACATGCTTTTGACCCAGCTGAGCGACCCTTGTCTGACTTGGTCAGTGAAAAGTTTAAACATGCTTTCAATATTTTGCATGGTTCCTTTGGGGAAGACGGTGTGGTGCAAGGCGCACTAGAAGCCTTGGGTATACCTTATACGGGTTGCGGCGTAGCTGCTAGTGCTATAGGTATGGACAAATTTCGCAGCCGTCTTATCTGGCAGGGTGTTGGTTTACCCTGTGTCCCCTTTATTGTATTACATGACGATAGTGATTTTGCTGATGTAGAAGCAAAACTGGGTTTGCCTCTGTTTGTTAAACCGGCAGCCGAAGGCAGTAGTGTAGGTGTGATGAAAATCAGACAGACGGGTGAACTGGCTAAGGCTTATCAGGAGCTTAAACAATATCACGGTGAAATTCTGGCAGAACGTGCTATTGAGGGTGGAGAATATACCTGTGCTATTTTGGGTGAGAAGGTGTTGCCCAGTATACGTATTCTTCCGGCAACTGACTTTTATGATTATGAGGCCAAATACCACCGTGATGATACCGTTTATTTGTGTCCCGCAGATCTGACACCCCCAGATGAGCAGCACATGCGGGATCTGACAGCCCGAGCATTTAAAGCTCTGGGGGGTCGCGGCTGGGGAAGAGTAGATTTTCTCCGTGATGCAGACGGAACGATTTATATTCTGGAAGTCAATACTGTGCCAGGCATGACAGGTCACAGTCTGGTGCCTAAAGCGGCACGTGAAATTGGCTTGAGTTTTGAAGATTTGTGTGTTGAAATTTTAAGTCATGCGACTTTGGGATAATGCGCAGGCCTTAAAACGGCTTTATCGCTGGTTATATGTTTGTGTATTGTTCTGTCTGCTTGGTGCAGGCGGAACGTGGCTGGTTCACTCACCTTACTTTCCGGTACGGCAAATAAAAGTGTTACAGCCGTTGAAAAATTTGCAGTCTTCCGAAATTGAAGAAATCAGTAAGCAGTATTTGCGTGGTAATATTTTTACCGTGAATGTTAGTGCTGCACAGGCGGCTTTAGCTAAACTGCCATGGGTCGCCAAAGTTCAGGTAAAGCGGATATGGCCTGATACTGTACAGCTGGAGATTAAAGAGCGGGTACCTGTGGCACGTTGGAATGCTCAGCAACTGGTGGACAACGATGGACAAATATTTACTGCAACCAGTCAGCAACAGTTGCCATTATTTACTGGAACCAACAGTTCCGCTCGCTACATGACTGTACATTTGCTAACATTCGAAAGTTTGCTACAACCAACCGGCTTGCATATTCAGCAATTACAGCTGAGTGACCGTTCTGCCTGGCAGTTGAAACTGACTAATGGTATGACACTGCGACTGGGGCGGGAAAAAGTACAGCAGCGTCTGTCGCATTTTGTCTGGGCATGGCCTCAGGTATTGCACAATCAGGCCGCTGCTATTGACTATGTGGATTTGCGTTATCCAGATGGTTTTGCAATACGTTATAAAAACAAAGCTGTATCAGCTTCTGCTGACGTTAATCTTTCAGAAGATGCTGCAACAATGGATCAGCAGGAAGCACAGTTGGATTGATCCGGACAGACCGATTGATAATTTGAATTTAAAGTGATGACCATGGTTAAAGGTAAAAAATACATCAGTGCGTTGGATATCGGCACGTCAAAAGTAATCGCCCTGATTGGTGAAGTACAGGAAGACAACCAAATCCACATTGTTGGTCTGGGACAAGCGCCATCTCGCGGTTTGAAGGCAGGGATGGTGACCAATATCGAAACCACAGCACAGGCTATCAAGCAGGCCATGGAAGAAGCACAGATGATGGCTGATGTACCGGTAGAAAGCGTTACCACCGGCATTGCGGGCAATCATATCCGTAGTTTCAATTCGCAGGGTGTGGTAAAAATCAAGGATGGTGAAGTTAGTCAGGCCGATATCGACCGTGCGATTGAAACCGCTAAAGCAGTGAATATTCCGCCTGACCACGATATTCTGCATACAGTGGTACAGGAATTTATTATTGATAATCAGCCCGGTGTACGCGAACCGATCGGTATGAGCGGCGTGCGTCTGGATACACGCATTCACATTATCACTGGTGCAGTCACTGCCATGCAGAATATTCAGAAATGCGTCAATCGTTGCGGTTTGCAAATCAGCAAAATGATTCTTCAGCCGTTGGCGAGCGGACAAGCGGTGTTGACTGAAGATGAAAAGGATCTTGGCGTCTGTGTAATTGATATCGGCGGAGGTACCACTGATATTGCTGTTTACACCAACGGAGCTATCCGGCATACAGCTGTCATTCCTGTTGCGGGAGACTTGATTACCAAGGATTTGGCTCAGGCATTACGCACACCGCACAGTGCTGCTGAATACATCAAAATCAACCATGGCGTAGCGCTGGCTACAATGGATGGACTGGATGACATGATTGAAGTGCCCAGCGTTGGAGATCGCAATCCACGTCAGATTTCACGCCGGACATTGGCCAGTGTTATTGGTCCGCGTGTGGAAGAAATTCTGGAGCTGACATTAAACGAATTACGTCGTTCTGGCTTTCCGGAAGATGTGCTCACGTCCGGTGTGGTTTTAACTGGTGGTGCGTCATTATTACCCGGCATGGTAGAGCTGGCTGAAGATGTATTCAATCTGCCTGCGCGTATTGGCGTTCCACAGGAAATGGGCGGTGTATCCGAGCGGATTCGCAACCCGCGTTATGCCACCGCAATTGGCCTATTGCAGGCAGCATGTGAAGATGACAGTAAAAATGACCTGCCTGTTGCCACTGCTGCCGAACCGAAAGAGTCATGGCTTTCCAAATTACAAGCTTGGTTTAAAAACAATTTTTAACTTATCCAACACAATAAATGACAGAACTTTTGCGCATTGTGTATAACTGTCGATATAATGATAGTTATACAAGGGTTTAAAATGATTATGCGCATGTTTTGTCAGGAGACATAAATGCAATTGGTATATGATGTTGTGGAGACAGTAGTCGGTGCTGCCGTTATCAAAGTCATTGGTATTGGCGGTGGTGGCTGTAATGCTATTAACAATATGGTTGAAAATGCGGTTGCCGGTATTGAGTTTATCAGTGCTAATACTGACGCACAGTCTTTACAAAACAGTAAAGCCTCAAAACGCATTCAACTGGGTAACAATCTAACCCGGGGTCTCGGAGCTGGCGCTGATCCAGAAATTGGTCGTAATGCAGCCATGGAAGACCGTGAAGCATTGTCAGATGCTATCCGCGGTGCCAACATGTTGTTTATCACTACTGGTATGGGTGGCGGTACTGGTACAGGCGCAGCACCTGTTGTGGCTGAGCTGGCCAAGGAAATGGGTATTCTGACCGTTGCAGTGGTGACCCGCCCGTTTGAATATGAAGGTAAGCGTATTCAGGTGGCGAACAACGGCATAGAAATTCTGAAAAATACCGTTGATTCCCTGATTGTGATTCCGAATGATAAACTGATGTCAGCATTGGGCGAAGATGTCAGCATGCGTGAAGCGTTCCGTGCCGCAGATAATGTATTACGCAATGCGGTGGCTGGTATTGCTGAGGTTATTACCAATCCGGGTATCATCAATCTTGACTTTGCTGATGTGAAAAACGTTATGAGCATCATGGGTATGGCAATGATGGGTTCAGGCAGTGCTCATGGTGTTGATCGTGCCCGTATTGCTACTGAGCAGGCTATTGCCAGCCCGCTGCTTGATGACGTGACACTGGATGGTGCGCAGGGAGTGCTGGTAAACATTACTACTGCTCCAGGTTGTCTGAAAATGTCAGAATATAAAGAAATCATGAGCATGATTGATGAATATGCTCATGACGAAGCTGCGTTGAAATATGGCACTTCTGAAGATGCCAGCATGGAAGAAGGCGAAATACGCGTTACCATTATTGCTACTGGATTACAAGAACAGAAAGTTTTGCATCATCAGCAGCAAAGCAATCTGCGTGTTTTGCAAACGGTACAGGCTACTGGTACCGAAGATGCCTATCCGGATATTGGTAGCGTTGTACGCTCTGGCCGCAGTGCACGTAGTATGAATCTGGCTGCTGCTGATTTTTCTAATCAGTCCGTTCTGGATGATTTTGAAATTCCGGCTGTGATTCGTCGACAGGCAGATTAATATTTATAAAAATATTAAAGCTGTCCAGAATGAAATTCTGGACGGCTTTTTGTTTTCTTGAATTCAAAGAAACGCTATTTTTGATTCTAGCTAAATAAACCGAAAAAATTTATTGCGAAAATGTTTTTGATCGCAGACATAATTTGTAGGGTGTGATCTAAAACTACGAAACAAAGCAATAATTTATTTGTAAGGAAATTCAAGAGTTTTAAATTATATAGTCAGAAATGTGTAGGTTGGGCTGGAAACCTGAAATCCCTTACAATAGATAGCTAAATTAATCTGTTTCAGATAAAAATTAGTAAAGTCAGAATAATATGAGTGACGTAATCCAACAATCAGACCACGGTGAAGATTATCTCCTTTTAGGGCAGTATGCTGAACGTGCTTATCTAGCCTATGCTATGAGTGTGGTGAAAGGTCGGGCATTGCCGGATGTGGCAGACGGTCAAAAACCGGTACAGCGGCGCATTCTGTATGCCATGAAAGATATGGGCTTGGTACATGGCTCCAAGCCAGTGAAATCGGCGCGCGTAGTGGGTGAAATTCTGGGTAAATATCATCCGCATGGTGATGCATCTGCCTATGATGCGATGGTACGCATGGCTCAGGATTTTACTTTACGCTATCCATTGATTGACGGTATCGGTAATTTCGGATCACGCGATGGCGATAGTGCTGCAGCCATGCGTTATACAGAAGCACGTTTAACTCCGATTGCTGAATTGCTGCTGTCCGAAATCGACATGGGTACGGTGGATTTCATTCCCAATTATGATGGTGCCTTTGTTGAACCTACAGTTTTGCCAGCTCGACTGCCGATGATTTTGTTGAATGGCGCTTCTGGTATTGCAGTTGGTCTGGCCACAGAAATTCCTTCACATAATCTACGTGAAGTTAGCGCGGCAGCTATAGCATTATTAAAACAACCTACTTTAGATACTGCAGCTTTAATGCAGCATCTACCTGGCCCTGATTTCGCTGGCGGCGGGCAGATTATTACTTCACCGGAGGATATTCAGGTTATTTATGCTCAGGGTAAAGGCAGTATTCGAGTACGGGCACGGTACGAAATAGAAAAGCTGGCGCGTGGACACTGGCGGGCAATAGTAACCGAGCTACCTCCGGGTACGTCTGCGCAAAAAATTTTGGCAGAGATAGAAGAACAGACTAATCCTAAACCTAAAACCGGTAAAAAAAATCTGACTCAGGAGCAAATGAATACGCGCACACTGATGCTTTCGCTGCTGGAAAGGGTGCGAGATGAATCAGATGGACAGGCTCCGGTGCGGCTGGTATTCGAACCGAAATCCAGTCGCATTCAGCCGGATGAATTCATGAATACATTACTGGCTCAAACCAGTCTTGAGGGAAATGTAGCGATTAATCTGGTAATGATGGGGCAGGATAATAAACCTGCGCAAAAGAACCTTGTTCAGATTCTGCGTGAGTGGCTTGATTTTCGTATTCTGACTGTTACACGACGTTTACAGTATCGGTTAGAGCAGGTAGAGAAACGTATTCATATTTTGCAAGGCAGGCAGAATGTATTTCTGCATATAGATGAAGTTATTCGCGTTATCCGTGAATCAGATGAACCAAAACAAGAATTGATATCGGCATTCGGCTTAAGTGAGATACAGGCGGATGATATTCTGGAAATTCGTTTGCGTCAGTTGGCCAGATTGGAATGGATTAAACTAGAAACAGAATTGAATAAACTGCAGCAGGAGCGTGAGCAATTAGTTTCGTTACTTGAAAATGAAATTGCCAAGAAAAATTTAGTAATTAAGGAAATTGAGGTTGATACCAAACTTTATGGCGATAACCGCCGCACTCTGATTCAGCCGGCAGAGCGCGCTACACTTACTCAGATGACAGCTGATGAGCCGGTTACGCTGGTATTATCGAAGAAAGGCTGGCTGAAAACGCGGGTTGGGCATAATTTGGATTTGAGCCAGACCACCTTTAAAGAGGGCGATGGACTAATGCAGGCCGTGGAAGGTCGTACGGTATGGCCGGTTATCCTGCTGGACTCGCACGGACGTGCCTACAGCGTTGATGCAGCCAGCATTCCTGGTGGTCGCGGTGATGGCGTGCCGGCCGGTTCGCTAGTTGAGCTTGATCAAGGAGCCACAATCGTCGCAATGCTCACTGCCTTACCTCAGCAGCATTACCTTTTGGCCAACAGTGGTGGCTATGGTTTTGTGATTGCCTTCAAAGATTTGGTTAGCCGTACTAAAAACGGCAAAGTGGTGATGACGGTTAATGATAATGAAACATTATTGCCACCTCTGCCAGTGCCGGCCAAATCCTTGTCTGCCGGTAGCCAAACCGAGCTGATTGCTGTTTCCAGTGCTAACCGTCTGCTTGCTTTTCCTTTACTTGAACTTAAGGTGATGGCTAAAGGGCGCGGTCTGCAAATCATGAGTTTGCCGTCTGATGAGACATTAAATTTCATTGTGCTGTCAGACTCACCAGAATTTACGTTGGAAACTCAAGGTAAACGAGGTGGCCGTCATCAGGAAACACTGCGTGTACAGGATATAAGTAACAGGAGAGGACACAAAGGTAAAGAATTAAACGTTTCGGGCACAATTCTGGCTATATACGGTACTTTGAATAATGGAAATTAAGCCGGTATGAAAACCCGTATTCATGGCTGGCCGCAATATCTGGACAGGCTTTCTGCCTTACTTAATATTGCCCGCATGAGCCTGTTGTTTTCCATCATGACTTTTTACGTTCTGACCCGAAACATGGATGAACCGGGACTAAGCGTACCAATATTCAATAAACCTGAGCTCTACAGCTGGGCGGCACTTTACGGTTTTCTGATTTTGTTTTCGATGCTGGTACCGCGTTGGCAAAATCAGCCGGACGCTCTACCCAATGTTAATGCGGCTGTAGACATCACCATGATTGCATGGCTGATGAGTATGGCTGGTGGTGTGGACAGCGGCTTTGGTATTTTGTTGTTGCCATTTGTGGCTGCCGCTTGCTTGTTTAGCCGTGGTCGTTATCCGCTAATATATGCAGGATATGTCACCTTACTGATTGTGATCATTACTTGGTTGCAAATTAGCCGTAATGGTTTTGAAAATATCAGTATGCGGATTTGTACCATCGCGTTCATGCTGATTGCAGCTGTTTACCTTGTGGCTGGGCTGACCGCTTATGTGGCCACTTCACTAGCCCGCTCGCAAAATCTACAATATCAGCAATCAAAGATGCTCGACAGTTATCGCCACCTGCTGGATCGTGCTTTTAATTATGTGCAGGAAGGGGTAGTGGTATTAGATGAAAGTGGCATGATATGGTTAATTAACCGTAAAGCACAGAAATATTTTCCTACGCTGGTAGTGGATACTCGCACAGTTATTTTTCGTCAGATTATGCATTACTGGCACACAGAGCAGAAAAATATATTTGAAATCAACTGTACTCTCAATGGTTTGCCGATGCGGGTACATGCGCGACTGCTACAGGAGGCCAATACGCCTTTATTGATGTTGTCTATGCGTGCCCGTACTGAAATAGATCAGGAGGCTATGGCTCTTAAACTGGCATCTCTAGGGCAATTAACCGCTAATCTGGCGCATGAAATACGCAATCCGATGTCCGCTGTACGTCAGGCCAATGAACTATTGCAGGAGGAAGAAAACGATCCGGCACGGCTGAAACTGTTTCATATTGTGGACAATAATATCAGTCGAATTGATAAAATGCTTGAAGACATCGGCGTCTTAAATAAACGTGATAAAAAAAACAGGCAGGTTATTGATTTGCGCGTTTTCTGGTCTGCGTTTGTACAGGAATTCATACTGATTAAACCTCAGGCTTTGCATTGTATTCAGCTTGAAGCCGACAGTGAACCTTTGGTAGTCAGTTGTGACTCAATACATTTGCAACAGATAATGTGGAATCTAATGAATAATGCTTGGCGACACAGCCGGCAGAATAAAGAGGCTATTCGGGTTGTCATGCGCAAAGAATTGCAGCAGAAAATTTCAATTATAGTGATAGATAATGGTGCGGGTGTGAGTGCAGAGAATCAGTTACATCTATTTGAGCCATTTTTTACTACTGAGCCCAGTGGTACGGGGCTGGGGCTGTATGTGGCGCGTGAACTGGCTTTAGCCAATCACGGACAGTTAAATTACAGACCGCAATTAAATGGATTTGAATTGACTTTGCCAAGGATGGTTGATGAATAGTCAGGTAGAATTAAAAAAGCCAGTGCTGGTAATAGATGATGAAGCTGATATTCGTGATTTAATGGAATTAACCCTGATAAAAATGGGTTTATCTGTCCAGACCGCTGCCGGAGTGGCTGAAGCCAAAAAAGCATTACGTAATCATGCTTTCTCTTTGGTACTTACTGATATGCGCATGCCAGACGGATCTGGTCTGGAAATTGTAGATTATATAACCGAACACAATCTGGATATTCCGATTGCTGTGATTACTGCTTACGGTAATGCAGTGCAAGCAGTGCAGGCACTAAAAAATGGTGCTTTTGATTATCTGCAAAAACCCATTACTCTGGCACAACTACGCACATTAGTTAAATCTGTGCTGACAATCAACCATAGCTCTGATACCGACACCATCACTAAAGCAGCTACAACCACTAAACAAACTGAAGTGAAATCCCAGAATGTTTCTGAGCCCGGTAGAGGGAACCAAAGTGCTGCTCAAGAGCGACTGCTTGGTCACTCCCCTTTAATTGCTGAAGTGCGACAATTAATAAGCAAACTGGCTAAATCCAATGTACCCGTCTATATTGCTGGGGAATCCGGTAGTGGAAAAGAGCAAGCAGCACGCAGTATTCATGAACAATCAGCTCGTAAAGATAAAGCATTTGTTGCAGTCAATTGCGGGGCGATTCCTGAAGCATTGATGGAAAGTGAGTTTTTTGGTTATAAAAAAGGGAGTTTTACCGGCGCAGACAGTGACAGAGCAGGATTTTTTCAGCATGCAGACGGTGGAACATTATTTTTGGATGAAGTGGCTGATTTGCCATTATCCATGCAGGTAAAGCTTTTGCGTGCCATTCAGGAACGAGCTGTTCGCCGGATTGGTGAAATGGAAGAAAAGCAGGTTGATGTCCGTCTTATCTGTGCTACTCATAAAGACCTGAATGCTTTGGTAGAATCGGGACAATTTCGGCAGGATTTGTTTTACCGTCTAAATGTGGTTTCTATAACCATGCCCCCCTTACGTGAATTACGTGATGATTTACCAGAACTGATTCAGGTTTTGTTGCAACGTATTCTACGTGATGAAACCATGACCCTGAGCCCGGCAGCTGAGCAAGCTTTATTGCAATATAGCTATCCCGGCAATTTCCGCGAGCTGGAAAATATATTAGAACGAGCAATTGCTTTATCAAAAAATCATATTATCGAAGTTGATGATTTACAGATTCAAAGTCTCTCATTTGATAATCAGCGTAATTTATCAGTAGATAGTGTCCGTAATTCTGCCGGGGAAAATCCCGCAAGGACAGATTTTCAGTTTGGTCACACCCAGATTCAGGACTATCTCGACGATGTAGAACGTCATATTCTGCAGCAGGCGCTGGCACAAACCCGTTATAACCGTACACAAGCGGCAAAACTATTGGGAATCAGCTTTAGATCAATGCGTTATCGGATGGAACGATTGGGTATTGCCTAATGATACAAGCAATGGTTTTAACTGGGCAGATTGTAAACCTGAGTAAGTTATGCATGCCTCTGCAAAATCTATTAGAGACAGAAAAACTGCACTATCAGCCGCAGCCACCTGAGCATGGTTTGTACTTATATTATGATGATTACGGCCTTGCTCTGGCTAAAGCCGGAAATAAGGGTGTTGTACGTGTGGATTTCGTGCAGGGAACAGCTAGGCACCGGCGCCTGTTTGGTGGTGGTGAGCTGCTGGCTCGTGCCGTACAGGCTAAAACTCAGCCGCTGGTCTGGGATGCTACTGGTGGGCTGGGTCGGGATGCGTTTGTAATAGCTTCTATGGGATTAAAGGTGGTGGTATTTGAACGCAATCCTTATGTCTATGCTTTGTTGGCAGACGGTTTGCAAAGAGCACTAGCAGATCATCATACAGCTCAGATAGCACAGCGGATTGATTTGAAATATGGCAGTATTACTTGTAAAGCGGCAATGCAAAAAACGGATTCCTTGCCAGATGTGATATATCTGGATCCAATGTATCCCCAGAAGCAGAAATCAGCGGCGGTAAAAAAGGAAATGGCTTATTTCCATGAGCTGCTGGGAACCGCTGATGAGAATAACGACATGGATTTATTACTGGCAGCACAACAACTTGCTTGTAAACGAGTGATTGTGAAACGGCCAGCTAATGGTAGATTTTTGGCAGAAAAACAGCCAGCTTTTCAGTATTTAGGCAAAACCACGCGTTTTGATGGGTATATTCCATTATAATTTATTTAGGCAGCATTTTTTAGAAAAGAGTCACTAATATAGCAATTTGTAGCATAGGGGAGAATATTAAATGGCCAGAAAAATATGGGCCTACGCCAAAGATGAACATGAGAAATTTGTTTACAACAAGCAATTGGAAAAGCTTGAAATCTTTTATATCTGGGATGTGCTGAAATTAAAACAGCAACACCCTGAAGCCTATTCAGGACTCAAGTTTTATTCAACCGAATTTGATGAAATCAACCGGCAGGAATTAATACCAACAGAATATGGATTTTTCAGATATCAATCGGATGAAGTTGATAAGAACAAGCAAGAATCAATATATCATTCAACAGCAATGTTGGTTTTGCAGGAAATGTCTGAAATAAACTTCACAATTGATAATGATAATTATCATTTTAGTTTTTCAAAATTCCTAGTTGAACCATGCCTGAAATTTCAACATTTTGATAAAAATGAAGAAAAATATTATCCGGATTTAGTCGGTTATTTTAGTGAAGACTGTGAATTATACGATAAATGGAATGGATGTCTGGCGATTGAAGTAGTTTTTACTAATCCCTGTTATCAGAAAAAAATAAAATCATTTGAGAAAAATCATATTCCCATTATCGAAGTCAGCATCTCAAAAAAACTAAAACTTGATACAGAATTTTGTGGAGAAATAAATTTTACAGTTGATGAAGTTAAAAAATATTACTATGCGCTGAAACAAATATTTGCAAAAAAAGTGTATGGCAAAATCCGTTCGGATCCTGTATCAAAAAAATATCATCAAAATGAAATAAACAATCTTGAAATTTTATATGAACAGACTTTACTTGAACTAGAACAGTTAAAACATCTGAATAATATTCAGCTATTTGATCAATATGTACAGCTGAATCAGGAATATGAAAAATTGCAAGCCAATGTGTCTAATTTGTATCAAATGATGAGTAATATGCAACAAAGAGAATGGAGTTTGAATACCCGTTTAAATCATTATTTGAATATGGGGTTTTGGCAGAGACTAAAGTTTTTGTTACAAATACCCATTGAATAATTAATAAAAGCTGCTAATCATTTAGCAGCTTGCTTGATTATTGCAAAATATTTTCAGAAAGTATAGCCGGTCTGAATTTCTTCAGCTCCGATCAATTCAGTGATTAATTGTAATAATGGGCGCAATTCATGATAACGTCGGCTAGTCTTACGTAAATATTTTAGGAAGCGATGAATTTCACTACGGTATTTGTCTTTACCATCACGATAATACAATCGGGCAAAAATACCGGCTACTTTCAGATGACGCTGCACGCCCATCAATTCAAAATCACGGTAGAAATGGTCAAAATCATTATGAACCGGTAGTCCGGCAGCCCGAGCCTTCTCCCAGTATCGAATAACGATGTCCAGTACAAATTCTTCATCCCATTCAATAAAAGCATCGCGAAGCAACGAGACTAAATCATAAGTAATTGGACCGTATAATGCATCCTGAAAATCCAGAATACCGGGGCGGCCACGAGTAAGCATAATATTACGTACAATGTAGTCACGGTGTACATAAACCTGTGGTTGAGCCAGAATGACCGGTAAAACGGCAGATACAGCCTGTTGCCACAGATGTTTCTGTTTTTCAGTCAGAGATAAGCCAAGTTCTTTTTGTACATACCATTCTGGAAACAGTTGCATTTCTCGTGTCATGACCGTTTCATCATATATTGGTAGTTGATCTGGTAGACTAGCCTTTTGCAGGGTAATTAACTCATCAACTGCTTCCAGTAATAGTATTTTATGCACTTCTGGACGTTTATCTTGCAATAGTGCTGCCAGATAGGGCGTATGTCCGAAATCCTCCAATGCCATAAATCCTTTTTGCGCGTCTGCATGATAGATTTTGGGTACATTTATGGCCTGAAAAAGGTGCTGGACCTTGATATAAGGCTGAATGCTCATTTTATCAGGTGGCGCATCCATACAGATTACACTGTGGTTATCCTTGAAAACAGCTCGGAAATAACGGCGGAAATCAGCATCAGCAGCAGCAAAGCTAAGAACAAAATCCTGTTGCGGATAACATGTATGTAACCATTTTTTTAGTTCGGATTCTCGTTGCATGGCATTTTTCAGGTTAAAATAAACACTATTTTAACTGGCAAAGCCGTTTAGGTGATACTTTGTCCTACATATTTTCCCCCAAACCATTGGCATTGGCCTTAACAACTGTGTTTTGTGCTTTTCCAGCACTAGCTTTGGCTGCTTCTCCTCTTTCTATGGGTGAGGGTAATGTCTGTACCGCACCTCAGCGTCCGAAACACTTTGTCAAACCTGTGCAAAGCAGTGGTGAATCCAATCCGGGTACAGACGTAACGCGGGTTGTGGCTGATGACGTCAATGGACAATCACAAGTGCAAGTGCATGCCAAAGGCAATGTGATTATTGAACGTAATGATGTCACCCTGAACTCAGACTGGGCTGATTATGATCAGCAAAGCCAGATTATCAAAGCTGGAGACCATTTTACACTGGATAATGGTGAAAGCCGCGTCAGCGGCGAGCATGTAACTTATGACATGGCTAAAAGTACCGGAGTGGGTGATGCCGGCCGCTTTGAAATGGAAAAGGACAACCGTCGTCTACAAGGCGTTGGTGACGAAATACAGATGGGCGGTAAAAATCGCTATCGTTTGCAAAGTGCCAAGTTCAATACCTGTAATCCAGGTGATGACAGCTGGTATATTCGTTCCGGTAGTATTGATTTGGATTACGATAAAAACGTTGGTGTGGCTCGTAATGCAACACTGGTTTTTGGCGGAGTGCCTCTATTCTATACACCATGGATTGATTTTCCACTAAATGGCAGCCGTAAGAGCGGTTTTCTTGCTCCAACCATTAAGGGCGGTTCTGATGGTTTTGAGCTGATGACCCCCTATTATCTGAATCTGGCTCCGAATTATGATGCTACTATCCGACCCCATTTAATCAGTAGCCGCGGCATCCAACTCGGAGGTGATTTTCGCTATCTACAACCGAAATATCAGGGACAGCTTAGTGCTGACTGGGTACCCAGTGACCAGAAGAGTAGCCACAAAAATCGTGCTGAAGTAGATTTCACCCACACACAACAGCTAGCAAAAGGCTTAAGCGGTGGCATTGATTATCATCAGGTTTCTGATGATGATTACCGCCGAGATTTCTGGAGCGGTGATAGTGGTAGTGTAAATCTGAACCGACAGGCTTGGCTAAATTATCATCAAGATATATGGGGTGGTACATTTGACGGTAACCTGATGGTGCAAAAATATCAGACATTGGCTTCTACCAGTGGCTATAAAGATCAACCTTATTCACGCCTGCCACGCCTGTCTGCCACATGGAACCGTTACTTTGGCAACCATTACGCCGTAAATGTATATGCAGAAGCTACCCGATTTGAAGGCAAAGAAACGGGTCATAAAGATTGGCTGAATAAATATCCGAATGGTACGCGGCTGGTATTATTTCCATCTTTGACCGCTGATTACTCTACCACATGGGGATATGTACGGCCTAAGCTGAGTTTCCATGCCACACATTACGATATGAGCAAACAGAATAATCAGGATAAACGCAGCATGGATCGTGCAGTTCCTTTGCTCAGCGTAGATTCAGGTATGACGTTTGAGCGGTTGTGGAAAACTAAAAACATGCATAAAGGGTTTATTCAGACACTGGAACCACGCTTGTTCTATACATATATACCACGACGCAATCAAGAAGATATGCCCTTATTTGATACAGCTGAAAACAGTTTTACTTATGATCAGTTGTTCCGTGAAAACCGGTATTCCGGTCAGGATAGAATCAATGCGGCTAATTTTCTGACTACTGCATTGCAATCACGTGTATATGATAGTACTACTGGCATTGAACGATTTGCGGCCGGTATTGGCCAGCGTTTTTATTTTCAGGATGATAATGTTAAACTGAATGAAAACACTCCGAAAAACAAAGAACGCAAACGCTCAGACATGGTGGCTTTTGGTCGTGCGGCTCTGAGTAATCACATTACTGCTGAATCCAAATGGCATTACAATCAGGATCTGAAAACATCTGAAAGTTATAATTTTGGCATCCGCTACACGCCAAAACCTGGTAAAACCATTAGTGTTCGTTACAAATATGGTCGTGATGAAAATCTCTATGATGATGTTTATGGCAAAATGCGTTCTATTGATGTAGGAGTCCAGTGGCCGGTAAGCCGCAATTATTATCTTGTTGCGCGTCAAAATTATGATTTTGCTCACAGTGTCACCCTTAATCAGACCATTGGTCTGGAATATCAGAGTCCTTGCCACTGCTGGAGTGCGGGCCTAGTCGGTGCACGCTATACAGATGACTATAAAAAACGTAAAACCGCCGTATTATTTCAATTACAGTTGCGAGACCTGACCGGAGTGGGTAATGGTCCTCTTAGCCAGCTTGGTTCACAAATTCCCGGTTACAGCAATACTTACGAGGTAAAACATTAATGAAGCGCATACATAAATGGTTGGCAACAAGCATAATGGCCGTGGCCATTCCTTCTGCACTGGCACTAGATATCAAACCGGTTGATAACATTGTTGCTGTCGTCAATGATGATGTAATAACTAAGCAAGAGCTGGATTTGGTGACTAATCAGATGCGTTCACAACTGCCTAAAGGCAAATCAGTTAGTGCAGCTGATTTAGAGCAGCAGGCACTGGCACAATTGATACGCAAAGATTTATTGGTACAAGCGGCCAAACGTGCCAATATTCGTTTGAGTAATGCCGATGTAAATGAAGCAATTGAACAATTTGCCGCTCAGCGCCATATGACGGCTAAAGAGCTAATTCAGCGTATTGCCAAAGAAGGTATCAGTGAAAATCAACTGCGACGCACCATGACTGAAAATCTTTTAGCTCAAAAAATAGAGCAGAGTGAAGTGATGGGTAAAAGTCAGGTAAGTGATGCTGAAATTGATGATGCCATTGCCCGTGCTCAGCAGGATGGTCGTCCTTTACCACCTCCTATCACAGCATATTCTTATCATGTGCAACATATTCTTTTGAAAAATGATAATGATATTACTCGCAAACTGATTGAGCAGATTGCCCAGCAGGCACGTTCTGGTGCATCGTTTGAACAGTTAGCTCGCCAGTATTCTCAAGATGGCAGTGCTCAAAATGGTGGTGATTTGGGATGGATTATAGATGGTGAAACTGTCCCGCCGTTTGAGGCGGCTGTTAAATCTTTACAGCCGGGACAGATATCGATGCCAGTTCGTACTCAATTCGGATGGCATGTAATTCGATTGATTGATGTCAGAAGCAATGACACTCCAGCAGAACGTCAGCGTAATGGCATGCGTGCAGTGCTGGTGCAGGAAAAACGAGAACTATTATTACAGAATTTCCTGAAGCAATTGGAGGATCAGGCATATATCAATGTTCGACCTCAGGACTGAAAATGGTGAGAGGGGTGAATTTTTCTCATCAGCAGCCTGTGATTGCCATTACCAGTGGCGAGCCTTCAGGAATTGGTCCGGATATCTGTTTGGATCTGGCTGGCGCTGATTTGCCGGTACGCATTGTGGTTCTGGGTGATAAACGGCTGTTGGAGCAGCGGGCTGCATTATTGGGTAAACATATTTTTATTCAGTCTTATCAGCGAGATACTCAGCCGATAAAAGGAATGCTGGAAGTTTGTCATATTCCCGTACAAGTACCAGTGCAGGCCGGTTTATTGGATGTTCACAATGCAGATTATGTTTTGCAGTTGCTAAATAGAGCATATGCAGGTATTGAACAGGGTGAATTTGCGGCCATGGTCACTGCACCTGTACACAAAGGTATCATCAATGATAGCGGTATACCTTTCAGTGGACATACCGAATATTTGGCAGCAAAAAGTGATACGCCCTTAGTGGTTATGATGCTGGCTGGAGGCGGTTTGAAAGTAGCTCTGGCTACAACTCATTTACCATTGCGAAAAGTAGCTGATGCGCTGACGGCTGAATTATTGACAGAAGTTCTTATTATCCTGCATCGTGACTTACAGCATAAATTTGGTCTGTCACAGCCACGCATTCTTGTTGCCGGACTCAATCCGCATGCCGGAGAAAACGGACATTTGGGACATGAAGAAAATACTATTATCACTCCTGTGATTAAGAAGTTGCAACAGCAAAATATGCAAGTCAGCGGCCCTTTTCCAGCAGATACACTATTTCAGCCATTTATGCTTAAAGAAGCAGACGCGGTTTTGGCTATGTATCATGATCAGGGACTGCCTGTATTAAAATATGCCAGTTTTGGCGAAGGAGTGAATATCACTCTGGGATTACCATTTATACGTACTTCAGTAGATCATGGTACTGCTCTGGACCTTGCCGGGACGGGGAAAGCCAGCAGCAGCAGTTTATTTGCGGCGGTCAGCAGTGCGATTGAAATGTGTCACAGAAGTAAGTTCGAATAATGCACTTACCCGTAATTGATAAATACGGGCAGACATCATAAAATCAGATTAACGTACGGCATGGAAAATACTGATATGGCTACGCCGTTTATTGAAATGAAGGATGTGGTTTTTGCCTATGGCGATCGACCCATTCTTAAAAACATAAATTTTAAGCTGGAGCAAGGCAGTTTTACCGCAATCATGGGCAGTTCTGGTAGCGGTAAGACCACCTTGCTACGCTTGATTACTGGTCAGATTACCGCGCAGCAGGGACAGGTGCTGATTAATGGCCGCGATATTGCTAAATTCAGCCGCGAAGAGTTGTATCATCATCGCCGCAATATGGGTGTTCTGTTTCAGTTTGGTGCGCTGTTTACAGATTTGTCGGTTTTCGATAATGTGGCTTTTCCGATGCGCGAACACACTGATTTACCAGAAAGCATGATTCATGATCTGGTAATCATGAAACTGAATGCGGTAGGTTTGCGTGGCGTAGAAAAATTAATGCCGTCCGAACTTTCCGGCGGTATGTCCCGCCGAGTGGCACTAGCACGCACTATTGCACTTGATCCGGCCTTATTGCTATATGATGAGCCATTTACCGGTCTGGATCCAATTTCGCTGGGTGTGATAGCAGGCTTGGTAAGTAAAGTAAACAAAGCTTTGCAAACCACGAGTGTAATGGTGACACACGATATACAGCAATCACTGGATATAGCCAGCCATGTGGTTTTTCTGGCACATGGGGAAATTATTTTTTCCGGTTCACCACACCAAATGCGTGAACTGGATTCACCATGGGTAAATCAGTTTATACATGGTCAGGCTGACGGGCCGGTGGCATTTCGCTATCCGGCAACCACTACCTTACAACAGGATTTAGACATCGCGTGATGAAAGCTATAGAAGAACTGGGTGCAAAAACCCTCAGTTTTGTCCAGCACCTTGGGCGCGCCACTTTATTTCTGTTTGCTGCGTTATTGCGCAGCGGAACAGTGTTACGCCGGCCGGGACTGATGATAAGGCAAATGTATTTTTCTGGGGTACTTTCCATTATCATCATTGCCGTATCTGGCCTGTTTGTCGGTATGGTGCTGGGATTACAAGCTTATACACAGCTGGCGAAATTTAAATCGGCTGATATATTGGGATATATGGTGGCTGCTGCTATGCTGCGCGAACTGGGACCTGTACTGGCAGCCATTCTATTTGCTAGCAGCGCAGGAGGTGCCATGACCAGTGAAATCGGGCTAATGAAAACAACAGAGCAGCTTGAAGCCATGAATGTTATGGCCATTGATCCAGTGGCTAGAGTTGTGGCACCACGGTTTTGGGCAGGTGTGCTCTCCATGCCTTTGTTGGCTTCCATCTTTAATGTGGCCGGTGTCTATGGTGCTTATCTGATCGGCGTAAAATATTTTGGTATGGATGACGGTGTATTTTGGGGGCAGATGCAGAATAATCTGGATTTCTATTATGATGTGGTAAACGGCCTGATTAAATCGCTGGTATTTGGTGTGATCGTCACACTGATTGCAGTTTATCAGGGTTTTTATGCACAACCTACTTCAGAAGGTATTCTGCGTGCCAATACACGAACCGTGGTATCCAGCTCCCTGACCATTCTGGCAGTGGATTTTATGCTGACCGCACTGATGTTTACCAAATAAGATATGGATTAACAGGATAATGATATGAAAAAAAACAGTCTAGAAATGCTGGTTGGTCTATTTGTCTTAATAGGCATCGTGGCAATATTGTTTTTATCTTTTCGTGTAGCAGGCGGAAATGGTATCGGTTCTTCACAGCCTACTTATACTTTATCTGCATCATTCAGTGATATTGGAGGGCTCAAAGCACAGGCCCCAGTTAAAGCTGCTGGTGTAGTGGTAGGACGGGTAGACAAAATAGTACTTGATCCAAAAACCTATTGGGCAAAAGTAACTTTAAAAATTGATAAACAGTACCAATTTAGCACAGATACTTCTGCGCAAATTCTGACATCCGGATTACTCGGTGATCAGTATGTGGGGTTGGAGCAGGGTGGAGATCCAGATAATCTTGCCGACGGAGATACCATTACCATTACTAGCTCTGCTTTGGTACTGGAACAGCTTATTGGGAAATTTATGACCAACTTTGCTGAAGGCAACGCTAAAGATGATCACAAAAAAACGGCTGACAGCACTGCTGCCAGTGAATAAAAGCAATTGAAGTTGTAAAACTAATAAAATTTAATTTTAAGGCTTATTTATAATGAAACTAAACAAATCTAAATTTTTGGGTGCATTAAGCATTTGTATCATGAGTATCAGCATGGCTATTGCTTCGCCACAACAGGCTGTAGGCCAGCTAAAGGAGAATGCTACTCAAGTACTGAATATACTGGGGGCCGCTAATGGTAAAAATGACGAGCAGGTACGGCGTCAGGCGGAAAATTATGCCATTCCTTATTTTGATTTTGAACGCATGACTGCTCTGGCTGTCGGAGCACCTTGGCGTACTGCTACACCTGCCCAGCAACAGGATCTGACAAAAGAATTTAAAACACTACTGATTCGTACCTATTCCGGTACCATGCTCAAATTCAGAAACGCAAAAGCGAATGTTTACAACAATCCTGTTGTTAATAAAAAAGGGCGTGAAATTATTGTACGTGTGGATGTCACTACTCCTAACAGTAAGCCAGTACGTATGGATTACACAATGTATCAGTCTGGCAATATGTACCGGATTTATAATGTTGCTGTAGAAGGAGCCAGCCTGGTTACTGTATACCGTAACCAATTTAATCAGACCATCAGCCAGAAAGGTATTGACGGTCTGGTAGCTGAGTTACGCGCTAAAAACGGTAGATAATTATGCAAACCACTGTGCAGGGAAAAACCCTGATGATTCATGACAAAGTCACCATGAGTACAGTAGGAGAGAACGATTATAAGCAGTTCAGTGACTGTATCCGCAGTGGTAAAGTTGAAAAAGTGGATGTCAGTGGGGTGACCGAAGCCGATTCAGCCTGTGTAGCTTTACTCGTGGCTGCTAAAAGATTGGCACACAGACAGAAATTTATGTTGCACATCGCAGGTGTACCGGCAGGGCTGATTACCCTAATGGCACTGTACGGTGTAGAGGAATCGTTACAATGAGTAAAAAAAAATTACTGGCTACCACACTGTTGTTGTTTCTGTGTCAGGCGGGCTGGGCTGAAGATCAGCCCTATAAAGATCCGTATGAAGGTTATAACCGGGTGATGTTTAATATCAACGATCACTTGGATCAATATATCATGACACCTGTTGCACGTGGATATCGTAAAGTTACACCTTCTCCGGTACGAACCGGAGTGAACAACTTTTTCAATAATCTGCGAGATGTAGTTAGTTTCGGCAGTAATCTGCTGCGACTGGATATTGAGAAAGCCAGTACAGATTTTGTTCGGGTAGGGATCAATACTACTTTTGGTTTGGGTGGATTATTGGATATTGCTGACGCAGGCCAAATTCCAAATAATAAAAATACTCTTGGTGACACATTTGCTTCTTGGGGCTGGAAAAACAGTAATTATTTTGTTTATCCGATATTTGGACCGTCTACTGTGCGCGATAGTATTGGCAGCACTATTACAGACGCCTTTCCTGTTGAAAATGCCATTTTTAAGGATGATGCTGTACGTTGGAGTCTGGCCGGATTGAATGGTGTTGCCACTCGTGAAAGCTTACTGGATGTAACTGACAGTTTGAATGATGCTGCGTTGGATCGTTACACTTATATGCGTGATGTGTATATGAAATTACGCAATAAGCAGGTAGGAGGAACACTGTTTCCAGATGATGACGATGACGACGATGATGATATCGATACTCTGGTGGCTCCTGACAGTGATGCAGCTAATACTCAGCCGCAATCTGCAAAACAGGTTGACCAAGCTCCGGTTGTGAAAGCCGATAAAGCAGCTGTTTCTACTGACAACACTGCTGCTGATAAGGCTGAAACTATTTCAGATGAATCAGCCGATAAAACTCAACCAGATAGTGCAGCGACATCTGTTTCATCTTACTGGGATATGCACTAAATCTGTGTTAATGTCTTTTTAAAACGCCAGTTATTAATTGAAATTCAGCTTATAGCACAACAGGAATACAAATATGTATGAAGTTAACCGCAGTGTATTTTTGCTTGTACCGCTTGATCCTTTTTGGATATGGCTGCAAAATCTGCCGAATATAGATCTGGATGAATTGTCACTTGAAATATTACAGCAGGACGCAAATGCTTATCTGACTTCTGCCTGTGAAGATATAGATGACTTGTGGGTGGAAATAGAAGAACGTTATCAGGATATCTTTGCTGCAGAGCTGGCGGACTGGTGTGAGGATGAAAATCTCTGGCCAGCCATAAATCTGGAGATATTTAAAAGCTGGTTTGGAATAAAAATTTCCACAGTAGTCACTGATTTAGCACAGGAAGAACTGGCGCGAGAAGCTTTTGTACCAATTACCTTGAATTAAACTAGAGAAATCATTTATTAAAAAAGCCAATGTTATGCATCGGCTTTTTTGCATTGCCTGACTGTTCTCAGCCCTTATTCTGTTGTATTGAAAAATCCTTTTGCTTATCTGTTAAACTATATTCTCTTACCAATACTTTAATCCTAATAACATGATTTAAAATATCACACCTAATGTATACCCAAAATTTCAAAACGGTTTGTCCACCGTATAGATTCGGAATTTATCCATATGCAGTACAGTAGTAAGTCGATATCGCGTCGACATTTGCTTCTAGCAGGCAGTGCAGCGGTATTTGGAGCAACTCTACCTCGCTTTGCTATGGCTGGTGCACAACGCGAGGAAACTCTTTCTGATGATGTGGCTTCTGTAATGCGGAATGCGGTCAGCAATGCTAATCCCCCACGGCTTATATTTGCTTCTGCAGCAGAGGCAAATCGTTGGTTAAACGCGATGTCAACAAGACTGACGCCATATGTTCCAGATGATTATGCGCGCAAACGTTTACTGACTAATATTCAATACGAATCCATGCGCGCCGGTCTGGATACGCAGGTAATACTCGGTCTGATAGAAGTAGAAAGCCGTTTCCGACAATATGCAATTTCCGGCGTTGGCGCACGCGGTTTAATGCAGGTTATGCCATTCTGGGTCAGACAGATTGGGCGGCCGGAACATAACTTATTCGATATTCGCACTAACTTACGCTATGGTTGTACCATTCTGCGATATTATCGCAATCGTGAGAATGGTAATATGGCTCGCGCACTTGCGCGGTATAATGGTAGTTTAGGCCGGACTACTTATTCAAATGCGGTTATCAGCGCTTGGCAGCGGCACTGGCAATGGGCGTGAACCCATTCTGCAATAGCACAGATTTACTTTTAACATGGGTTGTCCTGCAAGACAGCCTGCACTTATTATTAGGAAACCACCATGTCTGTTAATAAAGTCATCCTGGTTGGCCGTTTGGGTCGAGACCCTGAAACGCGTTATATGCCTAGTGGCGATGCCGTAACCAACTTTTCCATTGCTACTGATGAACAGTGGCGTGACCGTAATGGCGAGCGCCAGACCCGAACCGAATGGCACAATATCACGCTGTTTGGCAAACTGGGCGAAATTGCCAGCCAGTATCTGCGCAAGGGAAGTCAGGTATTTATCGAAGGCCGAATCCAGAGCCGTAAATATAGTGGTAAGGATGGAATCGAACGAACGGCTTATGACATCATCGGAAGTGAAATGAAAATGCTGGGTAGCCGCAATGATACAGGCGCTGCAAGTGGCAGCTATGATCAGATGGGCGGCGGAGCTGAATACGCTCAGGGTGGTAATTTTAGTCAGGCTGGCTATGATGCTGCACCTGCCGCCTCTAGCCCACCACCGGCTGCTCCACGTCGTCAGGCTCCACGTCCAGCACCTGCACCGGCACCAATAGATGATATTGATGATGATATCCCATTTTAATCTTGATTTTTTTGTTGCCTCTTATCTGAATCAGCAATTTGAAATTTCAAATCTATGAAGATTTTGCCTTTTGGATGAATTGTCCAAAAGGCATTTCGTTTAACCACAGCTGAAAATGATATTTATAAATTAAATACGGTTGATAAATTGTATATTTAAGCTATAAATTATTGATATTTGTATTGTAAATACAAATTTTGCACTATTCGATATTAGCTAATAGTAGAGAAATTATCCTAACAATTATAAAACATTATAATAAATGAATATTTTTTTACTCTCAAACCAAATTGACGATAAATTATTCAATAAATATAGCGAGTATTATTGGTAGCGAATTTTTGGGATTTTGTACTGAGTAGTGCAAATTTCTATATAAAAATTTTTATTTTCTTAATCATTTTATTCATGCCTGTTAATGTAAATTTAATCCTATGTATCAATTTGTTTTAACCAGCAGTGTATTGTACTGATTCACTTCAGCCAAGAAATTCAAAGAGCAAGAGAAACAGTAAGTATTTGGGAGTATTAGTCTAAGATAATTAAGTTGAAGTTTGCCTATGTGGGTTTAATTTTTGCTTAAATATGTGTCAGAAATAACTAAATTAAGTTTAAATACTAATGTGAGCTCGATGACTATGATGTGCAGGCTGCCTTGGTTGTAACCATTGCTATTTTTTATACTGGTCTGCTAAAATAGCATACATGGAACAGCGCAAGCCGCCAGAATCGGGCGGCTTGCTTTTTGTTATTAATACGAAATACCGCAAGTGTATTTAGCTGTGGTATCTTGGAGAAATATGATGCAAAAAATTCCGTTGACCATATTGGGCGCTGATTTGCTGAAACAGGAACTACAAGAACTGAAGAGCGTGGCTCGTCCGGCGGTAATTGAAGCGATTGCTGAAGCTCGTTCGCATGGGGATTTGTCCGAAAATGCAGAATATGAAGCGGCCAAGGAAAAACAGGGTTTTATTGAAGGTCGTATTGCAGAAATTGAGCACAAGTTGTCTCTAGCACATATTATCGACCCGAAAGAAACCAATGCCGATGGTAAGGTGGTATTCGGTGCTACTGTGAAAATGCAGGATCTGGAAACTGAGGAAGTGGTGAGTTATCAGATTGTTGGAGAAGATGAAGCCGATATCAAACAGGCTAAGATTTTTGTTGGTTCGCCGATAGCACGTGCACTCATTGGTAAGGAAGAAGGCGATGTGGCTGAAGTTCAGGCACCGGGTGGGGTGCGTGAATACGAAATTCTGGAAGTTTTCTATATTTAATCAGCCTGCTAAGCGCTGATTTTTTCTTCCGGTTAAATGCCGCCGCTCAAATAACTAAGCGATTCATAGAATGAATCGCTTTTTGTTTATTCATTTTTTTCGGTTTTGCGTCGATATAACACCAGCTGTTTGCCTATATGTTGTATCAGTTCAGCGCCTGTTGCAGAGCACAAAGCTTCGGCAATAGCGATGCGTGCTGTGCGGTCGTCACCTGCCACTTGTACTTTAATCAGTTCGTGTGCATCCAGATTGCGGCTGGTTTCTGTGATGATTTCTTCTGTTAATCCGTTCTGGCCAATCAGTACCACTGCATGTAGCTGATGTGCACGCGCTTTCAATGCCATTTTATCTTTGCTGTTTAATTTGTCAGTTGCCATTTAAGTTTCCATATCGCTGTATCGGCTAATTGGTTGAGCAGATACACAGGTTAAGTTCAGATTGAGCTATTCTAATTGAGGCGGACAAATTTTTATAGTTAATATCTATCTCTTTCTATGAAAAAAGGATAATGTAGGTCTGTCCTGATTTGCAATGGGTAATTGGTAAAACATGGGTTTTTTGTAAGATTAAAGAATTTGTTATTTATATAATTTGAGGCTGGCTGATGTAGCCTACATGTTTTTAATTGTGCTTAATTTCGCGGTTTTACACGGGCTAAGCTCTGTATTCTGTTGCGATTTCACGATACAATGATGGAGTTTTTTCAAGAATTTGTATCATGGGTGTTCGTTCTAAATCTTCCAGTGCATGGCTCAATGAGCATGTAAATGATCATTATGTTCATCTGGCACAAAAAGAGGGCTATCGAGCTCGTGCAGCCTATAAGTTGCTGGAAATCAATGAAAAAGATCATCTGATAAAGTCTGGTGCGGTAGTGGCTGACCTTGGCAGTGCGCCAGGTAGCTGGTCGCAGGTTGCCGTGAAGCTGGCTGGGAAGCAGGGCAAGGTTTTTGCGTTGGATATTCTGCCCATGGAACCGGTGGCTGGGGTGGAATTTATTCAAGGTGATTTCCGGAATAATGATGTTCTGCAGCAGTTTGAAAGTTTGCTAGCCGGCTGTGCGTTAGATCTTGTAATTTGTGATATGGCACCCAATATGTCAGGCAATAACATTACTGATCAGGCACGCAGTTTGTATCTTGCTGAGCTGGGTCTGGAGTTTGCGCAGGCACATCTGAAACAAAATGGAGATTTCCTAGTGAAGGTGTTTCAGGGCAGTGGTTTGCAAGAGTTTCAGCGGCTAATGAAAAACAGCTTTGCACAGGTTATGATTCGTAAGCCTAAAGCTTCACGAGACCGCTCTAGTGAGATTTATCTGCTTGGCCGCGGTAAAAAACAGTTGTGACGGCCTGTGCCTGTGTAGGTTTGGGTCAGATTCACTATTCTAAACAACAATTATTTAACCTCCTTAGGAGTTTGTGACAGTGCGGAATACCGTAAAGAATCTTTTGGTCTGGCTGGTGCTGGCGCTTGTGCTTATGGCCGCATTCAATGCCATCACTGAGAAAAAAGAGAGTAAACATCAGATTGAATACTCTCAATTTATTCAGCAGGTTAACAAGGGTGAGATTGCTAGCGTAAATATTGAAGGTTCGGTGATTAATGGCTTCCAAGTTAAAGGCTTGCGCAATGATAAATCAGCCTTTACGACTAATGCGCCGACTCCGCTGGAAACTAATTTTGTTAGTAATCTGATGGCGAAAAATATTCGTGTCAATGTGATTCCGGAAGAAAAACCGGGATTTCTGACTAATCTATTTTTCAGTCTTTTGCCAGTATTGCTGCTGATCGGGGTATGGTTCTATTTTATGCGCTCTATGCAGGGTGGCGGCGGCGGAAAAGGCGGTGCCTTTTCTTTCGGTAAAAGCCGTGCCCGTTTACTGGATAAAGAAGCCAATAAAATTACCTTTGCCGATGTGGCCGGGTGTGATGAGGCCAAAGAAGAAGTTCAGGAAATTGTGGATTATCTGCGTGCACCGCAACGCTATCAGACGCTGGGTGGCCGTGTGCCCCGTGGTATTCTGATGTGTGGTAGTCCTGGTACTGGTAAAACTTTGCTGGCTAAGGCAATTGCCGGAGAGGCTCAGGTACCTTTTTTCAGTATTTCCGGTTCTGATTTTGTAGAAATGTTTGTTGGTGTGGGTGCTTCACGTGTGCGCGATATGTTCGAACAGGCAAAGAAAAATGCTCCGTGTATTATTTTCATCGATGAAATTGATGCAGTCGGCCGCCAGCGCGGTGCTGGTCTAGGTGGTGGTAATGATGAACGTGAGCAGACATTAAATCAGCTGCTAGTAGAAATGGATGGTTTTGAAAGCAATACAACCGTTATTGTGATTGCTGCTACTAACCGTCCGGATGTGCTGGATCCGGCACTGATGCGTCCTGGTCGCTTTGACCGTCAGGTTGTGGTTCCTTTGCCTGATATTCGTGGCCGTGAACAGATTCTAAAAGTGCATGCTAATAAAGTACCGCTGGATCAATCAGTGGATCTACCGGTTCTGGCACGTGGTACGCCTGGATTTTCCGGTGCTGATCTGGCCAATTTGGTGAATGAGGCTGCGCTGTTTGCTGGTCGTCGCAACAAAACTAAAGTAGACATGAGCGACTTTGAGGATGCTAAAGATAAAATTTATATGGGACCGGAACGTCGCTCTATGGTGATGCATGAGGACGAGAAAAAAGCTACTGCTTACCATGAATCCGGTCATGCAGTGGTTGCAGAAACGCTGGACTATACTGACCCTGTGCATAAAGTAACGATTATGCCGCGCGGTCGTGCATTAGGTCTGACTTGGCAGTTGCCGGAACGTGACCGTATCAGTATGTATGAAGACCAGATGTTGAATCAGATTTCCATTCTGTTTGGTGGTCGTATCGCGGAGCAGCTGTTTATTGGTCGCGTGTCTACCGGTGCTTCTAACGACTTCGAACGGGCGACTCAGATTGCGCGAGAAATGGTGACGCGTTATGGGATGTCGAAGAAGATGGGGCCGGTGGTTTATGGTGAAAATGAGAATGAAGTATTCCTTGGCCGTTCCGTAACGCAGTCGAAAAATATTTCTGAAAAAACCATGCAGGAAGTGGATGCTGAAGTGCGGCGTATTCTTGATGAGCAATATGAAGTTGCTTATAAGATTTTGGATGAAAACCGTGACAAGATGCATACCATGGCTAAAGCTCTGATTGAGTGGGAAACCATTGATCGTGATCAGGTACTGGAAATTATGGCTGGTAAGCAGCCCAGTCCACCAAAGGACTACAGCGATAATGTTGTAAAAGAAGCTGAAACCGAGCAGCCTGTAGCAGAAGCTTCAGCTAGTGAAAATGCGCATGTACCGGCGGACACAGCTGATGCTGGCTCGAAAGCGCCTGAACCAGAGCAGAAGTCAGAGCAATAATATATTTGTTTTTCAACGGCAGCCAAAGCTGCCGTTTTTTACATCTGTAAGTAGTATTGTTTACCATTTTTCATAGTATGAGATTTGGTTATTTTTCCAATATTTAGCCTTGTGAATGATGATGTTATGAGCTGGTAATAAAAGCTAATTGAGCGAAATACGAAAATTCGTCTAGGTGATAAGTATATGTAATTTAATTTATATTCACAGGCTATTGATAGGCTTCTGGTCTTTGGGTAAGAATGAATTGCCTTTTTTCAGTATGAGAAGGACACTAAGTACAAAAGTTTGATGTACCGGCAATGATGCTTAGCTGTATTAGTAAGAAAGTAATTAAGGTGTAGTGTTATTAATTAGTGCAGAAAGATAGTAATTAGTTATGAATAATTTGAAGCATGCTTACTGGCAGTGTGGCCGATTTCAAATAGATTTGAAGCAGCCAAAAATCATGGGGATTGTTAATTTAACGCCGGACTCTTTTTCTGATGGTGGTCGTTACAATACTTCACTGACCGTGGCTCTGAATCATGCGGAACAATTACTGAAAGACGGGGCAGATATTTTAGATGTTGGCGGCGAAAGCTCGCGTCCGGGTTCTGATTATGTTTCCCCGGAGGAAGAATGGGCTCGGATTGAACCACTATTGCGTGAATTAAGAAGATGGAATGTGCCGGTAACGGTGGATACACGGCGGGCATGGGTGATGCGCCGATTGCTCGAAGCACAACTGGCTGATGGTATCAATGATATTCAGGCACTTGAAGATGCTGATGCGGTGACGGTGCTGTCTCAGCAGCCGGATGTGGGTGTGTGTTTGATGCATATGCAGGGAAAACCGGAAAATATGCAGCATAATCCGGTATATGAAGATGTGGTGGCCGAAGTGGGAAGTTATCTACACCGACGAGTGCAAGTATGTGAACAGGCAGGAATTAGCCGTGAGCGGATGACGATAGATCCTGGCTTTGGTTTTGGTAAAACGCTGGAGCATAATATTGCTTTGATGCAGCATTTTGCTACATGGCAGGAAATGAGCGGCTGTCCGGCTTTGATTGGTGTATCGCGTAAAACGATGATTGGTCTGCTGACGGCTGAAAGCGAGCCGCAACAGCGAGTAGCAGGCAGTGTAGTGGCTGCGGTAGCCGCAGTGGCACGTGGAGCAGCTATTGTGAGAGTCCATGATGTGCGCGAAACAAGGCAGGGTTTACAGATATGGTCTGCCTTGGGCTTTGGTGTTTAGTTTAGCCACTTTAATCAATATGGTTCCGCTTTTATGTTTTGTTAAAACATTTGGGTAATAAATAAGCGTAGGTTTGGCAGAAAATGGTTTTTTATGCTGGCATTTAGTACGCAAGATTTCCTGAAACAATCTACAGAATAAGTATTCTGCACATTTGTTAGGCGAATATTGATTGGGTAAATAGTATGCTGTAGATAAAATGGCTTGTTTTTGAGGTCTCAAATACCATTTTATTTACTGACTGAACAGGCGTGCCTGTTCTACAATAACAATTTTGTTTTATTTGGTCGGAGCAGGTAATGGCAAAGAAATATTTCGGTACGGACGGGGTGCGAGGTGAGGTTGGTAAGTTTCCGATTACGCCTGAATTTGTACTGAAATTGGCTTATGCGGCAGGTCATGTGCTGGTGCAGCATGGAACGGATCATCAACCCACTGTACTGATTGGTAAGGATACCCGTATCTCTGGCTATATGCTCGAGGCTGCGATGGAGGCTGGTTTTACTGCAGCTGGTGTTAATGTATTGCTTACCGGACCTTTGCCTACCCCAGGTGTGGCATATCTGACTCGTGCTTTACGTCTAGATTGTGGAGTGATGATTTCGGCTTCGCACAATCCTTACCATGATAATGGAATTAAATTTTTTGCAGAGGGCGGAATAAAGCTGAGCGATCATCTGGAGCTGGAGATTGAATCTGAGTTGGAAAAACCAATGCAGACAGTGCCGTCCAGCCAGCTTGGCCGTGCGCGGCGTATTAATGGCGCTGTTGATCGTTATATTGAATTTTGTAAGTCCACTTTTCCAAGCCATCTTAATCTGCGCGGCCTGAAGTTGGTGATTGATACTGCCAATGGTGCTGCTTATGATGTGGCGCCGAAGGTTTTCCATGAATTGGGTGCCGATGTGGTGTGCATCGGTGATAAACCGGATGGTTATAATATTAATCAGAAAATCGGCGCAACTTATACAAAATCACTTCAGGCAGCTGTATTGCAAAACGAAGCAGATTATGGTGTTGCGCTGGATGGAGATGGTGACCGTCTGATGATGGTGGATAGAACCGGCAAAGTCTACGATGGTGATGCGCTAATCTATGTTATTGCCAAGGCACGTGCGGCTTCTGGTTGTTTGTATGGCGGAGTGGTGGGAACCGCAATGACGAATCTGGCGATGGAGCAGGCATTTAATAAGCAAGGAATAGATTTTGTCCGTGCTAAAGTGGGTGACCGATATGTTCTGGAGCAGCTGCATCAGCATCGATGGTGGCTAGGTGGAGAAGCCTCAGGCCATATCGTTTGTCTGGATAAGCATAATACTGGTGATGGCATTATTGCAGCTTTACAGGTCTTTGCAGCCATGCAGGAATTGCAGCTGGATTTGGCCAGTATACTGACGGATTGGCAACCTTTTCCGCAAACGATGATTAATGTGCATATTGAGCCTGGGCAGGACTGGCAGAGTGTGGCTAATCCCGTGGCAGATGAGGTATCAGTAGAATTGGGTGAAGATGGCCGGGTAGTTCTGCGTCCTTCAGGTACAGAACCAGTGGTGCGGGTAATGGTTGAAGCACGCCAGAATGAAGTTGCGCGGCAGGCTGCAGAAAAAATTGCTGCTGCGATTGAAGCAGGTGCGGCTGACAGAATCTGTCCGGCCGGATAGAAGGAAGAACGGACATTTTATGTTTGCTTTGCTGGAAGCTTTTTTTACTGAATATGGCTATGCGGCAGTCTTTCTGGTGCTGGTAGCTTGTGGCTTCGGCGTGCCGGTACCGGAAGATCTAACGCTGGTTGCCGGAGGGGTAATCGCCGGACTGGGTCATGCACATGTCCACACAATGTTTTTGGTGGGTATGGCTGGAGTTCTGGTGGGCGACGGCTTGATGTTTACAGCCGGACGGGTGTTTGGCCATCGTATTCTGAAATTCCGTTTCGTACAGCGGGTGATGACGCCTAAACGTTATGCTCAGGTACAGGATAAGTTTGATAAATACGGTAGTCGAGTGCTGTTTATTGCCCGTTTTCTGCCCGGATTGCGTACGCCGATTTATATCACAGCAGGTGTCAGTGGTAAGGTGTCGATTCTGAAATTCTTGCTGATGGATGGTCTGGCAGCAATGATTTCAGTACCGGTATGGGTTTATCTGGGTGAATATGGTGCGGAGAATATTGATTGGCTAATGCATAAAGTGCATCAGTTTCAGGCTGTGGTATATTTGCTTATTGCTGTAGGTGTGCTGGCTTTGATGTATTACTGGTGGAAAAAAAGACAGCGTATACAATTTTTTAAACGTAAGATTGCTGAAATTCGTGAACGTAGGCGTACGCGTAAACAGCAGCGTCAAGACTTGAAATAAGTTTGATAGTATAAAAAAGACAGTCTGCTGACTGTCTTTTTTATTGGTTGCAGCTGAATGATTTATTTGTTTTGACCAATTTTACTCTCACGACCGCTAAACAGATTTTTTATGTTGCTTTTGTGACGGCAGAGT
This sequence comes from Snodgrassella sp. B3837, assembly GCF_026535955.1. NCBI lineage: Bacteria > Pseudomonadati > Pseudomonadota > Betaproteobacteria > Neisseriales > Neisseriaceae > Snodgrassella > Snodgrassella sp. B3837. The sequence goes on from NZ_JAFNPI010000015.1 coordinate 201,706, forward strand.
ACAAGTAAATCAATCACCACTACAGCATATACCCAGCTGGTGTGCGGTATCAGCCACCAAGCGATAAAAGGGCTAATCAGGGTAGCGATTAGCGCAGCCAGTGAAGAAACTTTGAAACCAAAGGCCATAATTAGCCATACACCGGCACAGAGTAAGGCAGTAGGCCATGATAGAGCAAGAAGTATACCCAATGCTGTGGCCACGCCCTTGCCACCTTTGAATTTGAAAAATACTGGCCACATATGGCCGAGTAGAACTGCAATAGCTGTGATAGCGATGGTATCGTTACTTATTTGCCATGCTGTCTGGAAATGGATGGCCAGCCACACAGCCAGCCAACCTTTCAGTGCATCTCCAAGCAAGGTCAGGGCAGCGGCACTTTTTCTGCCACTGCGCAAGACATTGGTGGCTCCAGGGTTGCCGGAACCGTAGCTGTGCGGGTCAGGCATGCCCATGCAGCGCGACACAATCACGGCAAAAGACAGGGAACCGAGCAAATAAGCTCCGATAATCGCAAAGTAATTGGCCATAAAATGGTTTCTTTAGTCTACAATCTGAGGGTTTGCATTTTAGCTCAGAGGGTTGTACATGGATACTATCTTTTTACATGGCATGACTGCGCAGACGCTGATTGGGGTTTATCAGTGGGAGCGCCAGCAGCGACAGACATTGCTGCTGGATCTGGATATCGGTACTGATTTCCGTCAGGCTGCACATAGCGATAATATTGACGATACAATTCATTACGCCAAAGTGGTAGAAAATTTGCGCGATGCACTGGCTGAAGAGGAGTTTCTATTGCTGGAAGCGCTGGCTGAATATGTAGCGCAATTTATACTGACGCGTTTTGGTGCCTTGTGGGTACGAGTTAAAGTGATAAAACCGGGTATTTTGGCTGGTGTTAAAGAGGTTGGTGTGTTGATTGAGCGCTCGCGTCTGGCGGTCTGAACGGGCAGAACACAGTGGTAGATGTTGTAGAGGAAAAGATATGTCTGCTCTGATATGGACTGTAGCAAAGATGAAGGCATGGGAAGATGAACAAAACCGAACTGGTCTGAGCTATGCCCGAATGATGGAACATGCTGGCAGTCGCGCTGCTGCTGATTTGATGAACCGTTTTTCTTATCCTCAGCATACGCTGGTACTTTGTGGTAGAGGTAATAATGCAGGTGATGGTCTGGTGCTGGCTCGTATATTGTCCGAACACCACTGGCCGGTGACAATTATGTGGTTGCAAGGGCAGCAATTGTCACCTCTGGCAGAGGTAAATAGGGCTCGATTGCCTGCAGCGGTGGTTTATGCCGAGCTTATGCAGTTAAACAAAGTGTTGCCAGAAATGCAGCTGATAGTGGACGCGGTGTATGGAACTGGATTCAGAGGTGAGCTGCCTGAGGTGGTAAGGCAGTGTTTTGCTACTGTGGCGCAAGCCAGTGTATTCAGGGTGACACTGGATATACCCAGTGGTGTGGCCGGAGATGGGGATAAAGTAGCTGCTGGCAGTTTTCAGGCACAGCTGACTTATGCTTTTCAGGCATTAAAACCGGCTCACTGCTTGGCACAGGCAGTGCCTTTATGTGGTGAGATACAGTGCATTGACTTATCTGACTGATGCCACTGGCCTGCTGCTGCACCATGCCTGATAACATTGCGCCATGTGCAGTAACATAGCTGCGGTGGCTCCCCATATATGCCGTTGCTGATGGTGTAAATGATAAACTGGAAACCAAAGTTGCTGGTATTGAAAAGTGCTTTGCTGATACAGACTACTGTCCAGAACAATGGACAGGGGCACAGCAAATATGTCACTAACTTCAGCCTGATTGGCTTGCCAATGTAATTGTGCTTTACTCCAGGCCAGTACTGGCACGACTTTGAATCCGCTGGGTAGATAACAAGGTGGTAGTGTGCCCGCCAGATGCCACTGGCTGGAATTCAATCCGATTTCTTCTTTACTTTCGCGCAGTGCGGCGCAGATTGGGGTTTCATTAGCTTCCAGTTGTCCACCAGGAAAAGCAATTTGTCCGCTGTGCTGCCGCAACTGCTGACTGCGCTGACTGAGCCAGATTTGTGGCGTGCCTTGGTTCCAGTCGAAGGGCATGAGCACTGCAGCTTGTCGATAGGTAACAGATAACTGACGCAAGGATTGCTGGGGTTGGTTTAATAGAGTATGCGCAGATGTATGATTACTGGCGTAATGCAAGAATTGGTTGAGGCTGTCTGTTGTGGGAAACATGATATTGGCTAGTATATGCATTTATATAATATATATATATGTTTTGTGTGTAAATAGCCAGAAGCGATGAATGTTCAAGATGGTTAAAAGAGAAAAAATGAAATTATGGGTGATCGAAGCTCTGAATAGTTTTGGCGGAACCGGATGGCCTAAAGATGTTAGTAAATATATATGGGATAAATATGAGCATGAATTAAAAGCATCAGGAAGTTTGCTTTACACGTGGCAGTATGATGTACGTTGGGCAGCTCAGGAACTACGCAATGAAAAAAAGTTAAAACCTGTTTACAAGCGTCGTGATTTGCCCTGGGAACTGAATGAATTTAACAGTTAAAATTATTTATTATTCAGTAAAAGCAAACCTTAGCTGTAGTTGCTTTTATTAATTCTGGCAACATTAGCTTTGCTACGGGTAAACGAGTGCTTGCTGATGGCTTTAACTCGCTATAATGTACGCGAATATTGGGCTTCGGTGCGTTTTTGTCGCAGGTAGTAGTCAAATATCATGGCGATGTTGCGTATCAGCAGACGTCCTTTGGGGGTAACTTGAAGTTGATCATCCGAAAGGTTGAGCAGTCCTAATTGCGAAAGTTGCTGTAAATCAGTCTGTTCAGCTGCGAAATAGGTTTGAAAAGGCTTCTGCATGGCTTCGCGGTAATCTTGAAAACTGAGCTGGAAGCGACACATTAAATCCTGTATGACTTGCCGGCGCAGAATATCATCAGCGTTGAGCTGGTATCCACGCATTACCGGTAGGCGGTTTTCATCTAGTGCTTGATAGTAGGCTGTGAGTTCTTTTTCATTCTGGCTATAAATGTTGGCAATTTTGCTAATGCTGGACACCCCTATAGCAATTAAATCGCAATCAGCGTGCGTAGAATACCCTTGAAAATTGCGTTGTAGACGTCCCTCTGACAGAGCGATGGCCAGTTCGTCGGTTGGTCTGGCAAAATGATCCATACCGATAAAAATGTAGCCTTGTTCCAGCAGGTACTGAACGGTGTTTTGCAGAATATCCAGTTTAACTCTGCTGTCTGGTACAGCGTTGGTATCTATGCGCCGTTGTGGTTTAAACAGATGTGGCAGGTGGGCATAGTGATACATGGCGATACGATCCGGCATTAGTTCCAGCACGTGTCTAAGTGTGCAGTGCATAGATGCTTCTGTCTGATGCGGTAGGCCGTAGATTAAGTCCACACTGACTGAATGAAAGCCATTACAGCGCGCGGCTTCGATGACGTCCCGAGTTTCGGCTTCGCTCTGAATGCGGTTAACCGCTTGCTGTACGGCAGGATTGAAATCCTGAATACCGACGCTCATGCGGTTAAAACCAAGTTTGCCCAGATGAGCAACGGTATCAGCGGTAACTTTACGTGGGTCTATTTCGATTGAATATTCGCCGTCTGTTGTGAGCGTGAAGTAGCGGCTGATGCTGGCAAAGATGTGGCTTAGCTGCTCGTTATTGAGGAAGGTGGGCGTACCTCCGCCGAAATGCAGCTGTGCCAGTAAAGGCTTACCCGGCCAATTCTGAGCCAGTAAAGCCAGCTCTTTGTCTAGATACTGAATATAGAGATCAGCACGGCTGGTGTCTTTGGTGATGATTTTATTGCAGCCGCAGTAATAGCATATGGTATTGCAGAACGGAACGTGTACGTACAGTGATACAGGCTGTATGCCGATGTTTTGTTGTAAGGTAGACTTCAATTGTGCTGCGGTAAAGCTGGTGTTGAAGCGGTCTGCTGTGGGGTAGGATGTGTAGCGTGGGCCGGATGAGGGTAGGGATGCGATGAGGTTGCGGTCAAATTCGATGTTGAAGCGTCGTGTGTTCATATGTTGGTAGTGATTATTCTGGTTTGCAAGCTCGGTGGAAATAGATAAGAGTGATAATTATTTGTGGTAGAATAAGCACATGCGCGAGTAAAGTAAAGCATTGGCTACATATCAGGTCTATTCTGCATTAGAACAGGGTCTGATGCAAATTTCAATTGATTATGTCAGTATAGTGAATGATTGTTTTAAATAATTTTGATTTGTGTCAATGTGTTGTTATAGATGTTCTTTCTCAGAAAATAACCGGTATTTAATAAATTAATTATGATCAGATTGCATAAACAGGGCGAAATAGTTCAAAAACTGTGTGAGAAATGTTCTTTGCATATTCTTTGTATGCCGGTGATGCTGAAAGAACGTGAACTCACTGATCTTGGGGCAATTATTCGCCAGAGCCGTCGCCTGAAAAAAGGTGAATATCTGTTTCGTGCCGGTGAACCTTTCACAGCAATTTTTGCTGTGCGTACTGGCTTTTTTAAAACGATAGTCAATAGTCAGGATGGGCGGGATCAGGTAACTGGTTTTTTTATGTCTGGTGAACTGCTGGGTCTGGATGGTATTTGTAACAACAATCATGGCTGTGATGCGGTGGCGCTGGAAGATAGTGAGGTGTGTGAGCTGCCGTTTAATAATATGGAGGATGCCGGTAGTTTGTTGCCTTCATTGCAGATACATTTTTATCGGTTGATGAGTCAGGAAATTCTCCGCACACAGGAACTGATGCTAATGCTGGGCAATATGCGTGCAGAAGAACGTTTGGCCGGCTTTTTGGTTAATTTGTCGCATCGCTTGAGTTTCCGTGGATTTGCCGCCAATGATTTTATTTTGCGGATGTCACGTGAAGAAATTGGCAGCTATCTGGGACTAAAGCTGGAAACGGTAAGTCGTACTTTGTCGAAATTCCAGCAAGAAGGCTGGATTAAAGTGGAGCATAAACATATTCAGCTGTTGCAGCCGTGGATGTTGCAGGAGATGGTTATGCATTGTCAGAAGGCAGTTGGATAAATTTTCAAGCTGAGTAAAAAACAAGGCTGTAGCTCTGAAGATGGCTACAGCCTTTTGCTTTGGATGCTTAATCTGTGCAGGAAGAACGTGAAAATCTGGGCTTAGGCAAAAGTAGCCATGGCGGCCAGTTTGATTGTGTCCTTACCATAAATGTTGGCGTTGAAATGGCGCATCCAACGAATCTTACGCAGGCTTTTGGCTACTGTCTGAAACACCTCTTGTGGCTGTTGTTGTAGAATACTGTCCCACAATGCTTTAGCCTGTTCAGCAACGCCAAAATCCTGCATTAAACGAGCTCCGGAATGTAGATAGCATAACCAATCCCGTGCATGGCAGTGTGGCAAAGTCATTACAGACAATGGATCGTCTTCAAAATCTATAAAGCCAATGCTGTTATGGTTGATATAAATCATGTTGCGGGCAAAGGTTTCACTTAGATATTGGTTGCGCCTGTGAACATCTTCTATCGCGTTAAGGCCAAGTTGCCAGCGTTGCAGCAGGATTTCAGGCTCGGATTTTTGCTTTTTCCACTCTTTTTCCAGATTGTGTTCGCCCATGTGGCTAATCATCAAAGCATCAGGCTGCTGAGCCAGAATAGCCGGTACCTGTACACCAGCTGTGCTAAGTGTTTGCAGGCGGGTTGCTTCGGTTTGCAATGAGGATATACCACCCAGATTGGGTACGGGTAGTAGAATGTCTATTCCACTGATTTTCTGAACAATTTTTAATAAGCGATAGCGCCATATACTGTTGCGTGCCCCTGCCTGCCGAACCCAAACTTTTTCTCCGTTTGCCAGTGTATGGCTTTGCATCAGGCCGGTTTGTATGCGCAGGCATTGTTCTAGAGCGTGTTGATAAAAAGCATGAGTATCGGAAACGGACATGTAATTTATTGCTGAATCTTAAAACTGGGAATTGATTGTACTATAGTTGGGTTGGTTACTCTTTAATTTAAGGTAATAAATCTTTTAGACGGTAATAAGCAACGCCCAGCCATTGTGAAGGTAGGCGCAGCAGCTTACCACCCGGAAAGTTTCGATGCGGGATGGTTTCAAATAAACGCAGGCGGCTGTCATCTCCGCTGATGGCTTCGGCAATTATCTGACCACCCAGCCCGGTAGCAGCCATGCCGTGACCGGAAAATCCTTGTAAAAAATAAAGTTGTGGATTGAGACGGCCGAAATGAGGAGCTCGATTCATGCTAATGTCTACCCGTCCGCCCCAAGTATATTCTATTCGTACGTCATTCAGCTGTGGAAACACTTTTAGCATATCGCTGCGCATGCTGCGTATAAGTTGTTGCTGAGCAGGTTCTTGGCCGGAATAATTGACTTTGCCACCGAAAAGTAGTCGGTTGTCAGCACTAAGGCGGAAATAATCCAGTACAAAGCGGGTATCACATACGGCCATGTTGTTGCGGATAAGCTGCGTCGCTTGTTCACCTAGTGGTTCAGTGGCAATTATGTAGGTGCCTACCGGCAGAATTTTGCTTTCCAGTGTTTGAGTAAGAGGGTGGTGCAGGCTACGGGTAAAGGCGTTAACGGCTAGTACCACGTTTTTGGAAACTATAGAGCCATTCGGTGTGGTAATACGATAGCCGTGTTGCCATGGTTCAAGATTGAGCATGGGTGAATGTTCGAATAATAATGCCCCTGCGCTGGCGGCAGCTTTTGCCAGCCCATGGGTGTAATTAAGCGGATGCAGATGCCCAGCCAGCTGGTCAAAAATAGCCCCACAGTAGCGCTCACTGGCCAATTGCTGTTGCAACTGAGTCTGATTCCAAATTTGATAATCGTGAAACTGGTAGTTTGTGGCTGCTTCCTTTACCCATGCTGTTAAAGCATGCATATGGTGCGGGCGAATGGCAACATGAGCATAGCCGCGCTGCCAGTCGCAATCTATGTTGTATTCCCGTATTTGCTGTTCTACTAGATTGACGGCTTCGCAGCTCCACTTCCATAAGGTCTGTGCATTTTGCTGGCCAATCATACTGGCTATCTTGCTCATTTCAGCTGCATAGCCATAAATTACCTGACCCCCATTGCGACCGGAAGCTCCGTAGCCAATCTGTGCTGCTTCTATAAGGGCAACGCTGCGATTCTGCTGAGCCAGTGGTAAGGCAGTGCCGATACCGCTGAGGCCTCCACCGATGATGCATGTTTCTACTTCTAAAAGACCTTGTAAGCTCGGATATTGTGTGTGTTGGTGCTGGCTGGCCTGATAGTAGCTGTGTACTGGTTCGGCTGAAAGGAATGTGTCAGACATGAGTATGGTGGGAATCTGAGTGCAGAAATAAAAAAGCAGTTATCGTTTGTCTGGATAACTGCTGTGCTGGGATATTATGATTTACTGGCTTCCAGTAGTTGACTCTGGCGATAGGCCTCGGCCATTTCGCGTTCGCGACGGGTATTTTGCCTCATCATGAAGTAGTTGATGCCGATAACCAGTGTGCCGACCAATGCAATGATGATGGTGGCCAGTACGTTCATTTGTGGATCCAGACCCAGTTTGATTTTGGAGAAAATTATCATGGGCAAGGTGGAGGAGCCGGGGCCGGATAGGAAGGAAGTTATAACCAAATCGTCCAGTGACAGGGTGATGGATAACAGAAAACCTGAAGCGATGGCTGGTGCGATGGATGGCAAGGTAATCAAGAAAAATACTTTTAATGGCCTTGCGCCAAGATCTTTGGCTGCTTCTTCCAGTGACTGATTCAGCTCCGATAAACGCGAGCGGATAATCACCGTTACATAAGCCATGCACAGGGTGGTGTGACCTAGCCAAATAGTAAAAAAGCCGCGTTCGAAATACAAAAAGCTGAAAGCGCTGTTTTGTAACAGCATCTGTACCTGAATAATCAGCAACAGCATAGACAGGCCAGTGATGATGTCAGGCATCACCATTGGTGCGGATACCATACCCGCAAACAGGGTATTGCCTCGGAAACGCTTGATGCGTGAGAGGGCGTAGCCAGCGAGTGTGCCCAGAATAACGGCTGCTGCGGCCGAACACAGGGCTATACGTACTGACAACCATGCGGCATCCAGTATCTGCTCATTTTGTAATAACTTGCCGTACCACTGCGTAGAAAAGCCGCCCCATACGGTGACTAGCCTTGAGTTGTTGAAGGAATAGATAATCAGAATAACCAGTGGCATGTACAAAAAAGCCAATCCCAAAAACAGCATGCCTCTTAGAAACCAAGACGATGTGTGCTTATGCATGGTTGGCTCCTTCTTCAATTTCACGATTTTCGTAACGGTGGAATAAAGCAATTGGGATAACCAGCAGCATTACCATGATGACGGCTACGGCAGAAGCTAGCGGCCAGTTGTTTTGGTCGAAGAATGCCTGCCATAAAACTTTACCAATCATCAGATTTTCAGGACCGCCTACCAACTCAGGAATCACAAATTCGCCTACGGCGGGTATAAATACCAGCATGGAGCCGGAAATGATGCCGGCTTTGGATAAGGGCAGGGTGATGGATACGAAGGCTTTAATCGGGCCGGCACCTAAGTCTGCGGCTGCTTCGAGCAGGCGATTATCCAGTTTTACCAACTGGGTGTACAAAGGCAGAATCATAAATGGCAGGTAAGCGTATACCATGACGAGATTCAGGGAAAATGAGTTGTAAAACATGTCTATCGGATGGCTGATCAGTCCCCATTTTATTAAATAGGTATTGATGATGCCGTTATGGCCGAGCAGACTCATCCACGCATAAACTCGCAGCAGAAATGAGGTCCAGAATGGCAGCATGATAGTCAGTAACAGACCGTTGCGGATTTTTTCAGGTGCGCGCGCGATGGCGTAAGCAATCGGATAGCCGGCAAGCAGGCAGATTACAGTGGTAGTAAGGGCGGTTTTAATGGATAACCAGTATGTCAGCAGGTAAATGTTGTCGCCGCGATTACCGAGCAGCATTTGTCCGAGTGAATGCCAAAAATCGTTGAAGATATCGGCGTAATTCTGATAGCTGACCAATATGTTTATCCGACCCAGTTCGCCGTCGATGTGATACAGCGGGGTATACGGCGGAATGGCAATATCCTGTTCGGCAAAGCTGATTTTGAGTACGATGAAAAAGGGTACCAGAAATAGTACCAGCAGCCAGATGTAAGGAATGCCTATAACAAGACCCTGTGAAGGACGCAGGCCTTTGAGACGGTTAAACCAGTTCATGTTTAAGCTCCTGCAGCTGTTAGTGGGTCAGCGGGCTTGCCTGATTGTCTGGCCAGCTAATGTAAACTTTTTCTTCCCATGTTGGCATGGGGATGCTGTATTGTTCCCAGTAGGAGGATAAAACCTGGCTTTTGATGATTTTGCCGGATGGTAGTTGGATATGGAAAATACCGAAGCTACCGAGATAGGCAATTTCTTTCACAATGCCGGCTGTCCAGTTGTATTCCTGCTGCGGTTGTTCGCGATAAATGTTAATGTCTTCAGGGCGAATGGATAACCAGATGTTCTGATCTTCTGGACCACTAATGCCGTGTCCGAGGTAAACCAGCTGTTGCAGGTCGGGGCAATGAATAATGGTGTGGTCGGCACCGTCTTCAGTCACTTTGCCGGCAAGGATGTTGGTTTCACCCATGAATTCAGCAGTAAAACGGCTGTTGGGGTAGTCGTAAATATCGGAAGGCGTGCCGACTTGCTGCAATTGTCCGTCGGACATGATGGCAATGCGTGAGGCCATAGTCATGGCTTCTTCCTGATCATGGGTAACCATAATGCAGGTGGCGCCCACTTTTTCCAAAGTGTTTACTAGTTCGAGCTGGGTTTGCTGACGCAGTTTTTTATCGAGAGCACCCAGCGGTTCGTCCAGAAGCAATAGTTTAGGGCGTTTGGCCAGACTGCGTGCCAGTGCAACACGCTGCTGCTGACCGCCGGAAAGCTGATGCGGTTTGCGTTTGGCGTATTTTGTCATTTGCACTAGGCGCAGCATTTCTTCTACCCGTGCACTGATTTCATCTTTCGGTAGCTTATCCTGTTTCAAACCGAATGCGATGTTTTGTTCAACACTCATGTGTGGAAACAGTGCATAGCTTTGAAACATCATGTTGATGGGGCGGTCGTAGGGCTGCAATTTGGTGATGTCTTCACCATCTAGGATAATCTGTCCCTGTGTGGGCGTTTCCATGCCAGCCAGCATGCGTAACAACGTTGATTTCCCACTGCCGGAGCTGCCAAGCAAGGCGAAGATTTCATTTTTTTTGATGGTAAGGTTGACATGGTCTACAGCGTAGTTGTCGCCATAGGTTTTGACAATGTCTTTAATCTGTAAGTAATGTGCGGGATCGGCACCTGGATTGGTGGTTGCGTTTTCGCTCATGATATGTGTTACTCCAGAAAAATCGTTCCAGCCAATGCTCGGCATAGGGATGTTTACAGTAATGTGTAAAGAACGGTGCAAAAACGATTCTGCTCCTGCTTTAGGGGAGGCATTGTATGCAAGCATTTTGTGTGGGGCAATGAAATTTAAGTGTTAATACAATTAAATTCTCCACTCAGGGTATAACTTAGCATGAAATCAGGTATTTAGTGGTAATTTACTAACCTGAATTAATTTTTGTTAGGATTTGGTATGGCTGTGATGATTGGCTGTGATGTGGCTGGCAGCCGCTGTGCTGCTTAGTGTACCATGTAATAATTGTCTGTTATATTTTCGTTTAGGCTGGGGTAGCCAGTTTGTTGTACGGCTATACTCAACGTGTGTCGTTTTCAGCTGTCGAGCCTGTGGGCGGTATTGATTGATTATGCAAAAATTTTTTCTATTAATCAATTAGTTTGTTTTATTTTTCTGTCTGGTCAGCTAAGTTGTCTGTTGCATTTGCTGCAGGCTAGTTCAGGGTATGGTAATGAAGAAGAAGGTATTGTTGGGTATTTGTGGTGGGATTGCTGCATACAAATGCTGTGAGTTGGTTCGGCTGCTGAAAAAGGCAGGACATCAGGTGAATGTGGTGATGACAAAGGCAGCCACTGATTTTGTCAGCCCGACTACTTTTCAGGCTCTGAGCGGAGAACCGGTGTTGCTGGATACGCATGATGGTTTATCCGGTAATGGTATGGCACATATTAATCTGAGCCGTCAGGCTGATGTGATGCTGATTGCGCCGGCTTCTGCAAATACTCTGGCTAAAATTGCCCATGGGATGGCGGATAATTTGCTTACCACGTTGGCTTCGGCACGCAGTTGCCCGCTGGCAGTGGCGCCAGCTATGAATGTACAAATGTGGAATAATCCGGCCAATCAACGCAATTTAGCTTTGTTGCGACAGGATAGGGTACAGATACTAGGACCGGCTGATGGAGAACAGGCCTGTGGTGAGGTGGGAAGCGGGCGTATGCTTGAAGCAGCCGAATTGGCTGAATTGCTTGCTGATGTATGGACAGTGCCGCTGCTGGCTGGAAAGCGTGTCTTGATTACAGCCGGAGCAACATTTGAAGCTATTGATCCAGTGCGCGGGATTACCAATATATCTAGCGGACAGATGGGTATGGCTCTAGCGCGGGCTTGCCGCGCTGCTGGTGCGAGTGTTTCTCTGGTGTACGGACAGATTCAGACGCCGCTGGCAGCTGGGATGGCTTTTGCTGAACAGGTAAGCAGTGCTGACGAGATGCTGGCGGCAGTACAGCGATTACTGCCACAGCAAGATGTTTTTATTGCGGTGGCAGCGGTAGCCGATTACAAGGTTAGCAACCGTAGTGAACATAAACTAAAAAAACAGGCTGGACAAAAGGCGCCGGTAATTGAGCTTACGGAGAATCCTGACATTCTCGCTACGGTGGCCGGCCGGCCGGATGCACCTTTCTGTGTTGGATTTGCTGCTGAAAGTGAGCATGTGCTGGAACATGCACGTGCTAAGCGAGTGAAGAAAGGTGTGCCTCTGTTGGTTGCGAATGAGGTTAGTCAGGCCATGGGTAAAGCCACAAATCAGGTGATACTATTGGATGATGAACAAGAAACCGTTTTGCCGCAAATGAGTAAAGACGATACGGCAACTGCTATTATTGAGCGGCTGGCTCAGCTTTTTGTTCAGCGCTAATTGATTCTGCCAGTAGATTGCAAGTGGTATTTTTGTGTGAAATTTATTTAAAGACGAGTTATGAGTGCTTCTGAGTTATCTGTACAAGTTAAGATATTGAATCCGCTGATGGCGGAGCAGTTACCCCAATATGCTACTATTGGTTCAGCAGGTCTGGATTTACGTGCCTGTATTGATGCTCCGCTTACTTTACAACCGGGAGAAAGTTGTCTGTTGCCTACTGGTCTGGCGATTTATCTGGCTGACCCTAGCTACGCAGCCCTAATACTGCCGCGCTCTGGTTTGGGACATAAGCATGGTATTGTGCTTGGTAATTTGGTGGGGCTGATTGATTCAGATTATCAGGGAGAACTGAAAGTATCATTGTGGAATCGCAGTCAGGAGGCTTACGTGATTGAGCCTTTGGCACGAATTGCACAAATGATGATTGTGCCGGTGATGCAGGCCGCGTTCACTGTGGTTGATGAATTTGCTCGCAGCAATCGAGGCGAAGGCGGTTTTGGCAGTACCGGTCATCAATAATTAAAATTAAGTAAAAGAAAAGCAAGGTATCCAAACGGATAACCTTGCTTTTTTTGCCATGGCACTGGCTAAACTGCTTGCTGCAATATTATTTCAGCTCTATGGCTCTTAGAGTGTTTCACCGCTTTATTGCTGCCGATAGCGTTCAATCAGCAAATTCTGCATATTGGTTAGCTGTTCGTTGGTGGCTGGTTTAATACGCTGATACTGACCATCCGGCTGCATTTGCCACGCACACTGATTATCGGCCAGAGCGAGCATCAGTGTTTCCTTAATTATACGTTGTTTCAGCTCTGGTGTTTCGATTGGTGTGCAGATTTCCACGCGGCGAAAGAGATTTCTTCCCATCCAGTCGGCGCTGGATATCCAGACTTTGGTATCACCACCATTTTCAAAATAGAATACCCGTGCATGTTCGAGCAGACGGCCGACAATGGAACGCACGCGAATATTTTCCGACAGCCCTTTTACGCCAGGGCGCAGCACACACATCCCACGCACAATCAATTCGATCTGCACCCCAGCCTGACTGGCTGCATATAATGCTTCGACTATGGTGGGTTCGACCAGTGCATTCATTTTGGCTATGATGCGTGCGGTTTTGCCGGCTTTTGCTTGTTCGATTTCGCCGTTGATGCTGTCAAGCAGCATTTTGTGCAGCGTAAACGGACTCTGGGCGATTTTATTCAGATGATTCGGTTGTCCCAGTCCGGTGATTTCCATGAATACGGTGTTGACATCGACACTGATATCGCGGTTGCAGGTCATCAGGCCGAGATCTGTATAGATGCGGCTGGTACCTTGATGGTAATTGCCAGTGCTGACATGAGCATAACGTTTCAGGATACCTTCTTCACGGCGTACAATCAGTGCCATTTTGGCATGCACTTTGTAGCCGAAGACGCCATAGACAACGTGGGCGCCGGCTGCTTCTAGCTGGCCAGCCCAGTTTAGGTTGGTTTCTTCATCAAATCGTGCCATCAGTTCGACAACGACAGTAACTTGTTTGCCACTTACTGCTGCTTTCATCAGTGCTTTGACTAAATCGGAGTTACTGCCGGTACGGTAGATGGTCATTTTAATGGCGACAACCTGTGGGTCATCCGCTGCTTCTTGAATCAGACGCACTGTTGGCTCAAAAGACTGATAAGGGTGATACAGCAGAACATCCCGCTGGCTAATGATGCTGAATAGATCGCGGTTTTTACTCAGTAAGGCTGGTGTGCCAGGGATAAAGGGAGTAAATTTTAAATCGTTACGTTCTACCATATCGGGTACCGCCATCAGACGTACCAGATTCACCGGCCCATTCACTCGATACAGTTCATCTCGTCCGAGATGAAAGTGGCTGAGTAAAAAATCGTATACATGTGCCGGACAGTTGTCGGCTACTTCAAGCCGCACACCCTCACCGTACTGGCGTCCCTGTAGTTCACCGGCTATTGCAGTACGCAAATTTTCCAGATCTTCTTCGTCCACGCTTAAGTCGCTATCGCGGGTGATGCGAAATTGGTAGCAGCCTTTTACGGTCATGCCGGTAAAGAGGGTATGTACATGAGCATGCAAAATGGAAGACAGGAATACGAAACCATCGTGGCCGTTGCATAATTCTCTAGGCATTTTCAGTACCCGCGGCAGAATGCGCGGTGCCTGTACGATGGCCATTCCCCCTGTGCGTCCGAAAGCATCTTTTCCTTCCAGCTCGACGGCGAAATTCAGTGATTTATTGAGTAAGCGCGGAAATGGATGCGACGGATCCAGTCCAATAGGTGTCAGAATGGGCAACAGCTCATGGCGGAAATAATCGGCTACCCATTGCCGCTGAGCTTCGCTCCATGCACTGCGTGGATAAAAAGATATGCCTTCATTACGTAAAGCTGGAATCAATTCGTCGTTGAATAGGCGATATTGCTCAGCAATGATGGCATGTGCTTCTTTGGTGACATGGGCAATAACGGTGTCTGGCAGTTCGCCGTTGGCCAGAGGTGTATGTGGTGACAAAGCACGGGTACGGCGCAGCCAAGCCATGCGTACTTCGAAAAATTCATCCAGATTGGAGGAAACGATGCACAAAAAGCGTAAACGTTCGAGCAGTGGAACCTGTGTATCCTGTGCCTGTGCCAGAACGCGACGGTTGAATGCGAGCAGGCTGAGTTCACGACAGAGTAGATGCGGCTTAGTTTCGGACATGGAGCATACCTGTTACTGTCATTTAGAGTAAGAGAGTGTCAGTTTGGTGTTAATTAGTTAACATTCGCACTGTTTTGGCTGTAGGTCAAGTTTTGTCTGCTGCCATTGGTGGCCAGCGGTTGTGGATAAACTGTGCGGGCTGATGATAATTCAGAACTTTGGCATAATTTCCGGCAGCGGTGGCGTTGGCTGGTATGTTTTTGGTAACGACACTGCCCGCACCAATGGTGGCGTTGTCGCCGATGTGAACATTTTCAATTAGGTTACAGTTAGGACCAATGTAGACATTGTTGCCTATTCTGGCTGCCGGTCCGTTGTTGGCACCGATAACAGTATAGGGGGACAGGTTGACATTCTCACCCAGCCGTGCGCTGCTATTAATGATTAATGGACCACCATGACCGATATAGAGTCCATAGCCGATGGGCGTACGCGGGCTAATGATGATACCGCTGCGGTGCTTCTGCCAGACATACATCGGGTAAGCCAATTTGCGCCATGTGCTTGTGGCTGAAGCCAGCCGCAGCCAGCAGGTAAATCGAAAGCCACGATTACATAGATAATGACGTAGGAAAGCACGCCAATCTGTTCGGCCACTGTAACGATATAAATCACTTTTAATAAGCTGTATCACCATAAAAACTATATTACCTTAATCTGGCAAAAGAAAAGGCTGTGTACCTGCTAAGCAGGCTGACAGCCTTTACTGATTATTCTTCTGGTGGAGTGTAACCGCTGATGTGGTCGGCGCCGTCTCCGAAGAAGTAATTTTCCATTTGCTGGGTGATATATTGACGCGCACGTGGATCCGCCAGACTAAGCCGGTTTTCGTTGATAATCATGGTTTGATAACGTAACCAGCCGTCCCAGGCTTCCTGCGATACATTATCGTAAATGCGTTTACCTAGTTCATTGGGGAAGGGCGGAAATTTCAATCCGGGTGCTTCTTTGCCTAGTTTGACGCAATGCACCATATGACTCATGTGTCTTCCTTTATGGCAATCGGGGAAAAGGGTAGATTGTAAAAGATTTTGGGCTGGTTGCGTTTAAAGCTGACGGCTAAATATTTTAGACTGGCGTTTATTGCTGGTGTATTGCTGCTGCCGCTCCAGAGGTAATTGCGTCAGTGTGGCTGAGGTAAAGCCGCGCTCGACGAACCAGTCACCGGTGTGGGTACTTAACGCAAACAATGTCTGAAGCTGCAATTGCCGTGCCTGTTTAATAACATGTGCCAGTAATAGTTCACCGTATCCGCGTGCGCGAGCAAACGGAGAAACAATCAGGCATGCCAGCTCGCCGGCTTGTGCATCAGGGTAAACATGCAGTGCCACACAGCCGTATACGTAGCAATCTTGCTCGAGCACAAAAAACTCTTGAATGTGGTTTTCCATATATTCACTGTCGCGCGGCAACAGTATACCGCTGGCCTCCAGCGGGGCAATAAGTTGCAGGATATCACCGATGTCTTTGTTTTCAGCCGGCCGCACACGCATAAACGGCGCTTTAGCCATTGCTGTACCGCTACCTTCACGCGTGAAAAGCTCCTGTAGCAAGCTGCCGTCCTGTAGACCGGATACTACATGGACGCGTTGTACGCCATGCTCCAGTACGTGTGCTGCTGTTTGCAAAAGTTCGGTCTGGCGTTTATTCATTACGCTCTTGGCCAGCAATTGGTTGATTTCAATGCAATTGAGTTCACTGATGGTTTGCTGCTGTTCATCGAGCAGACCCGGTTGTGTACCCAAAAAAATCAGTTTTTCTGCATGAATGGCTTCTGCCACTGCCTGAGCAACTTCATTGACCTGCAAACGGTAGCACTGTCCACTAAGCGAGTGGCCTATCGGGCTGATTAATACTAGCTGATTATGAGCCAGCCGTTCTTCAATGGCAGCTGCATCAACTTTACGCACACAGCCGCTGTAACTCATATCGACACCGTTAATCACGCCTAATGGTTTGGCGCGCAGAAAATTTCCGCCAGCAAGACGTACATTGGGTGCACTGTGCTCCATAACTTGTGTCGGTATCATCGACAAGGCAGCTTCCAGATTAAACCGGGCAATGCCGCTGGCTTGTTTGACTAATTCCAGAGCGCGTTCATCAGTAATGGGATTTTCGTCGATGCTGTTGGCTGTGTTCTGACCGGCTATAGCCTGTATAAACTGGCTACAACCGTGAATGATAACCAAGCGCATACCCAAACTGGTCAGTAGCAGAATATCGGCGGCTAGTGCAGGTAGTTTGTTGCTGACCAGTACGTGGCTGCTGATGGCCAGTACCACTGTTTTACCGTTTAGATGATGAATATACGGTGAGGCTTGGCGAAAGTCGTGAACAAAACGGTGATTGTGAAAATTGTCCTGATTACCTGTTGAGGTGCTCATTTTACTGCCATTAAATAAAATAACTGCATCATTAGCACAGTAAGTGCAACAATGGTGGCCAGTGTCCAGTTAAATTCTTTGGATAATTTGTCCTGCTGGTGATGCAAGAATTCGGTTTTGGCATGGATGGCATCGGTTTTTTCGATAGCATCATTGAGCAATAATGGTACATCCGCCTGATTTGGATTGTCATTAGGCAATAAGGTAAAAACAAGATTATTCAGGTTATTCACATTGCTGTTCATGGAAATGTTAGTAGTGTTTTCTTCGGCAACCGGTATCGGAGTGTTGCTTGTGGCCGGTGTTTCTTTTTCCGGTTGTGGTATCGGTGCCGGATTGAGCAGCAGTTCGCTGCTGGCTAGCTGTGGCTGAGGCTTATGCAGCTGCTCTGGTTCCGGTTCGGTCACAGTAGGCAAACGGATTTCTATTTTGTTGGATACCTGATTCAGTAGGGTATTCAAATTCGGCCGTTTATCGATGACAGCCGTGTTTTTAGGGGTAGGTGCACTGGTAAATATCTGTGCCCGTCTGCTACTGGGCTGATTGAGATTCAGTGCGCTGGAAAGCATATCCATGACCTCATCAGCATTTGGTACTTGTTTCTCGGCAGCAGAGTTCTGTTTTTTACCGGCTGACGCTGGCGGGGTGACGTTTTTATTGGTGCGGATTTTTGAGACCACCGTAAATTGATGCTGACACTGCTGACACACAACACGTCCCCCGTCGCGCGGTGGTGTTGCAACGGTATTTTCTGTATGGCATTTGGGACAAATAACAGTAATTGTTTTAGACATGATTATTTCAGCAAACCAATATAATTAAAAGGAGTAATTCTGTTCTGTCAAACGTAAGGAGCCATTATTCTGTGTCAGTATGCCATACCAGTGCCATAAGGCAAATGACTAAGCAGTTTTATTATGCTCTTTTGCGGCCAGTAATGCATACCCAGCCTTCCAGTGTTCTGGGCGAATTCAGATCAAACCATTGCTGATAGATTTCACTGAGCTCTTCTGTCTGTTCAGCCAGAATACCCGAAAGCACGATCTGGCCGCCCGTACGGGTGCGTTCAGCCAGCATCTGCGCCAATAACCGCAACGGATTGGCCAGAATATTGGCAACGACAATATCAAACTGCTGTTCGGGCGGAAGGTCGTCCGGCAGATAAAACTCGGCATGGACATGGTTCTGAAGTGCATTGTCTTCGCTGGCACGAAGCGCCTGCGAGTCAATGTCAACGCCACAAGCACGGCCACAGCCCAGTTTCAGAGCTGCTATGGTGAGAATGCCGGAGCCGCAGCCATAATCAAGCAGGGTTTCGCCACCACGTATATTTTTATCCAGCCATTGCAGACACAAATGAGTTGTTGGATGACTACCGGTACCAAAGGCCAAACCGGGGTCGAGTTGCAGATTGATTATGTCTGTATCGGCTGGCTGCTGGTGCCAAGATGGCGTAATCCACAGGCGAGATGAAATCTGAATCGGGTCAAACTGCGACTGTGTCAGTCTTACCCAGTCCTGCTCCGGAATAGTCTCTAGATAATACTGGGGCATTGGAAAGGCACAATCGCGTGCAGCAGCAGAAACAATCGCTTCGATATCGGCATTTTCATCAAACAGTGCCACGATATTGCTTTGTTGCCACACTTGTTCGGCAGGCATATTCGGCTCGCCAAAAATTGGCTGCTCATTCTCGTTGCCGGCATTGGCGTCTTCAATGGCTGTACTTAGGGCACCGTTTTCTATCAGCGCGTCGGAGAGTCTGTCTACCTGCTCCTGAGAAACTGTGATGACAACTTGTTGGTAGTGCATGGCTTTTTATTACCGTAATTGGATGTTTTATAAAACTTCAGGCAGCCACTGCGGCTGCCTGCAAACAAAAGCGCAATGTATGCGTATTGTAAATTATTTTTGTGCTTCTTTGTGTTTTTGTAACCATTGTTCAAGATAGTGAATACTTTCACCACCTTGAATGAAGCCGGGATCGGCAAAAATGTCGCGGTGCAGGTTGGTATTGGTTTTAATACCGGTAATTGCTAGTTCCTGTAATGCAACGCTCATTTTGGCAATAGCTTCGTCGCGGTCACGACCATGGGTACATACCTTCCCGATCATACTGTCGTAGTAGGGTGGGACGGTGTAGCCCTGATAAATGTGGCTATCGATGCGTACACCATTGCCACCAGGTTGGTGACAACTGGTAATTAGGCCGGGACTGGGTACAAAGGTGTAGGGATCTTCGGCATTGATGCGGCATTCGAACGCATGTCCCCGTAAGCAAATATCATCCTGTGTATAGGATAACGGCAGGCCGGAAGCTACGCGGATTTGCTCCTGTACTATATCCACGCCAGTAATCAGCTCAGTAATAGCATGCTCAACTTGTACACGTGTATTCATTTCAATGAAGAAAAATTCGCCATCTTCATACAGAAATTCAAATGTACCGGCACCACGATAGCCGATGCGCTGGCAGGCAGCTACACAGGCATTACCGATACGCTCTCGTTCTTCAGGGGTAATAAATGGTGCCGGCGCTTCTTCAATAACTTTTTGGTGTCGCCGTTGCATGGAGCAGTCTCGCTCGCCTAGATAAATGGCGTGGCCATGTTCGTCGCATAATACCTGAATTTCAATATGGCGCGGTTTTTGTAAATAGCGCTCCATATACACGGCCGGATTGCCGAAGGCAGCACCGGCTTCGGTACGTGTCATTTCTACCGAAGAAAGAAGGTCTTCGGCTTTTTCTACTACGCGCATGCCACGGCCACCGCCGCCGCCAGAAGCTTTGATTATTACCGGATAGCCGACTTCGGCACCAATTTTTTCAATTTCGTGCGGGTCTTCCGGTAGGGCGCCGTCGGAGCCGGGTACGCATGGCACGCCAGCAGCCTGCATGGCTTTTTTTGCGGAAACTTTGTCACCCATCTGGCGAATGGTTTCCGGCCGCGGGCCGATAAATACAAACCCGGATTGTTCTACCTGCTCGGCAAAACCGTCGTTTTCCGCCAGAAATCCATAGCCCGGATGGATGGCATCGGCATCGGTTACCTCAGCTGCAGAAATCAGGGCAGGAATGTTCAGATAACTTTGGGCAGAGCTGGCAGGGCCGATACATACGGATTCATCGGCCAATTTTACATGCAGGGCATCACGGTCGGCTTCTGAATGTACAGCCACAGTTGCAATGCCCATTTCATGGCAGGCGCGCAGAATGCGCAGCGCAATTTCGCCGCGATTGGCAATAAGAACTTTTTTTAACATAAGGCAGCACCTTGTAAGAAACGGGAAAGATTACTGAATTGAGGATTACTCAATAATAAACAGTGGTTCACCGAACTCTACAGGCTGCGCATTGGATACAAGAATTTCTTTTACTACGCCGCTGTGGTCAGCTTCGATTTCATTCATTAGTTTCATTGCTTCGATGATACATAGGGTATCGCCAGCATTAACGGTCTGACCTACCTCTACAAACGGGGCAGAAGTCGGACTGGCGGCACGGTAAAAAGTGCCGACCATAGGGGATTTAACGGCCTTGCTTAAGTCGGGGCCGGTTGTTTCAGGCGCAGCAGCGGCTGCATTCTCTGTGGGTGCAGCTGCTGGTGCGGCCATGATGGCAGGCTGCTGCATTGGTGCAGCATACATCTGCTGCTGGTTGGCGGCAGTGGTACGGGTAATGCGTACTTTTTCCTCACCTTCGGTTACTTCGATTTCGGCAATGCCTGACTCTTCTACCAAATCAATGAGCTTTTTAAGTTTACGTAAATCCATAATGATAAACCCTTGTGTGATTGGAGCTGGCCGCAATAGGTATTAGTGTTGGCGGCCGGTCTCTTGAATGTATTCAATTGCCCGATGTAATGCTGCTTCATAGCCGTACACGCCCAGACCGCAGATTACCCCTAAAGCAATATCAGAGAGATAGGAATGGCGCCGGAATGCTTCGCGTGCATGTACATTGGATATATGTACTTCGATAAATGGTTTGCCTGCAGCGGCAAAAGCGTCGCGGATGGCTACACTGGTATGTGTGAACGCGCCCGGATTGATGATTATGAAGCGGGTATCGTCGGATAAAGCCGCCTGAATCCGCTCAATCAAGATGTGTTCGGCATTGCTTTGTAATGTTTCCAATGTCATACCGGCTGCCTGTGCCTGTTGTTGCAGCTTCTGATTAATGTCTGCCAGTGTGGTCTGACCATATATATGCGGTTCGCGCACCCCCAATAGATTGAGATTGGGGCCGTTTAAAACCAGAATTGAGGCACTCATAAAATGTTTGGTTTTTGCAAAATTGCGCCATTTTTGCCGAAAATGAGCGCAAATGTCCAGTATTTTTGTATTTTTTTGATTATTTAAACCATGGTTTTGTCTGCCGTGGTGTGCTTGCGGCCTTATTTTGCTTGCTCCTGCCGGCACCATCTGGTGCGGATTCTGTAGCGGGCTTGTGATGTGGTTGGCTGTTTTTCAGTATGAGCCGGTAGGCATATAATACGACTTTTGCCTTGTTCAAGCACGTATACATGCATATAAATGATTTTGATTTTGATTTACCGCCTCACCTGATTGCACAGCATCCGCCGGCTGTACGTGGCAGTAGCCGTTTATTGGTGGCTTTGCCGGGGCAGTCACCTGTTGACAGTAAGTTTACCTGTTTGGCCGATTATGTGGCTGCCGGTGATGTGCTGGTGTTTAATAATACGCGGGTAATGAAGGCGCGTCTGTTTGGCCATAAGGCCAGCGGCGGCCAGATTGAGGCGCTGATTGAACGAGTGCTGGACGCACATACGGCGCTGGCGCATGTGCGCTCCTCTAAATCGCCAAAGCCCGGTACGGAGCTGATTTTCGAAGGAGGTTTGCATGCACAGATGCAAGCACGGCAAGGTGAACTGTTTGTACTGCATTTTGCCGGTACGCAGACAGTATGGGAATTGCTGGCTGCTCACGGCCATTTGCCATTGCCACCTTATATTACCCGCTCAGCGGATGATGACGATGATGAGCGCTACCAGACGGTGTATGCCAAATATGAGGGGGCAGTGGCTGCGCCCACTGCTGGTCTACATTTCACCGATACTATTTTGCAACAGCTGCGAGATAAAGGGGTGCATCTGACGGAAGTCACCTTGCATGTTGGTGCCGGTACTTTTCAGCCAGTACGGGTGGAAAATATTGCTGAGCATCACATGCACAGTGAATGGTATGACGTGAGTGAAACTGTGGTAGCTGAAATTGAGGCAGCCCATGCACGGGGCAATAAAGTTTGGGCAGTGGGCACCACAGCGGTGCGGGCATTGGAATCTGCCGCACGCAGTGGCAAGTTGCAGGCTGGTCAGGGTGATACCAATATTTTTATTACACCCGGATACCAGTTTAAGGTGATTGACCGTATGATTACTAATTTTCACCTGCCTAAATCCACGCTGTTAATGTTAGTTAGTGCGTTTAGTGGTTATGATGAAATCCGTGCTGTATACCAGCATGCGATTGCTGAACAATATCGTTTTTTCAGTTATGGCGATGCTATGCTGCTCGGTAATCTAAGCCGAATCGGACAGAATAATTAAAATAGAAAAGGAACAATTATGAGAATGTTACATACTATGCTGCGTGTGGGTGATTTGGATAAATCATTAGCGTTTTATCAGGATGTGCTGGGTATGAAGCTGTTGCGCCGTGAAGATTTTCCTGGTGGCCGTTTTACGCTGGCATTTGTTGGTTATGGTGAGGAATCTGACACCACGGTGTTGGAACTGACCTATAACTGGGATACGCACGCGTATGATTTAGGAAGTGGTTACGGCCATATTGCTATTGAAGTAGAAGATGCCTATGCTGCCTGTGATGCCGTACGTGCCAAAGGCTGTAAGGTGACTCGCGAGGCCGGTCCGATGCAGCACGGCACGACAGTGATTGCGTTTGTAGAGGATCCGGATGGATATAAAATAGAATTTATTCAGAAAAAGAACTAATTTCTCTTTTGGTAAAAGCTGATTTTGAGCTTTTTATACCAATACTTTTTCTCCGGCAAATGGTTAGCGTACATTCTTATAGATTAAACGGGTGTTGAATGCTATCTTTGCCGGTTTACCTTACTTTTTTAATTCATCTGTTCAGGTGTCTACACTGAAATACATTCTTAAACACGGCAGCCTGCAAAGTTTTTATAGGAATAGTGAAGGTGTGGCTGTCTCTGATATTGGCTGGCACCACTAGAAGGAGTGTGAGCCATTGGTCTGAAATATTTGCTAAGTTTTAATAAACAAGTTTCGTGTATTTTGATATTGCTGGTTTTGGCAGGTAGTTTTCTGCTGCTGGTATGAGTTGATGTGTATTCTGCTGATTAGATTACGTTGTTTGTGTCGGTTGCGGAGAGTGTAGTGCCAATATTGTTTGCATCTTTGAATGAAAGAACAGGCTGGCAGATTGTGAGTGTTTTGCCTTGGTCTGATTATTGCCCGCTTCATTGGCTTTAAACTGCGTACATTCGGATACTTGAACAAGCTCTGCCATCTTTGTCGGACTCCTATAGTTAAGATTTCGTGTTTGTAACCATTGCAGACTGGACTTTTGTTTGTATATAAATGATAATAATTATCATTATTTTACATGTAAGGGGATGTGATGATAAAAAGATTCTTAGCAGTGGTGGTATTGTCGGCGTTGGCTATGGGGCTGAGTGCCTGTCAGACTAATGCTTCAGTATCTGTTACTCAGGCTACAGATGAGGCAAAACTGCCGGCTTCGCCACAAAAAATTGCGGTGATGGATTTTGGTGCAATGGATACGCTGGATGCACTGGGTGCTGGTAGGCGAATAATTGCTGCACCAATTAGTAATATGCCTACCTATTTGCACCAGTATCAGAATCGACAGTTACATGATTCTGGCAAAATGAAAGAACCAGACATTGCTGCTATTCGGGCATCCAAACCAGACTTGATTATTATGAGTGGGCGGCAAAATGCTTTTGCAAAAGAGTTAGAATCCATTGCACCAACGTTGAATTACTCGGTAAAGACTGATAGCAATTATTTTGCTAATGTGCAAAAACAAATTCTTCTGCTAGGTAAGCTGGCAGGTAAGGAAGCTTTGGCGCAGCAGCAATTACAAGCGTTAGCCCTAAAAATGAATGCAGCACGTGAGTTGGCTGAGCACAGCACGCAGAAAGCCATTATAGTGCTGCATAATGATGGCAAGGTAATGCTGATGAATCAGGGTAGTTATCCAGCATTAATTTTTGATGAGCTGAAGATTAAACGTGCACTGGAAGTAGATGAATTGCCGGTACAGCAAAGCAGTAAGGATGGCAAACCAACACGTTTAATGGTCGATAACAGCTTTATTACCCAATATCATCCAGATATTGTGTACGTTGTTGACCGCAGCAAAGCCATTGGAAATACACCTATGCGTAATGATTATTTTGACAGCAGCGTGTTGCAACGTGCCGGTACCAGAGTGGTCTATCTGAGTGCAGATTTATGGTATCTGTCAGGTAATGGGCTGGAAAGTTTAAATGAACAGATTGACGAAGTTGTCAAACCTTTGAATGATATTAACTAGAATTCAGTCTGTGGTACATAAAAATCAGCCTTTACATACGCGGCTGGTTTTTTTATGTATTCATGTCTGCTGGAAGATTTATGTTAAATATATATGCTAATGGAATGTTTTGTTAAGTTTTTTAAATCAGCGGAAATAACGACAAGGTTACAGTTGTGGCAGTGTATTTTTCGATAATATAGCGACTGTATTGTTGTAGCGAATCAGGCAAAGCTGGTCGATAGCCAGTGGGGATTTTAGATAGCAGCTGGAGACCACTTTGAAACATTCATGAGCCTGTTACGCTGTGTTAACAAATAGTTTATTTAACGGCACCTTCCTCGGAAAGGAATAATAATGAAGATAGGTATTCCACGCGAATCACTTGCCGGTGAAACCAGAGTGGCGGCCACGCCGAAAACCGTTACCCAACTGATTAAACTGGGGCATGAAGTTGTAGTTGAGCATGATGCCGGCAAAGCCGCCAGTCTGTCAGACGGATTGTATAGCGAAGCCGGTGCCACCATTGCTGATACGGCTACGGTATGGCAGTGTCCGCTTATATTTAAAGTAAATGCGCCTAATGCTGACGAAATTACAGCCATGAATGAAGGCACGATTTTGGTTAGCTTTATTATGCCGGCTCAGCAGCCTGACCTGCTAGAAAAGCTACAGGCGAAAAAAATTACCGTGCTGGCGATGGATATGGTGCCGCGTATTTCACGTGCACAGGCTATGGATGCTTTGTCTTCAATGGCCAATATTAGCGGCTACCGTGCTGTTATTGAAGCTGCAGAAAACTTCGGCCGCTTTTTTACTGGTCAGATTACTGCAGCCGGTAAAGTACCCCCTGCCGAAGTGCTGGTGATTGGTGCTGGAGTGGCTGGTCTAGCGGCGATTGGTACTGCTCGCCAGCTTGGAGCTGTAGTAAATGCATTTGATACACGCCCCGAAGTGGCCGACCAAATCGAATCTATGGGCGGAAATTTCTTGCGCCTAGATTATCAGGAAGAAGAAAGCAGCAGTGGAGACGGTTACGCTAAAACCATGAGTGCTGCCTACATTGCAGCTGAAATGGAATTATTTGCAGCTCAGGCAAAACAAGTTGATATTATTATTACTACAGCAGCCATTCCGGGTAAGCCAGCACCTAAGCTGATTACCCGTGAAATGGTGGACAGTATGCGTGAAGGCTCGGTAATCGTGGATTTGGCAGCCGCTACAGGTGGCAACTGTGAATATACTGAGCTCGGTAAAATTGTTACCACTGCCAATGGCGTAAAAATAATCGGATATACCGATATGGCCAACCGCTTGGCCGGCCAGTCATCTCAGCTGTATGGTACCAATCTAGTAAATCTGGCGCGTTTGCTCACCCCTAATAAGGACGGTGAGCTGGCACTTAACTTTGAAGATGTCATTATTCGCAACATGACGGTTACCCACGCTGGCAACAGCATGTATCCGCCTCCACCGATACAGGTATCTGCTGCGCCCAAAGCAGCGGCTACAGCCGCTGCACCGGTTTCTGCGGCTGCACCAAGTGTTGCCCCTGATAAGAGCAATAAAAAAATTATCTGGGCGGCTATTGCCGTGATATTGATGTTATGGATTGGTGCTGTTGCACCGGTAGCGTTTCTTAACCACTTTATGGTGTTTGTCCTTTCCTGTGTAGTGGGCTACTTTGTGGTGTGGAATGTGAATCATGCCTTGCACACGCCGTTGATGTCGGTAACCAATGCGATCTCTGGCATTATTGTGGTCGGGGCATTGCTGCAAATCGGTCAGGGGCACGGTTTTGTATCCCTGCTTGCCTTTATTGCAGTGGCGATAGTCAGCGTAAATATTTTCGGCGGCTTTGCTGTTACCCGTCGTATGCTTAATATGTTTCGTAAGTAAGGGAGAAACAGGATGTCTCAAGGTATTGTAACTGCTGCCTACATCGTTGCCGCCGTATTGTTTATTTTAAGTCTGGCTGGATTATCGCAGCAGGAAAGTGCTAAACGTGGCTGCTATATGGGTATTGCGGGCATGGCCATTGCCCTGCTGGCTACTGCATTCAGTCAGGATGCGCACGGGCTGGGTTGGGTTATCATTGCCATGGTAATTGGCGCAGCAGTTGGCCTGCAACAGGCCAGAAAAGTAGAAATGACCCAAATGCCGGAGCTGATAGCCATGCTGCACAGCTTTGTGGGCCTGGCTGCTGTACTGGTTGGTTTTAACAGCTATATCGACCCGCACGATGTTGATACAGATATGTTCACCATTCACTTGATAGAAGTGTTTCTTGGTGTATTTATCGGTGCTGTCACTTTCAGCGGCTCATTAGTGGCGTGGGCCAAGCTGAATGGAAAAATGGCAAGCAAACCTTTGCAACTGCCGCACCGCCATCTGCTCAATCTGGGGGCACTGGTGTTGTCGTTTCTGTTGTTGCTGTGGTTTGTCGGTGCCGGAGGTTCTGGGTTTGCATTGATTGTCATGACACTGATCGCGCTTGCTTTTGGTTATCATCTGGTGGCTTCAATCGGCGGTGCTGATATGCCGGTAGTGATTTCTATGCTCAATTCGTACTCCGGTTGGGCTGCAGCTGCTGCTGGTTTTATGCTTAACAATGATTTACTGATTGTAACCGGTGCTCTGGTAGGTTCTTCCGGTGCCATCCTGTCGTATATTATGTGTCAGGCGATGAACCGTAAGTTTCTGGCAGTAATAGGCGGAGGATTTGGTTCGGCTCCAGTGGCTGCTGGTACCGACCAAACCCCTGCCGGTGAAGTACAGGAAATCAGACCGGAACAAGTAGCTGAAACTCTTAAAAACGCTCATAGTGTTATCATCACACCGGGCTATGGCATGGCGGTGGCTCATGCTCAAAATGCTGTGGCAAGTATTACTGCTAAACTGCGCCAGCAGGGGGTAAATGTTCGTTTTGGCATCCATCCTGTAGCTGGTCGTCTGCCAGGACACATGAATGTGCTGCTGGCTGAAGCCAAAGTACCGTATGATATCGTACTGGAAATGGATGAAATCAATGATGATTTCAGCGATACCGATGTAGTACTGGTTATTGGTGCCAATGATACTGTTAATCCGGCCGCGGTCACCGACCCAAACAGCCCGATTGCCGGTATGCCGGTGTTGCACGTATGGGAAGCGAAAAACGTAATTGTGTTTAAGCGTTCGATGCAGTCAGGCTATGCGGGCGTAGATAATCCACTGTTTTATGAAGAAAATGTTCGCATGTGCTTTGGTGATGCCAAGGCGACACTGGATGAAGTGGATAAAAACATCTAATCAAAAAAAACAGTCCGGATTTTTCCGGACTGTTTTTTCTTATTCAAGCACCGCCTTTTCTAACAGGTTAGAGGGGTGAATCTTTACTTTCCAAAATAGTGGCTTATTCATGAAAAAAATACAATCTGCTCACATAAAGCAAGCAGACATAATCATGTATGCTGATCAGCGTTTAGGCATCACTACCGGACAAAAATCGGCATCGGTGTGAATCAATGGGCCGCCCACAGCGTCCACTGCAATCGGTACTGAAGCAAAAATACCCGGAATCAGCGTTTTACCACTTTCATCCTTAACACCGCCCAGTGTTTCCGCAATGGCAGAAGGTTTACCCGGAAGATTCAGTATAAGACTGCTACCACGTAATACCCCTACCTGACGCGATAAAATAGCAGTGGGTGTGAAGTGTAGGCTAATTTGCCGCATCAGTTCTCCAAAACCCGGGATCACACGATCAGCTATGGCCAGCGTAGCTTCCGGCGTAACATCGCGTAAATACGGACCGGTACCGCCGGTAGTGAGTATTAGTGGGCAGATTTCCTTATCGGCTAGCTGAATTAATTTTGCTTCAATCAAAGGCTGCTCATCTGGTATCAGATGCTCTACTAGCTCCAATGGATTCAGTACAGCTCGTTGCAACCATTTTTTTAGCTCTGGCAAACCTTGATCCACATACACACCTCGGGAAGCACGGTCACTTATCGAGACCAATCCAATTTTCAATAAAGGCAACGCATCCATAGTTAGATCCACAGCATCCAAAAGGCAAATATTGTAATATAGACATTTTAGCATGTCAGTGAAGCAAGATGATTTCAGACGAATTAACTCATTTCAATAATCGTGGTGAAGCGCATATGGTCGATGTTGGTGGCAAACCTCATAGCAAACGCATGGCCATTGCCAGCGGTAAAATCACGGTGAATGAAACTGCATATAATAAAATATTGGCTGGCGACAGCAAAAAAGGCGATGTATTGGGTATTGCTCGAATTGCCGCTATACAGGGTGCCAAGCAGACCAGTAGCCTTATTCCGCTATGCCATCCCATAGCGTTGACTAAAGTTAACGTGGATTTCTCCCTTAACAACATCGAGCGCAGCATCACCATCTGTGTGCAAACCGAAAATACTGGTCAAACGGGCGTGGAAATGGAAGCTTTAACCGCTGCCAGCGTTGGTTTGTTAACCATTTACGACATGCTTAAGGCTGTCGACCGCAGTATGGAAATTAGTCATATTTGCCTACAACACAAAGAAGGCGGGCAGTCTGGACTCTGGCAGCGCCACTCTTAAAATGTGTTTCTATTTATTCTCGGGATTTTTTAGGCTAAAAATGCCAGCGCCAGTGTGGTAGTCTCAAAAAAACGACTTAATCTGTTTCATTTTGTCACAGAGAAAACCATGCGTTCACTAGTTGGCTAACGCAAAAACAACTCTGTATAGAGCTCGTAATCTAAAAAATAGGTACAGAATTCGCCAGTAAGAAAAGTTAACAATTTTCATTTTCTAAAGCTTTAGTCGTTTTTAACTTTAAATTAATTACCTTTATCATTTCACACTAAGGTGGATTAAGTCCGTATTTTAAGTGCAATTATGAGTTTAATCGCCTGATAGCAGATTCAATTCAGAATTCAAGCGCAAAAATATGTCTATCATAATTCTTTTGACGATTTAAATAAAATTTAATATTTTATATTTTTACATGAAATAATGAAGTTTAAATTTATAATATTAAAATTAATGATGAAAATTGAAATATGCTATATAAATTAATTTAGCATAAAAAATTGATAATATTATTAATGATAAAAAGCGTTTTATTTACAAATTAAAATTAAGAAATAGTTTCAAGTTTTTTATTATAGAATTGAAGTTATATTTAAATGGCCGTAAACTTTGTCAGAAATGATTGGCAGAAAAATATACAAAAGAGCAGTTTTAGATTTATAAATTTTAATTAAAATGGAAAAAATCAATGTTTATTACCAAAATAGTATTAAAAGCAGTTATATTACTGGATTAGAAAATTAGTATTAAATTTAACATAGATTCACATGCAGAGACTTGTCAAGAGGCAATTGAATTCAGGAATATTGCCCTGCGATAGTGAAAATACAACTGAGGCAATAAATACCTTACCATTTTAACCTGTGGTTAGGCGCAAATTTACTTATGTCAGAGCATTTCCTTACACATGACAACATGGTATCATCAGCCCATACCCGATAAAGACACTAATATTGTGCTGCACTCGTGCTATTTATAGTATTAAATGCTATATCTGTAAGCTTAAATAGCAACTTTAGCTTATTTTTAATGTTAGCTTGAAATATATTTAATGTGTTGAGATGCAACTCCTAATATATTGGCATGCTAAATTATATAGCAAAAGTTATTTTTAGCAAGGTTTAATTTAAATTGGTATAGATAATTGTTGTATTTGATTAAGCTTTGAATTGTAAACGATTGTTTAGCAATATATTTTAAATTTAACTTTGCACGATTTTTATTTGAAGGTAATTCCAATATGGAAAATTTTAACGTCGGCTTTGCCTCAAGAATGCAAGAAGTAGTGGATATTCTTGGGAGCGTTTCAGAGTTATCCAGACGAGTAGAGGTGGCCTATCCAACTGCCTCAAAATGGGTGAAAGAAGGTGCCGAGCCTAGTACAACCAATCTGATTAAAATAGCGCGCGTTGCGCAAGTAAAGCTTGAATGGCTGGCAACCGGCAAAGGCAGCAAAATCGAACTGGATGGTTATAGCGAACAAGCTGATTTTTGCGCAAAACTGTCCAATCCGCTGGCTATGAATGCCACCATCAGTGAAGCTGGCTGTGAGTATATTCTACCAGTTAATGAAGTACATGCTCGTGATTTTGCTTTTATACCGGTTTGCTCCATTCAGAATGCAGATGATGTTGAAAGCAAAGAGAGCAAAATAGCATGTACTATTGCTTTTAACCGTAACTGGTTGGAAAACACCCTGAATATCGATCCACAGAAACTCAGCACGATGGTTGTTAAAGATGACAGCATGGCTGGTGTGCTTAATGATGGCGATCATGTATTAATTAATCATAGTAAAAAAGCCGGTGGTGATGGCTTGTATGTTTTGCGCATAGGCAAAAATATTTTGGTGAAACGCACCCAGCTCAAGCCAAACAACCAGTTATTAGTTACATCAGCAAACAGTGCCTATGAGCCATTCAATATTGATTTAACAGATAGTGAACAGGATTTTGAAATTATCGGTAAAGTAGAATGGTTTGGCCGCAAAATCTAAACCATACCGTAATCTAAATCTGATATCTGCCTGCAATCAGGTACCAATAGTAAATATGGTGATACGATAAAAACCGTTGCAAATGTGCTAAGTTTGTTTTGTATTTCTTTTCACCAAGAAATTAGCTAGCTGTCGTTACTGTATACTGTACTGCCAGAGAAACAGAAAGCTACTGATAAAAAATATAGCGTAGTAGAACGGCAAATAATATCGGTCATCTTTGTTTATGGATTTTTTCAGACAGATAAAATGAAAATAAATCCTGATTCGGCCTGTTCGTTTAAACAAATAATTCGAAGCATAGACAATTAGCCACACAGTCAGCACAAGTGCCTTGAGCACGTTCACATTGCTGATTGTGTGAGGCAAAATACTAAGCACAATTCCATTTTAATACCTACTGAACAACTGAAAATACGCTCAAATGTATTTGCAAAATGAGACAAAATTAACTGCTACTCCGAATTTTTATTACCGCTTCAGCTTACTAAAACAAATGCTGCTAAATTTCAGAATAATTATCTAAATCGAAAGACGTTCTATTTTGCAGTACGCTACTTCATTGCCACTCAGCGCAACTGACTGTCTTTACTGCCACGTCGGTTATACAAACTGAACGTTTTTTGCATTTCCTTATCTCGTTCTGCCTGACATTCCACACAAAAACGCACACCTTTTAAAACCTGACGGCGAGCTAGCGGAATAGCTTCACCGCATTCTTCACAAAATTCTGCACTTTCTGCCGCCTGATCCATTTGCTGCCGAACATGATTGATAGCGTCTGCGATGGTACTTTCAATTTGCTGATTGACTGCATCATCTGAAGCCCAGCCACTTGCCATAATAAACTCCTATAAATTACAGGATATAAATATAGGGTTATGCATCTGTTTTTCAATATAATGCTGATTAATATAGATATTTTTTAAAGATAATGATAGATATCATTTTCAGGTTGCATAGTTGAAGATTGGCAGCCATTCTCAATTATGTGAATGCTTGTTTCCATCAGATTTTTTAAGCAATAGTAAATATTAATTGCAAATGGTTTTGTTATAAGAAAACGTATTTAAATTACATATTTATTTAAACTAGATACATGATCTGCACCAAACCTAAAAATGCAACGTAATTGCGAAACCAGATGAGCAGTGTAAAAAATATAAATTCTAATGCGTTAAATTTTCAGTATGATAATGTCTTTTCTGGTAAGTACGCTCTGGATTCGATGCTCATGGCGTTTGGGTCTGCCATGAAAAGCTAGGGAAATGGTAACTAGTAAAAATTGCTCATCAGCATTGTTTGCTTGGCTTATAGATAGACAATAATTTTATTTAATATTTATTTAAGCGAGACGGAAGTGGGGGAGAAAATTTGGCAGAGATTGATTAATTGCTGTTAAAACTTAATTTATTCTAGCTAATTCATGATTATATTTACATCGAACCGCATTGCAATATGCGCGATGATTTTATAGACTGATTTTGATTTTCCCTGTTAAATCAATCTATTGTTAAAAAAGGATAATAATTATGGATGCCCGTCAGTTTAAAGAATGCGTAGAAGCATGTAACCGTTGTATTGCTCTGTGTCAGTATTGTTCCACCGCTTGCTTGCAAGAAGATGATGTCAAAATGATGGCGAAATGTATTCATTTAGATATGCAGTGTGCGGCTATGTGTTCTCTGGCGGTAAATTTTATGTGCATGAACAGTCCATTCGTCGTGCAGGTGTGTCAGTTATGTGCTGAGGTTTGCCGCGCCTGTGCGCAGGAATGTGGCCGTTTTAAAATGGATCATTGCCAGCGCTGCGCTGAAGCCTGCACAAATTGTGCTGACAAATGTATGGCTATGGCTGCCTAAATATATAAAAAATCCATTTTACCATTGTCGCCGACAATGGTTTTTTTTTGATTATTAATAAAAAATCTGTTTGTGAGGCTAGGGTGAAATAAAGCGTTTTATTTGACTTAATAGAATGACAGAAGATAAACAAACGGAGTTAGCCTGATTAAAGCTAACCCCGAGATTACATATTCATCAGCTAGATTATTTCAGTCCCAGCACATCTTGCATATCAAAAAGTCCCTGCTCATGCTGGCGCAGCCAGACGGCAGCGCGTACGGCTCCGTTGGCAAAAGTAGCACGGCTGGAAGCTTTGTGGCTAATTTCTACACGTTCACCATCTGTAGCAAATAAGGCAGTGTGGTCGCCAACAATGTCGCCGGCACGGATGGTGGAAAAACCAATAGTCTGCGGGTCACGTGGGCCGGTATGGCCTTCGCGGCTATAGATAGCACAAGTGTTTAGGTCTCGACCCAGTGCATCGGCTATGACCTCGCCCATACGCAATGCTGTCCCGGACGGTGCATCTACTTTATGACGATGATGCGCTTCAATGATTTCGATATCATAGCCCTCGTTTAAAACTCGAGCGGCTGTATTTAATAAAGCAAAGGTAAGGTTGACGCCAACGCTGAAATTGGGTGCAAAGACAATGCCAATTGTTTGCGCTGCGTCACTGATGCGCTGTTTGCCGGCTTCGTCGAATCCGGTAGTGCCGATAACATCCTTTACGCCAAGCCGTTCGCAGATGGCGAGATTACTAAGCGTGGATTCGGGTTTGCTGAAATCTATCAGTACATCGGTATTGTCCAGCACTTTTTCAGGGTCGTGACAAATGCTGACACCCAGTTCCAGCCCAATGGCAAATCCGGCATCCAGCCCGATGGCTGGTGAGCCATTGTGTTCCAGTGCTCCACTTAATACGCAATCGTGACGCTGGCTGATACTCTGAATAAGGGCTCGACCCATACGGCCGTTGGCGCCGGCTACGGCAATTCTCAGGCGGGATGTAGACATACATTTACTCCGATGGGGTGAAGAGTGTTGTGGGCACTGGCTGTGGTTGTGCGGTCAGCGCGTCTCCTTCAGCATGAATTAAGTTGCCATTGGCATCAAAATAAAGGGTGAGTTTCTTTTCTTCTTCCACTTGGCTGGCACGGGTAACTACAAACACATAATCCCAGCGATTGGCATGAAAGGGGTCACGCAGCAACGGTGTACCCAGCAGCATCTGTACCTGTTCGCGGCTCATGCCGGGTTGTAATGAATTCACTACGTTTTGGTCAAGCTCATTACCTTGTACAATTTTCAGTTTGTAGGAAGGAATTTGTGCAAGTTTGGCTGTGGTGCAGGCACTTAGGCCCAGTATGGCCACGGCCAGCAGGCAGTAGATTTTTTTCATGCTGATACCTCGGAGCTGGGACGAAACAGTTAGCAATGGCGGTGGCGACATTGTATGACACCGAGTGGGCAATTGCCTTAAAAGTGCGTATTATAGCGAGTATTATCAGCTAGTGGTGAAATAAGCATCATGAATAACAATGTAGCTCAACTGAAAGATAACGGTTTAAAGGTGACAGGCCCCAGACTGAAGATTCTGGAGCTATTTGAATCGCAGCCCGAACAACACCTAAGTGCGGAAGATGTATATCGTCGTCTGCTGGATGAAGGTGTGGAAATTGGTGTGGCTACTATCTATCGTGTTCTGACACAGTTTGAACAGGCCAATATTCTGCTGCGCCATCATTTTGAAACCGGCAAGGCAGTTTATGAACTAAACCGTGGCGGCCACCATGATCATCTGGTGTGTATTAAATGTGGCAAAGTTACTGAATTTTGTAGTGAAGAAATTGAAAAGCTACAAAAGAAAATTGCCGACGATAATGGCTATCGTATTGTTGACCATGCCTTATATATGTATGGGGTATGCAGTGAGTGTCAGCAATTTGACACTAAATATCTGTAAATAATTCTGACAGGACTGTCTAGTATGAGTCAGACTGCTTATCGGCCGATTATTCCGCAACTGAGTAGCACCAATCTGGATTTTCCCGATTTAGAAACCGCTCAGCGCGAGCGTGATGGTCTGGTAGCGATTGGCGGCGGTTTACAGCCGGCAAGAATACTGGCTGCATACCGACAAGGTATTTTTCCGTGGTATGGCTCGGATGAGCCTATCATGTGGTGGTCCTTCGCGCAGCGAATGGTACTGTTTCCGGATGAGCTGAAAATTAGCCGCTCACTGGCTAAAAATCTGCGCAATAAGTCTTATGCTGTAACCATGAATTATGCTTTCCGGCAGGTGCTGAGCAACTGTGCTCAGACACCGCGTCCCGGACAGAACGGTACATGGCTGGTACCCGAAATGCAATATGCTTATCGTGCGTTGTATCAGATGCAACATGCATGTTCATTTGAATGCTGGTATCAGCATGCCGACGGGCAGCCTTATCTAGCCGGTGGATTGTATGGTGTTTTGATTGGGCGTGTTTTTTATGGCGAATCCATGTTTGCCCATGCGTCGGATGCTTCCAAAATTGCCTTTGTGCATGCAGTGCACTATCTACAGCAGCAAGGTGTACCCTTGATTGATTGTCAGGTGTATACCAGCTATCTGGCCAGCTTTGGCGGACGCGAAATTCCGTTTGCCGATTTTTTGGCTTGTCTGCGTCAATATAATCCCCAATCTTTGCCACAGCCGCCTGAACCGCGTTTGCTGGCCGGCAATGGTGTTGTTCCGTTGCCCATTACCTGAACTGAATCATTGATGATAGGAATTGTTTTATGTCTTTACAACAAGTGATAGAAACTGCGTTTGATAATCGTGCTGAAATCACGCCGGCATCGGTATCAGCCGAAGTGAAAGAAGCAGTAAATGAAACCTTGCAGCAATTGGATAGTGGCCACCTGCGTGTGGCTGAGAAGCAGGAGAATCAGTGGCAGGTAAATGAATGGGCTAAAAAGGCTGTGTTGCTGTCTTTCCGTATCAGTGACAATGTGGTTACCGATGATGGGGTGGGTCGCTATTTTGATAAAGTGCCAACCAAATTTGCTCAGTGGGGTGAGGCTGACTTTCAGCAGGCAGGTTTTCGTGCGGTACCGGGTGCGGTAGTGCGTGCCGGCAGCCATATCGGTAAAAATGTGGTACTGATGCCTTCATTTGTGAACATCGGTGCGTTTGTTGATGACGGTACGATGGTAGACACTTGGGCTACGGTAGGCTCTTGTGCTCAGATTGGTAAGCATGTTCATTTGAGTGGTGGTGTTGGTATCGGTGGGGTGCTTGAGCCATTGCAAGCGGCACCTACTATTATTGAAGATAATTGCTTTATCGGTGCACGTAGTGAGATTGTTGAAGGCGTGATTGTCGAAGAAGGCAGTGTAATTTCCATGGGTGTATTCATTGGACAATCTACTAAAATCTACGACCGTGAAAGCGGTGAAATTACCTATGGCCGTGTACCTGCTGGTTCGGTGGTGGTGTCCGGCAGTCTGCCGGCAAAAGATGGCAGCCATAGCCTGTATTGTGCTGTGATTGTAAAGAAAGTAGATGCAAAAACTCGTGCTAAAACCAGTGTGAATGAACTTTTACGCGGAATTTAATTTTTTCTTTTGCAATAACAAATCCTCTTACGCACCGTAAGAGGATTTGTTTTGGATGGTGGCAGCGAGCATACCATCAAAATTCAGTCGTAAAGAATCTGTGTATTTATTGCTGACGAAGAGACTGACTGATTTTACTAGCGATAAGGGTAGCAGTTGTTAATAAGGCACCGACCAGAATTTTGTTTCGCCAGCGTCTGGGTTTATTGGCCAATTTCAATGCCAGACTGCCAGCTGGAATTTTGTCTACTATATTCAGTGAGCGCTGCCACAAGTTTGATTTGCTAGTGGAGTGGCCATTTTTCAATTGTTCTGCCATTAATTTCAACCGTGCACTCTGTGCCTGAAGATTCAGCAGTTCACGCTGCTGGGCAAGATTCAGTTTGTCGGATTTACTCATTTATTGCTCTCCGTCAATTCTGCTATGGCTGCCACCTTTCAGGTAGCTGATATCTTCTGTAATAGCTGACAGGGTCTGCGTCATAAACTGACTTTGTTTGCGTATAAGTTTTACTATAACGATAGTCAGCAATAAGATTAACAATAAAAACAATATGGCCAGACCAAAAAACACCCAAACCTTAGTTTCCGGCTCCAATACTGCATTCAGACCAAATAACAGGCTGATAAAGCCGAGAAAAAACATTGCCCCAACCAATACTGCCAGTATCAGCAGTACAATGATGCTTTGTAGTTGGGCAATGGCATCCAGACGCAGCATGCGCAGACGAATCCACAGCAGTTCACTGCCATAAGCAAGCCAGATTTTTAGCTGACGCAAATCGCGGCCAATATTGCCAATACTCATGCAATGGTATCCGTTAAAAATTGAATAATATTCAGGCAAGCGGTGAAATTACCGGATTGCCTGAATGGAGACTATGCTGGTAATGATTAGCCGCGACAGCGTCCGAGCAAAATGCCGGCAATAAAGCCTGCAGCGGCAGCGATCCCCATTGCATAATAAGGCTGTTCACGAACCAGCTCATCTGTGCGTTCAGCTGTGGCGCGGGCTTTGTCGGCAATGGTGCTTTCCAGCTCACTTAATTTGGATTTGGTATTACCCAGTTTCTTGCGCAACTGGTCTTTCAGTGCTTTGGCCTGATCTGAACCGTTGTCGCCAGCTTTTTCATATAAATCTTCTACTTCATCCAGTACTGAACGTACTTCTCTCATAAGATCTTTTTTCTGTGCATCAAAATCAGCCATGGTCATTCTCCTTCCAGTGGGCATGAAAAAATATCAGAAAGTTTAAAATTTGCAGCCAATTTTTAAAAACCGATTACTGCATACAGAGTGCCTGCTTGGGGGCAATATCGGTTAAAATAAATTTGGCTGCTAACATCTGTTTCACAATGTCTACCTTAGCACAAGGATATGCATTTGCACAGATATTAATATATTAGCAATAAACTGCTGCATGGGAATGAAAGATGACTGAGCTGGGACTGAAAAAAATATATTCGGGTAAAGTACGCGATTTATATGAGATTGACGCGCAGCGTATGCTGATGGTGGCGACAGATCGCTTATCTGCTTTTGATGTAATTTTACCTGAACCTATAACAGGAAAAGGTGAAATTCTTACTCAGATTTCAAATTTCTGGTTTAATAAACTGAAGCATATCATGCCCAATCACTTTACCGGTGAGACGGTTTATGATGTATTGCCACACCAAGAAGCAGAAAAATTGGCCAAAAGGGCAGTGGTAGTAAAAAAACTAACACCATTGAAAATTGAAGCGATTGTCAGAGGCTATCTCTCTGGTAGCGGTTGGCGTGATTACCAGCGAACAGGCGCCGTATGTGGTATTAAACTACCTGCTGGTCTGCTTGAGGCTGAAGCGTTGCCGCAAGTGATTTTTACTCCGTCCAGCAAGGCGGCTGTTGGAGACCATGATGAGAACATCACTCTGGCAGAATGTATTTCACTACTGGGCGAAGAGCTCACTAAGCAGGTCAGCACTAAAGCGATTGAGCTGTATACTGAAGCTGCAGCCTATGCCAGAAGTAAAGGCATTATCATTGCAGATACCAAATTTGAGTTTGGTGTGGATGAAAATGGTGCTTTAACGTTGATGGATGAAGTGCTCACACCAGATTCTAGTCGTTTCTGGTCAGTGGAAAATTATCAGGTAGGCACCAATCCGCCCTCTTTTGATAAACAGTTTATTCGTGATTGGCTGGTCGCATCTGGGTGGAACAAGCAGCCTCCTGCTCCGCACATACCGCCAGAGATTATCGCTAAAACATTGGCTAAATATCAGGAAGCACTGCATTTACTTGCCGGACAATAAACAAATTAAAGGGCAGCCAAAAGCTGCCCTTTTGCAATAATATCCAGTTTAGATGTCTAGGTTAGTTTTTGACACATTGGCTGAAACCTATTTTTTATTGCAGCTTATATGACTACAAAGTTGGTAGAAAGCAGAAAGTGCTTATCTTTGTTAACTAAATTCTCTTTTTGAGTGTAAAAAACCGTTCTGAATTTCTTAATAGGAAATAATATTTTAACAGGATTGATATTAATAGTGTGCCAGTAATACTTTACTATCGGTTTTCTCTTTTCAGAGTCCAGACAGATTGTCCTTCATTCTGTACTTAACTACCAATCATGCTAAGGGGAACTAATGAATATTTCTGCCACAGAAGAATTATTGTTACAACGGCGTACTGTACGCAGTTTCAAAGATCAAACACTGACTGATGAACAATATACCCGTCTGATGGAGGCAGCACGCTTTGCACCTACATCCGAATTTTTACAGCAATGCTCCATTATCCGGGTTACCGATAGCCATTTGCGTGAACAGATTCGCACTATTTGCCATCTGGATTATGCGGGCGCAAACGGGGACTTACTGGTTTTCGTAGTGGATATGTATCGTAATCATCGCATTCGAGCTCAGCTTGGCCTAGCTGACGATGGCTTAAGTAGTACTGATCTATTTATTCAGGGCATGGAAGATACGCTGATTGCGGCTCAGAACGTGGTTATTGCTGCTGAAAGTATGGGGCTGGGCAGCGTCTATTTGGGTAGCATTCAGAACGATATCCGTCCCATTATTCAGATGCTGAAGCTGCCGAAGCTGACTTTTCCTCTAGTCGGGTTGCAAGTTGGTGTGCCAGAGAAACGGACACAGGTCAAACCGCGGATGCCACTGCCACTTCGTTCTTTTGAAAATCAATATCAGGATGAATTCAATCTTCAGAATTTTGCAGCATATGATGACATTGTCGAAACCTATTATGGACAACGCGATAGTAACCAGCGCATTGATTCATTTACTAAGCAGGTAGCCGATAAACTATCACGTAAACGCTTTAAACGTGATGATATTCTGGCTGTGATACATGAACAGGGATTCTGCCAGTACTAAAACCGATAACTACATTAAAAAAACCTGTTGCAAATTAGATGTAGCAGGTTTTTTCTATGGTTTAATTTGGATTGAGAATAGCTGAAAGCGTTTGAAGAAGTTTATTATCTTTGATATTCAGCAAATGCAGGTGAAATCAACAGAAAATTCATTAGCATTTCTGTTAAAAATAATAGAGTGATAAAACCCTGATAAGCTAATGCATGCGTTAC
Organism: Snodgrassella sp. B3837; assembly: GCF_026535955.1. NCBI lineage: Bacteria > Pseudomonadati > Pseudomonadota > Betaproteobacteria > Neisseriales > Neisseriaceae > Snodgrassella > Snodgrassella sp. B3837. The sequence continues at coordinate 242,082 of NZ_JAFNPI010000015.1, forward strand.
TTGCTAGATTCATAACGGTAGCAACGGAAAATACTTTAACCTTAAACCTAAGGTGATACGCTAAATATGTTAGCATAGGATTGATAAATTAGGGTTTTAACAAATCTTATTCAATGCTCAAGCAACGACATGAAATAAATACCATATTATAAAACACAAAGTCCGCCATACCTATATAATACCTGCTAGAACGGACTCACCATAACACTGCGCATCCAGTCTGATTAATGAGGCTGTGATTATGGATTTATTCAGCTTTGCTGTCAGCTTAATGCTAGTTCAGCGTCCACAGAATGAAGCGGGTAGCATAATGTTCAATTCTATTTAATCTGCTTATGTTTCAGCAAACCATTACTGATCTTGTATCAACAAGCCTCCTATTTGTTATCTGATGATGGAAAACGCTATGCCACAACATCCTTATCGCCGTTTACGTCCCGCACGCCATGAATTACCGGAAGTGGGTATATCCGAATCAGGTAATATACGCTCTCTGCATTTAGGTACACCCACCATACAAAGTTCAATGAATGTGGATTATCCTGCTGAGCTCGTATTGTCTTATAGCCGTGCCATGATGGCGTGGCTATTGTTTGTAGATGAATTGCCACAGCATATTACTCAGATTGGTCTTGGTGGAGGGTCGTTTGCACGTTGGATAGATGCCTATCTGCCTGAAACCCGACAGACAGCAGTAGACATTAATCCACAGGTAATCAGCATTGCTCGCAGTATGTTTGAGCTGCCGTATGAAGGCGATAATTTTGAGATTATTGAGGATGATGGTGCGGAATACGTCAAAGTATTGCGCGGCAATACTGATATTATCCTAGTAGATGGCTTCGATGGTGAGCAGATTATCGATAGTTTGGTTGCCGAACCATTTTTCGCAGATTGTCGGCAGGCACTTAGTGAAAACGGTATATTTGTCACCAACTGGTGGCAGGGGGACAAGCGTTTTCATACTTTCGTGCGTCGCTTATGTGAAGTGTTCGAAAACCGAGTGCTAATGGTACCGGCAGAAACCCACGGCAATATTGCTGTACTTGCTTTTCAGCAGCCACCTTCTATGCGTGAGTGGAGCAAATTAAAAAAACGTGCTCAACAGCGGGCAGACCGTTTTAATCTTGCGTTACCCGCCATGCTGGCCGCGATTAAAGCACAACAGGAAAACCCCAGCCGTCCACTAACATTTAATGATGAATAACCCACACTGGCTCACTTATACAAATAGCCAGCGTGAACAGGCAGATTAAAGGAAAAGATGTGAGTTTTTATGCCAAACATTTGTTTGTCTGCACCAACCGGCGCGACAATCCTTGTCGCCAAAGCTGTGGCGATGATAACGTTGGTGCTGATGCAGTAGATTACCTGAAAGGCCACGCCAAAGCCATGGGACTGATGGGTGTGGGCAAACTGCGCATCAGTAGTGCTGGATGTCTTGGCCGCTGTGATGAAGGGCCAGTCATGGTATTGTATCCACAAGGGCGGTGGTATACCTATGTGGATGAAACTGATTTACAGGAAATTCTGGATGAAGAACTGGCCAACGACCGTGTTGTTACCCGTTTATTATTAGATAAACCCGAAAGTAGTGAGTAAAACAGATGCTAAAGCAACAACCCAATATCTGGATTAATGGGCCGGTTGGCAGACTGGAAACCATTTATTTGCCGGCACAAGGTACAGCACGGGGTGTAGCGGTGATTAATCATCCCAATCCGTTGCAGGGCGGATTAAATACCAACAAAGTTGTGCAAACTGCTGCCAAAGCACTAACCACACTGGGTTTTCATTGTTATCTGCCCAATCTGCGCGGTGTAGGCAATAGCGATGGCGAGCACGACTATGGCCGTGGCGAAGTAGCAGACTGTTTAGCTGTAGTGGATTTTGCACGTACACAGCATCCCGAGGTGACTAAACTGGTATTATCAGGTTTCTCTTTTGGTGGCTATGTGGCCTTATTCAGTGCTCTGACTGCCCGCCCAGATGCCTTACTGCTGTTGGGTCCTGCAATCGGGATGTATACAGTTGATGTACCAGATGCTTATAATTCGGCCACAACCTTGCTGATTCATGGTGAGAAAGACGAAGTGGTGCCGTTGCAGAATAGTATGAACTGGGCTGAAGCCCAGAATTTACCGGTAGTGGTCATACCCGGTTCCGGCCACTTTTTTCACGGTAAGCTGATTGTACTGCGCCAATGGATTGAACGGTTGCTTCCAGCGGTTGTAGCGGAATGATTATCTCTGATTGCTATACAGTATGTAATTATATTATTAGATTGTAATTTATTAAGTGTTCAAGCAAATCGAGCTTTAGTTTTATTTTTAAAAATTAGTTTATGACCACTAATTGTTTTAAATATTAACGGTTATAAAAAATAAGCTAATTAGTTTTAATTCCAATGACATAAAAGGCGTTATTAAAAACGTCTTTTTTATATCATATCTTCAAATTCGTTTAAATTCACCGAAGCTATCATCTTTGCAGACAAATTTGCCAAGCTAGCATTGTGACATACCGCTATTTTTACCAGAGCAGGGCTATAGCCTCTTGTGTCACTTTAGTACTATTAAATGTACCTAGTAATAAAGCAACCATCCTTAAAAAAGGGTTACGTAAAAAGGATTAAACCATTATTTCACCAGCATTAGGATTTGAATAGCTAAATATGTTTTGTTAACAGTAATATTTAAGCTAATTTCATAGAAATGGGTTATTTAATAAAAAATCTTTTTTAGTTTACATCTAAAAATTCTTTTATATATTTTAGAATAATGGTGTGAATATTTTTTCTGCTAACGCCATATCCATCTTTGCAAATAATTTTATCCTTTTCAGGCAAAATACTGAAAGCATCTTTTTTACATTCTTGTATGAAACTGAAATGCATGGCATCTTTAAGCAGAATATATTTGGTTACAGGCAAATTTTCAGCCAGATAACCTGATTCCATTTCAACGGGTAGGTCACCAATATTGATTTTAGCACCGATAATTAATGTAGGGATGGTTAAATTCTTCAGACTTGATTTAGTCAGCCCCCGAGCAAATCCCGTATCTAGTGCAATAATCTTTTTCACTCTTGGGTCATACAGATAGTTGAACGCTGATTGCTTATCTGATCTTATCCCTAACGCTTCACTTAGTTCACATTCGTGCTGAGCCTTAGTTATACGACAGTCCTCAAGAAACTGTGCAACGTTAAAATTAGCACCGCCAGCGACCATCACTGTCCAACCACCTAAAGAGTGCCCCAGTAATGAGATATTATTGTTGTCTACTTTTCCGGCAAAATCAGGATTTTCTTGCAAAAAAGTAATAGTACGTTGTAAATCGATTGGTCTTTGCCATAATTGTGCAGCTTGTTTCGGGGTTTTACTATATTTAGACATGTCTGGATGTTCAATTAAAGCAACAATATATCCTAGTTTGGCAAGATTTGAAGCTATCCAGCTTAAGTTGCGCCAATTACCACCATATCCATGGGATATCACTAATAAAGGATATGTATTGTTTATAGGTTTGGCATTTTCTATTGCATAAAAACCTGAAAATACCGAACTATCAGCAAATAAAATTGGCTTTGAATCAGAATTAGTAGGATAGATTACAAAGATGTTTATTTCTCTTCTTTTATCGATATCTGATAAAGTTAAAGTTTTAAATCCTAGATTATTGGCATTGCTCAGAGATGATAGTAATAATAATATGATTAATGCTATTACTCTAAACATAATAGTGAATCTGTTTAATAGACTTAAAATAAAAGCCATCAACTACATTTATGCAGTAAATAGCTTTAGCTCAATTAAAAATAATTTAATTTTTTAAGGATGTGTCTGATATAAACTTTTAGCTTATCTGTGTCTGATGTTCATCATTCTGACGACTACGTATCACACCTATCTCGTAAACCGTTTCGCCTTGCTGCTGTAGAAATTGTTGCACCGCAGCAGCATCAGCAGCATTCACTACCAATACCATGCCGATGCCGCAGTTGAATGTACGGTACATTTCCTGGCTGTCCACTTGTCCGGCCTGTTGCAACCATTGAAATAGTTTGGGCAGTGGCCACGACTGGGTATCGATGGCGGCAACGGTATTATCTGGCAGTATGCGCGGTACATTTTCACTGATGCCACCGCCGGTGATGTGTGCCATACCTTTGATGGTAAATTGTTTCAACGCTGCAAGAATAGGTTTGACGTATAAGCGGGTTGGTGCAATGATCGCTTGCCTCAGGGTTTGGCCGTCTGCAAACGGGGCGTCTAATTCTGGACGAGCGCGTTCAATGATTTTGCGTACCAGCGAGTAACCATTAGAATGGATGCCATTGGAGGCCAGCCCCAGCACAATATCACCAGCAGCAATACTGCGTCCATTGATAACCTGTTCTTTTTCCACTACTCCTACAGCAAATCCTGCTAGATCATACTCACCATCGGGATACATACCCGGCATTTCGGCAGTTTCTCCACCAATCAAGGCACAGCCAGATTGTTCACAACCAGAAGCAATACCTTTAATTACTGCGGCTGCTCGTTCTACATCCAGTTTGCCGCAGGCGAAATAATCCAGAAAAAACAGAGGTTCTGCACCCTGTACCAAAATATCGTTCACGCTCATTGCAACCAGATCGATGCCAACAGTGTCGTGCTGATCCCATTCGAAAGCCAGTTTTAGCTTGGTACCGACGCCATCAGTTCCAGAAACCAGTACTGGCTGACGGTACTTCTTGCTGATTTCCACCAAAGCTCCAAAGCCGCCCAAATCACCCAATACTTCAGGACGCATGGTGCGTTTGGCAAAAGGTTTAATTTTTTCGACCAGCGAATCGCCAGCATCAATATCAACACCGGCATCGCGATAACTCAGGGACTGGCTCATTAGTGCGCTTCCTTAGGGCAAAGTACAAAGCTGATTAAGATGAAACAGACAAAAATCGTGTAATTTTAACATTTTTCAACTTTTGCCGCTGTTTAAATTAGCCGACTGAATAATGGACTGAATCTGCAATAAGGTTTGGTATTTTTTATTTTTACTGAGTGTTAATTCGACGTAGGGTGGATGGCAATAGGCTAAATCTGAGTATGTTTTTTTGATGGCAAATGTATATGATTTGTATGTATTTGCCATGGTCGGCATGATAAATGTGAAGAAGTACTGAATGAGCTAAGAAAAAGGCCGAATCAACAGATTCGGCCTTAGTATTAAACTGCTTTAAGCAGTTAATGTGTTGTGTATACTGCTTAGGCTTTGCGAGCCGGCAGTTTTTCACGAATGCGGGCAGCTTTACCGGTTAAGCCACGCAGGTAATACAGTTTGGCACGGCGTACATCACCACGGCGTTTAACTTCGATTTTTTCAACGGCTGGAGAGTATAACTGGAATGTACGTTCCACACCTTCACCGCTGGAGATTTTACGTACGATGAAGTTGCTGTTCAGGCCACGGTTGCGACGAGCAATCACAATGCCTTCATAGGCTTGCAGACGGGTACGGCTACCTTCGGTAACGCGTACAGAAACAACCACGGTATCACCTGGCGCGAAGGCCGGGATTTCTTTATTCAAACGAGCGATTTCTTCCTGCTCTAATTGTTGAATCAAGTTCATATTAAGCTTCCTAATTATAATGGGATGTCCCGTTCCTCTTGTCTGATATTTTGCAAGAGTCTGGATTCCTCTGGGGTTAATACACGGCCGGCCAGTAAATCTGGTCGACGTGTCCAAGTGCGCCTAAGCGCCTGTGTTAATCGCCATTGGGCGATTAATGCATGATTGCCACTGCGTAATACATCGGGCACGGTCTGTTGACGAAATTCAACCGGACGCGTGTAGTGTGGGCAATCAAGTAAACCAGTGGCAAATGAATCTTCTGCTGCTGAGCGTGCATCACCTAATGTACCTGGCAGCAGCCGGATAACAGCGTCCATTAACATCATGGCTGGTAATTCTCCGCCGGATACCACAAAGTCGCCAATGCTGATTTCGGTCACTTTGTTGCTGGTGAGAATACGTTCATCAATGCCTTCGTATCGGCCACACAGTACAATCAGTGCCGATTCATCGGCCAGACTGGCTGCTTGTGTGTGAGTCAGAGGTTTACCCTGTGGACTCATATAAATCAGCCGTCCTTCAGGGCTGGTCTTTCGAGCCATATCAATGGCGGCCTGTAAAGGCGGTGCCATCATAATCATGCCCGGGCCACCACCGTAAGGGCGGTCATCAATATAGCCCAGCGGATTGTCAGCAAACTGCCGCGGATTGATTGCAGCAAACTGCCAGATTCCCTGCTGCAATGCACGTCCGGTAACGCCGCTGCCTGTAAGAGCAGTAAACATTTCCGGAAACAGGGTAATGGCCTGAATGTGCATCAGTAGTCGCTGCCCCAATCTACACTCATCTGCTGTTGTGGCAGATTTACTTCATCAATGTATTGTGCGACAAAAGGAATCAGTTTACGGCCAAAATCGCCGTCTACTACCAGTACGTCATGTGCACCGGTTTGCATTAATGAACTGACAGTACCAAGGTTTTCCTGTGTACGGTTAAATACGGTTAGGCCTATTAGGTCTGTCCAGTAATACTCATCTTCTTCGGTTTCTGCAAAGCTGGCACGGTCTATTTCAATGGTGAAACCGCACAGTAAGGCTGCGCTGTCACGATCGTTGATACCGTCAAACCGTACTTGTAATTCATCACCGCTGATTTTGCTTTCGGCAATGCTTACAGTTTTGGTTTGGCCATCTTTGCTCAGCTGCCATTGCGGATAGTCAAGCAGGCTGTCGGTATATTCGGTATCGGAATGGACTTTTACCCAGCCCTTTACGCCAAATACACCTTTAATATAGCCCATTGCCACCCATTGTGGCTGTGTACTGTTCATTTGCTTTACTGCTTAATTAGGCCGCAGCCTTCTGTTCTTTAACCAGTTTGGCTACAGCTTCGCTCAGCTGCGCGCCTTGACCAATCCAGTGGTTCAGACGGTCTGTGCTTAGACGTACACGTTCCTGTTTTTCATTGGCAACAGGGTTGTAAAAACCAACGCGCTCGATGAAGCGGCCATCACGACGGTTGTGAGAGTCAGCTACGACGATGTTATAGAAAGGACGGTGTTTAGAACCACCGCGGGCCAAACGGATAACTACCATAGTTTATTCCTTAGTGAAAAATCGAAGTAATTTTATTCTGCCAAGACAACAGAAAATCGCTAATTTTAGTAGGTAAAACCCAGTCTTGGCAAGCTGTTAATGTATATTTGTTGTAGATATACCGTTGTGGATTTGTGTATTGCAAGAGATTTATTTTTTTGGCATTCTGATTGGTATTATTTGATTAAACTATTGCTGTTTATGGTTAAATTTTTTCTAAATGCGATGTTTGTGGTCGATGGTAAAGCTTGATATATGGTTTTGTATTTTTGATAATAATTTATAAAATCATATATTTATGTTTGATTTTTGTGGCTGTGTTTACAGCTTTTTAATTTTTAGGGCTGCATTGCTTCATTTCTTCGCGTATCATAGCTGCCACGTGTTTTTGCGGATATCTTAACAATGAAACAGATTTTTTTGGATTTTGAACAACCTATAGCCGAATTGGTACAGAAAATTGATGAGCTTCGCTTTGTGCAGGATGAATCGGCTGTGGATATTTCCGAAGAAATCGCGCGCCTAAAAAAGAAAAGCGATGATTTAACCAAGAATCTTTTTGCCAAGCTGTCGCCGGTACAGATTTCGCAGGTATCACGCCATGCGCAGCGTCCTTATACTTTAGATTATATTGAGGCACTGTGTACTGACTTTGAAGAGCTGCATGGTGACCGTGCTTTTGCTGATGATGCTGCAATAGTGGGCGGTCTGGCGCGCTTCAATGGAGAAAGTGTTATGGTAATCGGCCATCAGAAAGGCCGTGATACTAAGGAAAAAATTCGCCGTAATTTCGGCATGCCTAAACCGGAAGGTTATCGTAAGGCATTGCGGTTAATGAAGCTGGCGGAAAAATTCAAGATCCCCTTGCTGACATTTATCGATACCCCTGGTGCTTATCCGGGTATTGGTGCAGAAGAACGTGGCCAATCTGAAGCAATCGGACGCAATCTATATGAGCTGGCACGACTAAAGGTGCCGGTAATTTGTACGATTATTGGCGAGGGTGGCTCTGGTGGTGCGCTGGCTATAGCTGTAGGCGATTATGTAAATATGCTTCAATTTTCTACCTATTCTGTGATCTCACCGGAGGGCTGTGCTTCAATTCTGTGGAAAACTGCGGAAAAAGCACCGGAAGCAGCACAGGCACTTGGCATTACTGCCAAACGCCTGCTAGAGCTGAAATTGATTGATAAGGTGATTGAAGAGCCTTTGGGTGGAGCGCATCGCAATTATCCGGAAATTATGCAACGGGTGAAAGCGGTACTGACTAGCCAGTTAGAAGAGGCCAAAGGCAAGCAGTTGTCGAGTTTACTTACCCGTCGCTTTGACCGCCTGATGCATTATGGTCAGTTCAACGCTAAATAATTTATGTGTCCGTTTATGTGACAATATTGCACAACAATGGTCAGCCTCTGTGGCTGACCGTTGTATTTTGACTGTTGGCCTTAGTGGTGGTCTGGATTCTGTGGTATTGCTGCATGCGCTGACTCAGTTGCGTAATGTACTGCCGTTGCAATTGTCTGCTATTCATGTGCATCATGGCTTAAGTAGCCATGCTGATGAGTGGGCTGCTTTTTGTCAGAAGGTCTGCGCAACTTGGTCTGTTCCACTAAAGCTGGTTAAGGTAACGGTCAGTGCCAGCGGTGAGGGTGTGGAAGCTGCGGCTCGTAAGGCGCGTTATCAGGCCTATGCAGAAAGTGGAGCGGAAGTGGTGGTGCTGGCACATCATCGTGATGACCAGATTGAAACTTTTTTTCTAGGCGCACTACGTGGCGGCGGTCTGCGTTCTCTGGCTGCGATGCCGGACGTGCGGGCATTAACAGAGCACACTATTCTATGGCGGCCACTGTTGCCTTTTTCGCGCGAGCAGCTGAAGAATTATGCTGAAGCGATGCAGCTTGAGCATATAGAAGACGACAGTAACCGCAACTGCATCTATCTGCGCAACTGGCTACGTCTGGATGGTTTGCCATACTGGCGTGCCCATTTGCCATATATGGATAATCAAGTTGAAGCTGCTGTTAGTCGTTTGCAGGATGAGCTGGCGTTGCTGGATGAGGTGGCTGAAGCTGATTGGGCACTGTTGCATGCACAGCAACAGGGTTTTGATATTTCGTTGTGGCAAACACTCAGCGCAGCACGGCGCCGGCAGCAATTGCGTCTTTTTGCTCAGAAAAATGGTCTTGGCATGTCTACTTCAGCTTCACTGACAGAATTTGCAAGACAGTTGATGGAAAGCAAAAATGGTGCACAATGGTCTTTACCATACGCTTGTGTAATCTATTATGATTTCAGGCTGTGGATAAATAAAAAGCATGCATCAGCTCAATGGCCTTGGTTTGATTTGCTGCCGGTAAGCAGCATGCAACTGATGAAGGCTGGTTATTTAGAATGGAGATGTCATAATTTTGGTTTGGTGGAAATTGCTGACGAATGGACAGTTCGTCAGGTCGATGTTCAGGATACAATTGTTTTAAAAGGAGGTAGAAAAAAGGTTAAAAAATTATTACAGGAACGGAAAATTCCTCCTTTTATGCGTGCTGTCTGGCCAGTATTGTGTGATGCCGATAATCATTGTATTGCTGTGATTAATGTGGCTGTTGCCGCTAACGTAGGTGTTGCTGATGGCTGGATGCCTTTGATGCAGGATTTGCCTATTAGGCTTTAAGTTGGAAAAATAATAATTCAGCTACGCAGACTCAGCTGTCGATTGATGCAATAACAATAAAATTAGAGGATAACTATATGCATGAAAACCGTACCCCACAGGTGGAAGAACAGGTGTTGGTGCGTAAGGCTCAGCAGGGTGATGCGCAGATTTTCAGTTTGCTGGTGAGCAAATATCAGCGTCGATTAAAGCATTTTCTGCGTCGTTTTACTCATGACGATCAGATTACGTTGGATGTGGTACAGGAAACCTTTCTCAAAGCCTACAAAGCGTTACCTCAGTTTCGGGCTAGTAGTCAGTTTTATACTTGGTTATGCTGTATTGGGATGAATACGGCTAAGTCTATGATTGCTGTATATGGACGCGAACCGCAAATGATTACTGAAATAGTGGATGAGAATGGGGAAGAAGTTGATGTTCTCGAACATTTGTCCGACTATCAGACACCTGAAAAACAATTATTAAACCGCGAGTTGATTGATGTGCTGGGCGAAGCAATTGATCAGTTGCCACCTAATTTGCGTCAACCAATTATTCTTTTCGAAATCAATGATTTGTCATATGAAGAAATTGCTCAGATAATGGGCTGTCCGATTGGTACTGTACGCTCACGAATTGCAAGGGCGCGGGAACTATTATCTGCTGAAGTTGAAAGCAGATTTGAACATGATTGATAAGGACTCAGAACATTTGTGGCAAAGTGTGAAGTAATTTGTTTACAGTTCCCATCTCAATAGGCTGGAAAATTCTGCTGGGTATGCTTGAGTTAATAATGTATAGAAACAGCATGCAGATTATTTACCAGAAAATCTGGTTGCTATTTGATAGAGGAAGCTTTTTTAATTCTTGCATGCGCGTATGGGTCAAGTCTGCAATATTAACTTTAAGCTTGTGGCGCCAGAAATATTTTCTGAATATCTTATGATATTCCGGCCGGTAATATTTTGTCTGCAGTGGGGTGCCTGACTCTGGTAAGTGCAGGAATATTCTGTCAATTTTACTAAGTATTTGTAAGAATTAGGAAAATAATTACTCTATTCACTCTTGAATTGTGGCCGCCTAGCCTTACTTTATTTATCGAAATGAATTTTACGTCCCGCTATATATGCGGGTTTGTATTAACCAACTTTGAGGTGCTTTACGCACCAAAGATGTGGAGAAGATAATATGACTATTCGTCCTTTGAATGACCGTGTTGTGGTAAAACGTTTGGAAGCTGAAGAAAAAACAGCTTCTGGTATTGTATTGCCAGGTTCTGCTGCTGAAAAACCTGATATGGGTGAAGTGATTGCAGTTGGTAACGGCAAACTGCTGAAAAACGGCGACCGTCTGAAAGTGGATGTGAAAGTTGGCGATAAAGTGATTTTCGGTAAATACAGCGGTCAAACTGTTAAAGTTGACGGTGAAGAATTGCTGGTAATGCGCGAAGAAGATATTTTCGGTATTGTTGAATAATTGTTTATCCAGAAATTCTATTTTATTTGTATTTGCGTAATTGATTATTAAAGATTAGGAGTTTCAAATGGCAGCAAAAGATGTGAAATTCTCTGACGAAGCTCGTCAGAAAATGGTTGCTGGTGTCAATGTTCTGGCTGAAGCAGTAAAAGTAACTCTTGGCCCTAAAGGCCGCAATGTATTGCTGGACCGTGCTTTTGGCGGCCCGCATATCACCAAAGATGGTGTGTCTGTTGCAAAAGAAGTGGAACTGAAAGACAAATTCGAAAACATGGGTGCGCAGCTGGTTAAGGAAGTGGCTTCTAAAACCAATGATGTGGCCGGTGACGGTACCACTACTGCTACTGTGTTAGCACAGGCGATTGTCACTGAAGGTATGAAATACGTGACTGCCGGCATGAATCCGATGGATCTGAAACGCGGCATTGATAAAGCGGTTGAAGCAGTAATTGCTGAGCTGAAAACCATTTCCAAACCTGTACCGGAAAAATCTAAAGAGATTTCTCAGGTAGCTTCTATTTCTGCTAATGCTGATGAATCCATTGGTGAAATCATTGCTAAAGCTATGAATGAAGTAGGCAAAGAAGGTGTGATTACTGTTGAAGACGGTAAATCTCTGGAAAATGAAGTTGAAGTGGTTAAAGGTATGCAGTTTGACCGTGGCTACTTGTCTCCTTACTTCGTAACTGATGTAGAAAAACAGATTGCCGGTCTGGATAGCCCATACATTCTGTTGTTTGATAAAAAAATCTCTAACATCCGTGATTTGCTGCCAGTACTGGAGCAGGTTGCTAAAACCAGCCGTCCATTGCTGATTATTGCTGAAGATGTTGAAGGTGAAGCTCTGGCTACGCTGGTGGTGAACAACATCCGTGGTATTCTGAAAACCGTTGCTGTTAAAGCGCCGGGCTTCGGTGACCGCCGCAAAGCCATGTTGCAGGATATTGCTATCCTGACCGGTGGTACCGTGATTGCCGAAGAAGTGGGTCTGTCTTTGGAAAAAGCCACTCTGGAAGATTTGGGTCAGGCTAAACGTGTAGAAGTGGGTAAAGAAAACACCACTGTGATTGATGGTTTGGGTGACAAGGCTGCTGTTGAAGCCCGTGTTGCTGAAATCCGCAAACAGATTGAAACTGCAACCAGCGACTACGATAAAGAAAAATTACAGGAACGTGTGGCTAAACTGGCCGGCGGTGTGGCTGTAATTAAAGTAGGCGCTGCCACAGAAGTAGAAATGAAAGAGAAAAAAGACCGTGTAGATGATGCTCTGCATGCTACTCGTGCTGCTGTGGAAGAAGGTGTGGTAGCCGGTGGTGGTGTAGCTCTACTACGCGCCCGTGCAGCCATTAAAGACCTGAAAGGTGCCAATGCTGATCAGGAAGCTGGTGTGAAAATCGTGCTGAAAGCAGTTGAAGCGCCGTTGCGTCAGATTGTGGCCAATGCTGGTGATGAACCAAGCGTTGTGGTGAACAATGTATTGAATGGTTCTGGTAACTATGGTTACAACGCTGGTACCGGTGAATACGGCGATATGCTGGAAATGGGTGTGTTGGATCCTGCTAAAGTAACCCGCACTGCCTTGCAGCATGCTGCTTCTATTGCTGGCCTGATGCTGACTACTGATTGCATGATCACTGAATTACCGGAAGACAAACCTGCAGCTCCAGATATGGGTGGCATGGGCGGTATGGGTGGCATGGGCGGCATGATGTAATGCAGCCTTAGGCACTCAGTTTAGTAAATGAAAAAGCCGGATATTAAAATATCCGGCTTTTCTTTTGTATAATAAGACAAATTTTAATAAATTGTTTGTTCAGAAATTTAGTTATTTAACAATTGGTTTCTATGGGCGATATCTGGCAATTTTAAAAAGATACTACAAAAAATTTAGCATCGTCGCATTACTTTAGGTAGTTGCGTTGTAGGGTATATATTTACAACTTTGTATTAATCGAGCTGATTGTGTGGTAAATGTGGATATATATATATAGAAAATGAGTTCGTTTTATTAATAAACTGTTTTTGAAATTATGATAATAAAAATAATATCGAACGCTTGCTTACTTTTTCCTCATAAAAATTACTTTTAGTTGATGATTTCTATACTTTAAATTTAAAGATATATAAACGGATATCGTAAAATTTGCGGTTTGATTTTGTCTCAATATTGTTTGAAATTTATCATTTGGAGATGAATCATCTAAATTTTAGAAATTTTATCATGATGAATAAATATTGTTTAAATTAATTGATAATTTATTGTTCATATGAATAATTCTATTAATTATATATGCGTATAAGAAGTTGTATTGTCATTATTTCACCAGATCCACGCCGCGATTAGCCAATTCATCGGCTTTTTCATTTCCTGGATGGCCAGCATGGCCTTTGACCCAGTGCCAGTGCACCTGATGTTTGTGTACTTCGACATCCAGTAGCTGCCATAACTCGGCGTTTTTTACTGGTTGTTTTGAGGCGGTTTTCCAGCCGCGTGCTTTCCAGTTGTGTATCCATTCCTGCATGCCTTTTTTAACGTACTGGGAATCAGTATAGATATGAACAATGCAGGGACGCTTTAGGGCTGCCAGTCCTTGTATGACAGCGGTTAGTTCCATGCGGTTGTTGGTGGTGTTGGCTTCGCCGCCAAAAAGTTCTTTGCTATGGCTACCGGATTGCAGGTATGCACCCCAGCCACCTAAGCCGGGATTACCTTTGCAGGCGCCATCGGTATATAGGATTACTTCGCTCATGTTTCTAGGCTGTCTGGCAAAAGGCTTACTATATCATGGCTGGGGTGGCAGAACCTTGCCGGGATTGAGAATGTTTTTTGGGTCAAAATAGTGTTTCTGCGCCCACATCCAGTTGATTTCTGCTGATGTTCGTACTTGTGATAGCCATTGGTTTTTCAGTTGGCCGATGCCGTGCTCGGCAGCGATGCTACCTTGATGTTGTAAAACTTGTTCGTAGACCACTTGGTTAATTTCTTTTTCATAGTGGTATACGTCGTTGCTGCGGATGTCGGCAATGAAAACGTTGTAATGCAGGCTGCCGTCGCCCAGATGTCCGAAGAGAATGGTTTTGGTTTGTGGAAAGGCTGTGAAGAGGCTCTGCTGGCAGCTTTCGATAAAATCGGCTACTCTTTCTATTGGTACTACGATATCGTGTTTGATACTGGCGCCCAGACTGCGCTGAGCTGCAGATATGTTTTCGCGCAATGTCCACAGGTGCTGACGTTTGGTTTCTGAATCGGCAATGATGGCATTGAGCCAGTTGCCTTGTTCGAGTACGTTGATTAATGGCTCGGTCAGATCTTGAGTGGGCAAGCTATCGGTAAGCTCAAACAGAATATGCCATTTAGCATTGACTGGTTCTTGCAGCTGGCTGTATCTGGCTGACAGATTCAGGGCAGCCTGACTGATTAATTCAAAGCTGGACAAGCGTTCGGCGAAATGGTTTTCAAGGGCAGAGAGTAGGCTGGTGGCTGCCTGTATGTTATCTAATCCGACCCATGCGGTGAGTATGCTTTGCGGTGGTGCAAAGAGTTTAAGAGTGGCGGCGGTAATGATGGCCAGTGTGCCTTCGCTGCCGATGATTTGCTGGCTCATTTCGTAGCCGCTGGTATTTTTATGCAGTGGATTGAGGTGACTCACCAGTTGACCGTCGGGCAGTACGTATTCTAATCCAAGTACCAGATCGCGCATGGTGCCGTAACGCACAACATTTAGTCCACCAGCATTGCAGGCGATATTACCACCTATCTGGCAGGAGCCTTCGCTGGCGAGGCTGAGGGGAAAATAACGGTTGGCCTGTTTGGCTGCGGCCTGTACATCTGCCAGTATCATGCCGGCTTCTACGGTAATGGTGTTATCGGCCAGACTCAGCTTGCGGACGCGGTTGAGTTTGCTGAGTGAAAGGATGATACCTTTACCGGCAGTGCAGCTATGAGGGGTGGCTGCTCCGCACAATCCGGTATTGCCTCCCTGAGGCGTAATCGGTATTTGTTGCTGCTGGCAGTAACGCAGAATGCTCTGTACAGCGGATACTGAATGCGGTTGTAATACGGCAAATACCTGTCCATGATAACGGCCGCGCTGGTCTGTACAGTAAGGCTCAATAAGGCTGGAATCGGTAATGATTTCTCTGGCACTGAGTAGCTGAGACAGATGCGCTAGATGGCTGGTGGTTGTCATGGCAGTTCACCTTAAGAGAAGAATAAGAAGATTGTACGGCAAATACTGAGGTTGTTTGGTGAAATCTACGCTGTTAGACAATGTTACAATATCGTGAATTGGTAATTTAAGTAAGGAAAAGGTATGTATTTTGTTGATCGCAGTGCGGTGGTGCTGAAACCAGCTCAGGCGTTTCTGGATTGGCTGCACCAGACCAGTGAAGATTTGCCGGAATTGACGTTGGCGCAATTGCAAAGTAATTGTACGACGCTGCTGGTACCGGAATTTGAAACGCCTGAGCAAATAATCGGTTATTTAGGTGAACGATTTAAATTGATTTTTGAGGCTGAGCTTTCTGCTTGGGAAGTAGACCGAAAATTGTGGCCGGCGCTGGATATTGACCAGTTCTGGAATTTTTTCACTGTTGAAGTACATGATATGGTTCTGGATCTGGTAGATGCACAGTTGGAGATATCGCCCGTATATGGTGACGAATAGGGGCGTTGACTGATGCAAGCCTGTGTTGTGCGTGTGCGCCCGTCTTTGAGAGCTCAGTTTTTGGCTCTGATTATGCATGGGCTGGCACTCACTGCTGTTGTGCTGTATAGCACAGGCTGGCAGCGGGCGTTGTTTTTGCTGGTCTGGGTACTATCCGTTTTGTGGGCGGGTTATGGTTTGCTTCATACCAGAATAAAACGAATTGAAATCAATGGTCAGGAGCAGGCCAGTCTGATACTGACATCCAGAAAAGGGGCAGTTCCTGCTGTCTTGTCTACTGACAGTGTGATTAGAGCCAGACTGATGGCTTTGCGATGGCAGACCGCCAAAGGGAGCGTGTATCAATTATTGTTGCCAGATATGACAGATGCGCCGTCATGGCGGCGGTTGCAGGTATGGGCTCGTTGGTGTCAGCCGCATACGGCTCAGGTTGCTGAGCCGCAATCAATTTTGTATAAGGTCATCCATTGGCTGCGGCTCAGGATGAATAATTAGAATAATGACAGAAAAATTTCATGCAACTGAATTAAAACGCTGGCTACAGCATCTGGAACAGGGTGTGACGGGCGGGCAGATTGATATGGGACTGACTCGTGTAGGTACGGTGCGGGAACGCATGGGACTACAACCGCATTGTCCAGTGGTTATTGTGGGTGGGACAAATGGCAAAGGTTCTGTCTGTGCCTATCTAACGCAGATTTATCGCGAAGCTGGCTATCGTGTGGGTACACTTACCAGCCCACACTTGCTGCGTTTTAATGAGCGAATCGCTATCAATGGGCAGCCGGTTGCGGATGAGCTGATAGTTCAGGCGTTTGAACGTATAGAGGCTGAACGTGGTAATACTGTACTAACTTACTTTGAATTCAATACACTGGCTGCAGTGGAAGTCTTTGACCAGCAGAAGGTAGATATTATGGTGCTGGAAGTGGGACTGGGTGGCCGGCTGGATGCAGTAAATGTATTTGATGCGGATGTGGCGGCGATTACCAGTATCGATCTGGATCATGAAGCCTATCTTGGCAATACGATAGAAAAAGTGGCGTTTGAAAAAGCCGGTATTATGCGTGGTGGCCGGCCAGTGATTTGTGCTCAGCTGCCGGTACCGGAAAGTTTAGCGGCACATGCTGAGGCAGTGGGTGCAGATTTACTGCTGCTTGGACGGGATTTTGATTATCATAAGCTGGAAATGCAGCAATGGTCATACCGTTTTCATCCCCAAAACAGTCAATTGTCTGTTGGAGAACATGCCCGCCATGCTCTGCCAATACCGGCTTTGCGAGGGAACTTTCAACTGAGTAATGCGGCCTGTGCGTTGACAGTATTGGAATGCTTGTCAGATCGTCTTCCGCTGGATATCGGTGCGATTAAACGTGGTTTGCTGCGAGTACATCATCCGGGCAGGTTTCAGGTATTACCCGGTCGGCCACTGACGATATTGGATGTGGGGCATAATCCTCATGCGGCACGGGCGTTGCGCAACAGCCTGATTACTTTACCGTATGCAGAGAAACGTCTGGCTGTTTTTAGTATGCTCGCTGATAAGGATATTGAAGGGGTACTGGAAATTGTGAAAGACCAGTTTGATAGCTGGTATATTGCGCCGCTGCATTTACCGCGAGGTCTGACAACAGCAGCGCTGGAAGAGAAATTTGCTCGCCAGCATATTTCGGCGATAACAACTTATGCTTCAGTAGCAGAGGCTTATCGTGCAGCTTTATCACAAGCGGGTGAGAATGATAGAATTGTGGTATTTGGTTCGTTTCATACCGTAGCAGAAATAATGGATTTGTCATCGTTGTAAATTTTAAAATCGAAACGAGCACGACAGAGGAGTGGATAACGCATGAATGCTCAGGAAAATTACGAACAGCTGAAACGGCGAAATCGGCGCCGTTTGGTCGGTGCACTGATTATGGTGGTGATTGCTGCTATTCTGCTGCTTGTTATGCTGAGCCGTCGTACTCCTCAGCCAGTACCAGCTCCACAGCTGGATATCAAAGCAGCTTCCGCTGCCAGACCGGCTAGTGCGGCTATGGATACACAATCTGCTTCTGCGGTGGTGCTGGAACCAGCAGCCAGTGCACCTGCTTTGCCGGTAACGGTGCCTGCCTCTGAGGTTGCTAGCATACCAGTTTCATCGGCAGCATCTGTACCGCCAGCTGAAAACCATGTTTCTAAAACGGCTGCAACGGTAGTGCCAGTTGTGCCGCAAGTGAAACCCGTACGTCCGGCGCCTCAGAAAGTAGAGGCAGAGAAAACTACAGTTAAGCCGGTTGTGCAACCAGCCAAAACCCTTACTGAACATAAATCACAGCCTGTGGAACAAAAACGGTTGCATCATGAAGAAGCTGTTGCTTCGCCTAGAATAAAACCGGCAGCTACTAGACCAGTAGAAGCTGCCGAGAAAAATCCGCCAGTGAGGGTGACAACTGTAACCAAACCTCGCACTCCAACGGAAACTGTTGAGAAACCAGCCAGTAAAGCGCCAGCCGCTGCGGAAAACAGAAAACAACAAACTGTAGGTAATACCACTGTGTCTTCAACAAAAACAGTTGTTGAAAGCGAAAAGAAAACCTCGACAGTAGCCAAAACACCAGTGAAAAATCCTGCTCCGGTCAAACCGGCTGCTATGCCTAAACAAAATAGTAATGCAGCAAGTGGCAAGAACAGCAATACTACGGGCAGACTGACGCCGCAACAGATATTGGAAAATAAAGCTGCTGCAGCTGTGAGCAGAAAGAGTACGACAGAGCAGAGCCGTAATAATAAAGCGCCTGTCGCCGCCACGAACAACAGCAAGGATGCGGTGGAGCGTACAGTGATTCAGATTGGTGCCTATACCACTGAAGCGCAGGCCAATCTGGTTCAGCAGCGTTTGGCAGTGGCCGGTGTGCCAGTGAGTATTACGACTAGCCAGACCAGTAAGGGTACGCTGTATCGGGTACGCAGCCGTGTTTACAATAGCCGCAGTCAGGCAATGCAGAATCTGGATAAAGTACATGCTGTTGGGCTGGATGGTTTGGTAATCGGTTTATAGGATATTGATACGGGCATGACACTGTTTGATTTTCTGGCTCTGGGCGTGATTTTGCTGACCACACTGGTAGCGATGATGCGCGGTCTGGTGGGCGAGATAGCCGCTTTATTATGCTGGCTGGTAGCCTTTCTCGGTGCCAAGATGTTGGCTGCGCCGGTAGCGGATATGGCTTTTCCTACGATGCAGCCCCGTGCGCTGGCTGTTGCTTTGTCTTTTGTACTGGTGTTTGGGGTGATGTGGATAGTGCAGCGACTATTTCGTGCGCTGATTACTTCCGCTTTGCAATCAATTGGTCTAGGTGGTGTCAACCGGATTTTCGGTGCCTGTTTTGGGGCGGTGAAAGGCGTGATTATTGTTACACTGGTGGTATTGCTGTGTGCTTTTACTGATTTACCCAAAACGCCAGCATGGCGTGATTCGGCTACAGCAGGTATGTTTGAGCAATTGGCTATGCTTGCGGTGCCGTACCTGCCGTCTTTTGTGGCTGAGAAGCTGAATTCGCCATCGGTATAAACGTATGAATTATCTGACTAAATACAACGCGCGTTTTTAATTACAAAACGCGCGTATTTATTTGTCTTAAATGGAGAGAATAATGTGTGGTGTTTTGGGTATTGTTGCGCATGAGCCGGTGAATCAGCTTTTATACGATGGTTTACAGATGTTGCAGCATCGCGGTCAGGATGCGGCTGGGATTGTGACAGCGGAAGGTACGATGTTTCATATGCATAAAGGCCGCGGTATGGTGCGTGATGTATTCCGTACCCGCAACATGCGTGAATTGGTAGGTAATGTTGGCATTGCTCATGTACGCTATCCGACGGCCGGTAATGCCAATTGTAGTGCCGAAGCGCAGCCTTTTTATGTCAATTCACCGTTTGGTATTGTGCTGGCACACAATGGTAATCTGACCAACACAGAAGAGCTGTTTAAGAATGTCTGCTTTACTGATCTGCGCCATGTGAATACGCGCTCGGATTCGGAAGTATTGTTGAATGTGTTGGCGCGGGAGCTGGAAAATCAGGTGGGTAATCGCACTACTTTGGCTCTTTCAGACATATTTGCTGCAGTGGCTGCACTGCACAAACGTGTGCATGGTGCCTATGGGGTGGTAGCTTTGATTGCAGGCTATGGTTTGCTGGCTTTCCGTGATCCGTTCGGCATCCGTCCGTTGTGTTTAGGGCAGAGGGAGCAGGATGGAAAAACTGATTATGTGGTGGCTTCGGAATCAGTGGTGTTTCCTAGTTTGGATTTTGAGCTGCTGCGGGATGTGGCTCCCGGGGAGGCGATTTTTATCAGCAATGAAGGGCAACTGTTTTCGCAGCAGTGTGCGCAGACACCTCATCTGATGCCGTGCCTGTTTGAATATGTGTATTTTGCCCGTCCTGATTCGGTGATTGACGGAGTATCGGTATATCAGGCCCGATTAAATATGGGTGTCACACTAGCGGAAAAAGTAAAACGTACGCTGAACTTGCAAGATATCGATGTGGTGATGCCGGTACCGGACACTAGTCGCCCTAGTGCGATGGAGCTGGCTCAACATCTAAATAAACCTTATCGCGAAGGCTTATTTAAAAACCGTTATATTGGGCGGACATTTATTATGCCCGGACAGTCGGTACGTAAAAAATCGGTACGGCAGAAACTCAATCCGATGAATTATGAATTCAGTGGTAAACGAGTTTTGCTGGTTGATGATTCGATTGTACGCGGTACCACAAGCCGCGAAATTGTAGATATGGTGCGGGAAGCTGGCGCTACTCGTGTGTACTTTGCTTCTGCTGCACCAGCGGTGCTGTATCCCAATGTCTATGGTATCGATATGCCGACGAGAGAAGAGCTAATTTCTTACCGGCGCAATGCTGAGCAGGTGGCAGCTGAGATTGGCGCCGATGGCGTGGTATTTCAGGATCTGGCTGATTTGCAAGCGGTGGTTTTGAAATTGAATCCGCACATTGAGGGTTTTGACAGCTCGTGTTTTGATGGTCGATATATTACTGGAGATGTGGATGAATCTTATCTGCAGCAGCTATCTACGCGTAAAAATACTCTGGCCACTTCTTTTGTGGTGCCTGGTGTGATTGAACACAGTGTTAGTGTACAGGAAGATGAGGATGACGAAGAATAGCTCAGCATTAGCGTACTTTTCCTCAGTATGTATTTGTGTTGCTATTTAGACTCGTTTAAGTATTTGCCGGTAGTACTTAGCAAAATGTGGTGATAGCTGCATTAAGTGACACGATACGTAAAATAATATTTATGTTATTTGTCTGTGATGTATGTGATAGTGAAAAGCAGCCATATGGCTGCTTTTTCGATAAAATTTTACTAGAGTGGTTGTTTAGCTGGCCGATCAGTAGTTAATGATGACTTTCATGGCTTTCTCATCTGCGGCATGCTTGAATACTTCATAAGCTTTTTCCAGTTCATTGAATTGGAAATGATGGGTAGCCAGTTTTTGCATCGGTAGTTTGCCTGAACAGCAGGTTTTCAGCAGCATGCCGGTGGTATTGGCGTTAACCAGACCAGTGGTGATGGTGAGGTTTTTAATCCATAGTTTTTCCAGCTCAAAATTAACGGACTGTCCGTGAACCCCAACATTGGCTAGATGACCGCCTTCTTTTACGATGCGCTGGCAGATATCCCATGTGGCTCCAAGTCCTACTGCTTCCATGGCACAATCTACACCTCGTCCACCAGTATATTCGAGTACACGTGCAACGGCATCTTCACGGGCAGAATTGATAGTCTGTGTAGCACCCAGTTCTTTAGCCATGTGTAAACGGTTATCGTCCATATCAATCATGATAATTTGGCTTGGCGTATATAGCTGTGCCGTTAACAGACAGCTCATACCGACTGGACCGGCACCAACAATGGCCACTGTATCGCCGGGTTTGACATCGCCGTACTGTACCCCGATTTCATGGGCAGTGGGGAGAGCGTCTGACAGTAGTACGGCGACATCTTCGTTCAAATCCGGTGGTAATCGATATAGTGAATTATCAGCAAAAGGAGTGCGTACATATTCAGCCTGTGTACCGTCAATCATATAACCCATAATCCAGCCGCCACCGCTCTGACAATGTGCATACAATTGTTTCTGACAGTTTTCACAAATTCCACAGCGGCTAACACAGGAAATGATTACTTTGTCTCCCTTTTTGAAATGCTTCACTGCGCTACCGGTTTCTTCAACAATGCCAATACCCTCATGTCCCAAAATCCGGCCGTTAAATGCTCCTTCTTTTTGAGTTGCTTTTTGTTCGATTTCAGGATTTTTGCCTTTCCAGATACCCAAATCCGTACCGCAAATAGTGGTTTTGGTTAAGCGGATAACGGCATCGGTGGGGTCGATAATTTTCGGTTTATCTCGTTCTTCAAAGCGGATATCGCCGGCACCGTAGTAGACCATTGCTTTCATGCTGCATCCTCCATAAAACCATTGAAAAAATCATCCTTTAGTATGGATGAATCATGTAATAACAAATTGTATTCCTATGATTTCTATACCACAATTTATTAGCCATCTAAAAGTTTATGTATGGCATATTATTAATCTGCCTCAAATAACGGCTATAGAGGCTTGGGTGATCTATATTTTATGAAAAGATATATAGTTTCTGCTTTGAATATTTGTAGGGCAGCATACAAGTGAAGTAGTTGCCATATATGCATAAAAAATCCGTGCCTGAGCACGGATTTTTTATGCAAACATTTAAATAATTTTGGCTGAAAGTGGTTTACCATCCAGACCTTCCATCATGTCGGACAATTCATCGGCATGGTCTTCTTCTTCAGCCAGAATGTGTTCGAGCAGACGTTTGGTGGTGGTGTCATAGTCGCCAACATACATGATGGTTTGGCGGTATAGGTCGATTACAATACGTTCTGCAATCAAGTCTGATTCCACCATTTCGCGCAAAGTTTCGCCTTCAACATATTCGGTGGGTGAGCGCTGGATGAAAACATCAGGATTCAAATCTGGCTCTCCACCCAGCTGGGTAATGCGTTCAGCCAGCATGGCAGCGTGTTTTTGTTCTTGTTCAGCGTGTTCCATGAATTCTTCTTTAACTGCATCCATAAACAGGCCGCTGGCCATATAGTAATGGCGTAAATAGCGCAGTACACACACCCATTCGGAAGCCAGCGCTATATTTAGCAGTTCAATTACTCTATCTACGTCAAGTTCATAGGTGGAGGTTACGGCTCCATCCTGATAATTTTTACGAGCATTGGTTCGTAATTCTTCAGTGGTACTGAATTTCACATCGCGTTTGAGTGGTTTGCGTTTATTCATTTTTATCTCCTTGCTGATATTAATTAATTTGTTTCTGGTACTTAGTGCTTCTTTTGTAAGGTAGCCGATTACATAAGTGCTTGTCTATGCAACTATTTTTAATATACGTAATAGTTAGGGGAATCTGATTGCATAACGTATATTTAATTGGATTTATTTTAAATAAATAATAAATAAAGTGAAAATTGTATAAATTATTCTGCATAATAATATTCTTAATCAATATCCAATAAAAATTGAATTTATTGTATTAACATATTGTTATGCATTTTTCTATGTAGAAAAAAATAGCAAAAGCTTGCCGTAATTTAATTACAGCAGAATAGCTTGATCAGTACAGAATATAAATTATTGTACTTTTATGATAGATAAGTTGCTCATTTTTATGAAATAAAATAACAACATAAATATGCAGAATATTAAATAAATAAAATTATATCTTATTTGGTTAATTAATACTTAATAAGGTAAATCGATATTTTAGGCATTGTATGATGCAGAAATGAAAAAATCTCATAACGGTTAACTGCATTTATTTTATTAAATTTTTAAAAAATAAGAATAAAAAATTGCATGAGCGTTTTGATTATTAATGCATTTAATACAGGAAGTGAGACGGTTATGAAACATTCTAAACTAATGCTTAAATCCCTAGTCATAGCTGTTTCTCTTGCCTTAACGGCTTGCGGTGGTGGCAGTGGTGGGGTTCATTCTAATTCTACAGAAACAGGTGGTGGCTCTGGCGGTGAGGATACTGGTAACGGCCATTCCGGCGGCGATGAAATCACGCCGAAACCACCATCAGATAAACCACCAGTGAATGATCCGCCATCTGAAAAGCCAACATCACCGGTAAAACCACCAGAGAAACCACCGGTAATTCCGCCAACAGATCAGCCGGATGTTCCTGATAATATTCCCATGCCTTCTGTGAATCCGTCCCAGCTAGACAGCAGTGAACAGGCTATTGCCATTCCTTTAAGTAAGAATCAATATACCAGAAGCAACAATGGTGAAGACAATACACAGGCCAATCGTCTGAATCTTAAGGATGCTCGTGATCAGGAGTTAGACGGAAGAGGCGTTAAAGTAGGAATTGTGGATTTGCCAGTCAGTCTGAATCATCCTGCTTTGCCAGACAATATTGTTGATTTAGGCCAATTTGGTACGGTATACAATGGTGAGGCCTATCCTCATGGCGATGCAGTTGCCCTGAATATAGCTGGCAAGGATGTACGTGGAAAAAAACTGGGCATTGCCCCCGCTGCGCAGATATATTCAGCCAGTGCTTCAGACAGTCGCGGAGCAGGCCAAATCAATATACAAGCTACCATCAAGGGATTTTATGCACTGGATAAAGCTGGTGTAAAAATCGTCAATAATAGTTATGGCACCAATTATGTGACCAATAAAGCGTGGTATATCTATGATGCCAAAAATTATCTGAACGCTGATAACCCAAAAATTAAACAAAATAGTTATATCGGCCAATTGCTTACGTTGGTAGAAGATGACATGCTGTTTATCTGGGCAGCGGGTAATGGCGGCTTAAATCAGCCTAGTATTCAATCATTATTGCCATTAGTAGAACCAGAGCTACAAAAGGGCTGGATTGCAGTGGCCGGAGTATCTGCTGATAACAAAATTGAAGATTACTCCAATCGATGCGGCGACGCTAAAAATTGGTGTATGGTGGCTTACTATCAGCCACAAACGGCCAATTTAAATGCCAAACCTGGTGAAGATATCAATGGATTACCGCTTACTACTACTTCTGGTACTTCTTTCTCCGCACCACAGGTTACAGCAGCAGCCGTACTGGTGAAACAGAAATATCCATGGATGAGCAATGATAATCTGCGCACCACTTTACTGACCACAGCTACAGATTTAGGTGCTAAAGGTGTGGATTCAGTTTATGGCTGGGGATTGCTGAATATCGGTAAAGCCGTAAATGGGCCGGCTCAGTTTGCCTTTGGTGATTTTAATGCCAATGTCAGCAGTGGCCAGTATATTTTCAGCAATGATATCAGTGGAACTGGCGGATTAATCAAGAATGGCAACGGTACATTGATTTTGACGGGCAGTCACAGCTATCAAGGTAATACCATCATTAATTCTGGAATGCTATCGCTGGATGGCAGCAGTCAGTCTGCGGCGAAAATTTCCAAAGACGGTACCTATCAGGTGCACGGTAGTACTGGAGCGGTGAATAATCAGGGTACGTTTGTCAGCCGCGATGCCACGATTAATGGAGACTACAGCCAGAGTGAAGAGGCAACATTTCAAACCAGTCTGGGCAGCAAAACAGCTATAAATGGTACAGCCAGTCTGGCTGGCCGGTTGTATTTCGACGGCCTGAAATCTAGCTTTGTGCCACAGACTGGTCTTCAAGTAGCAGTTATCAATGCGCAGAAGCGCGTAGGAGAATTCAGCCAAACTGCATTAGCGTCAGGAATATTACTGGACGGGAAAGCCAGTTATGATGGCGACAATGTGAATTTTGATGTAACGCGGATATCAGCACGGCAGGCGGTACAAAATAACGGTCTGTTAACGCGCAGCATAGCTGATCCGGCAATTGAGGCTGCAGCTGCAGCGATTGATACCAGCTTCAGCCAGCTAGACAAACTGTCGTCAGTAACAGGCACAGATGGTCCAACAGCAGAATTGTTTGCTGGTGCCAACCGGATTCAGAATGTCCAGACAGCAGAAACGTTACGGCGTTCACTGTATTCATTATCAGGTGCGGTATACAGCAATGCCAATGTAGTGAATACCCTGACACTGGGCAAGCTGAATACAGACTTTATGTCGTCTATCCGCAATGATAGCGCCGAACCGGCACTGATTATGGAATTTAACCATTCACAGAATCGGTGGAATCCAAGCGAAGTGCGCGGCAAGCAGAATAGCAACAGCGGTCTGATTGGTGTAAGCAGAAATTTTGGTAATGGTTGGTCAGGAGCAGCGGCATACAGTTTCCAGAATACAGACTGGAGTGAAAGAGATGGTAGTGCCGATATCAAGAGCAACGGCTTAACACTGGGCACCTTCTATGCGCCGGCCAACTGGCGGGGTGCGTACCTATCCGGTAGTTTAGGGTATAACCGCTATTCCAATGATGTTACCCGTGGCATATGGCTGGGCACAACCAGAGAGGATAGCGGAGCGAAAACGAAAGGTAATGTGTGGCAGCTGGCATTGAACGGCGGTAAAGCATTCGCTATGAAAGGTCTGACACTGACACCGCAGTTAGGTTTACGCTACGACTATCTGCAACAGAACAGTTTCAGTGAAGCCGGAGCAGAAGGATATGGCTTATATGGCAGAAAGCTAAACAAAGGCATAGTAACTGGCAGTGCCGGCTTAGTAGCTGAATATCTGTTTGATATAAGGGATATAGTGGCGAATATCTTTGGAGCAGTGGGTGTGGAGCATGATTTCAGAGACCGAGAATATGCCACACGAGGAGGATTTAGTGGAATTCATAGTGATGCAAGAGCGGGTAAATGGTCGTCAGCCAGAACACGCTGGAATGCAGCAATTGGTAGCAATGTACAAGTGAGCCGTAATGTGAGTGCTGGTATTCAGTATCAGTACGAGAATGGCAGTCACTGGCACAGTAATTCAGGGCGGGCAAATCTAAGAATACGGTTCTAGATACAAGTCAAACAGTGATTATCAAATGAGAATAGGGTTTTATTCGTTATGAAATCCTATTTTATTTATAACATATTTTTAATTAAAAAACAAAACTTAAGTTAAAATTAGAAATCTTATAATTTTATGATTAAAAAAATAAATTATTTAATACATTTATATAAATCATATATTAATTTAAAATGAATTTAAAATATTTAAAATTTTGTGAAAACTATACTATAATGAGAAGGATAAGAAATTATTGAATCTTTATAAGGTAAATGTTTTTCCACTAGAAAAACATAATCGATATTTTTTATAAATATTAATAATTTACATTCGGCTTTGAATGAAGATAACTTTAATCATGTCAGAAACAGAAAATAAAAAAAATTTTTTATGTGAAAATTGTTGTTTACGAGGATTTCTGTTATTGTTTTCAGCAGTTGTTGTATTAATACTCTCTATCGGTTTGATATATATTATGGGATCCCTTAAAACTTTTTCCCATATAAGTTGTTCTGAAGCTTGGTTGTATGGGATATATGTTGGTGGAAGCTTGTTATCCATATCAGTAATAATTTTGGGTTTATTACGGTATTTTTTATCTAAAAGGCATCAAGTTTTAGATAAAATTAACTGAATAAAAGGAACAAACCATGGCTTATCCAGTGAATGCTATAGTAAATACTTTATTAGATATGGCAAAAGAAAAACATATATCAGACATGACACCTATGAAGATACAAAAGCTAATCTATTTAGCACAAGTTTGGTATATAAAAATAACAAAAGAAGAGTTAATTGATGAGTCTTTTTATAGATGGACTTATGGACCAGTATTGCCCTCACTATATCATAATTTAAAAGGTTATGGTTCGTACCCTGTGACTAATAAATTGATAAGAATGGATTTACAAGGAAATATTATAGAAGATTATATTTCTGATCAGCCCAAAGACAAAAAAATACATGCATTATTAAATGAAATCTTAAATGTTTATGGTAACAAAACTGCAAGTCAGTTATCTAATTTAACTCATCAGAAAGGTACAGCGTGGACTGAAGGGGGTGGTGATAATGAAAGTATTATTACTAAAAAAGAAATGGAAGATGAAACATTATATAAATAAAAAAATATAAATTTTAGTATAGTGGGTTTTGCATGAATGATAATAATAGTTCATTAAATTCTTTTAATAACTTTGATAGTGAAATTACTAAAATAAAAGAAAATTTAGAAGAAGTAACTGAAAAAAAATTGGATAGTGTTAAGAGTGAAATTAAAAAAAACCCCACTAACGATGTCAAAAGTTTGGTTCAAGAAAAACATGATGAAGAAATAGCTAATAGTAAAGCTGATAGAGATCTTAGAGAACGGTACGGTTTTAAGGCATATAAGGTTGTAAAAAAGTCATTATGGGGTTGGGCTATTTTATTGACTCTTTATGCATTGTGTCGGTTTTTCTTTAATAAAGATTTGTTTTCAGATAATGTTCTGATTGCTATTACTTCTGCAACAACTTTAAATATTTTTGCCGCTTTCCTTGGCGTAATAAGGGGTCTATTTCCTGTCAATACTAAATCTTGAGATGACAAATAATTTTATCTGTTTATTGTAATTATAAATAAAAAAAAGAACCCAGCATTTAAATTTATAAGCCTGAATGTAGGAGAAAAGCTTATAAATAAAATCGCTGGGACAGGGAAATAAATAGCTTAGATATTGGATTTTATATTATCAAAATATCTATCTTTCGTCTACAAAAATTTTCTAATCTTAACAAAATAAATTATATATCCGATATTTATATAAATTTATACAGACATGAATTTAGCTTAGGGTAGTGATGATAAGTGGTACGTGAGAGTTGATGTTTTAGGAATAAAGTATAAATTTGTTTTGTTGGCTGATGCATGGAATAAGCTTAATTCCGCTGTGAGCCCGTAAGATAAATGTTTGGTGCAAATGGGATGCTATTGGAAGATTCTTAATCTGTTCTGATTTAAGGTAAGAGTGTTGCTTTTATGCAGTTGGCTAGCCAAGTATATGAGAGTTTTCAGCCTAGGCTGTGAATTGCTTTTTTCTGCCTGAAAATTATATTTATTAAGAATAAACTATTTGGATATGCATTTATATTGATATTTTGTTGTTAATTTTTAGTATCGATGACTATTTTGTTAATTTGTCAAGCAGTGGCTGCGGATATGACAAATTAGGCAATTTATTTTCATTGTGGGTATACTGATTGAAATTATTAATGATTTCTAGGCTGAAAGTGTCAATATATGCCTATTTTGTCCGGAAAAATGACGCTTGAAAAAGTTGCCAGTGAACACAGGCAAAGTATTCTGGCTTTCAGTGCAGGGAAAGATTCGATAGCGGCGTATCTGGCCATCAGGAAGCGTTTCGCAGCTGTTTATCCGTATTATCTTTATCTGGTGCCGGAGCTGGAATTTGTAGAAGAACAGCTGGAATTATATGAACAGCAATTTGGATTTAAGATTACCCGTTTGCCACATCCTGCGCTGTATCAGATGTTGCGGGCACATGTATTTCAGCCGCCAAAGCATACTGCTGTAATAGATGCAGCCGGCTTGGCAGATTTTGGTTATGCCGATATTCGGCTGATGATGTGTGGTATGTTTGATTTACCGCCGGATACACCAGTTGCCAATGGTACCAGGGTTGAGAAAAGAGCTAAGCAGCGGCTGAGTATGCAGCGGCATGGGTCGATAGTAAAAAGCCAATATCAATATTATCCAGTTTGGGATTGGAAAAAGCAGGATTTGCTGCACTGCTTCAAGCGCAATCATGTAAGACTAGGCAGCGATTATCAGATTTTCGGCTGTTCTTTTGATAGTTTAGATTTGCGCTTTCTGCTACCAATAAAAAAATTCTATCCGCGAGATTATCAGAAAATTCTAGAATTTTTTCCATTATGTGAGCTGGAGATTTTTCGATGGGAGTGTATTTTTGGAAAAAATTAAGAATGCAGGCAAGGCAGAACAATCTGTGCTGTCTGGTGATGATGGCAGGGAAAATATAAATAAAACGGCGACTTTTCCACCACGTAACTTTCAAGCCGGCCAGCGTGCTGACAAAGAGGCACTGAGGCAGCTTGAAAATTTACGGCAGGAATTTGAACGTGTTGGCAAGATGCCGCAGCAGTTGCGTCAGCGAGTGACGGATAGTGAATATTGGTGTGCAGTTTGTTTTCAGTCGCGGGAGCAGTTAATGGCTTTCCTGAAGGTGCTGGACATTCCGGCGAAGGAGAATAAATATGTTGATGGTTTGGTACTGGCACAAAAGCTCGGTATAACGTTGCCGCCAGCAGAGGTACGCTTCCGATTGTCTGACCATGTGGATAAGGATTTTCAGGAGCTAACAGAGAAATGAGACCATAGCTACATGATTCTGGTTTTACGGCAGCCTTTGCCTAGAGCAGGGCTGCCGTGTCTGAGTACTGCTATAGTGCTGTAAGTTTTTCCCATTCCTTGCTTAGCCGTTTGGCTGAAACTGGATAAGGGGTTTTGAGTTCCTGTGCAAAGAGAGAAACACGCAGTTCTTCCAGCATCCAACGAAAATCAGCAATGGCTAGAGGGATTGGCTGATTTTGTTGCTGATACTGGCGAATCTTTTCCTGCCATATATCTGTGAGTGCCTGAATATCAGCCTCACGTGCGCTGTCGCGGGCAGGGTTACTACCATATTTATCCATACGTCTAAGCATGGCTTGCAGATAGATGGGCAATCGTGGCCATTGTTTCCATGGTGTGGCGCTGGCAAAACCAGGATAAATCAGGCTGTCCAGATGCTGACGCAGCAGTGAGGATAGAGGATGTCTACCCAGATGGCTACTGACTTCGCCATAGGCTAATGCTGTTTGCAGCGCATACTGATTAAGTGCCTCTTTTACAACCGGTAGGCGGCTGCGCGCTCGTTTCAACTGTTCTTTAAAGGCTTTTTCATCTCGTGGCAGCTCATCTTCGCCAATCAAAGCGCGATCCAGTACGGCATGGGTCAGGTCTGCACGCAGGGTATCAGCACCAAGGTGTTTGAGTAGCATGGCCATCTGAGTAAAGTCGGGCAAGCCTTTGTTGAGGTCCTTTACTTGTTCTTTTAATTGCAGGCTCATCAGTGCAAGTATGCCGTTGTGATGAGCCTGTTGGGCGGCAGCAGCGGTATCAAACAGACGCAGGGAGATGCTGCCGTCTTTTTGCTGCTGTAAACCGAGATAGCCGGTGAGTTGCTGCTGAGCGCGTGCAAATCTGATGCTTTCCGGTAGTTTGCCGATGTCCCAGCT
Source organism: Snodgrassella sp. B3837 (assembly GCF_026535955.1). Lineage (NCBI taxonomy): Bacteria > Pseudomonadati > Pseudomonadota > Betaproteobacteria > Neisseriales > Neisseriaceae > Snodgrassella > Snodgrassella sp. B3837. The sequence goes on from NZ_JAFNPI010000015.1 coordinate 273,325, forward strand.
GGTAATGTTGTCGCGTTCGAATTCGTTGCTGTTATCGCGGAAAGTGACCGCAGCAGCCTGCCCGAGCTGTTGCTGTAATGCATTCAGGTCACGGCCACTGGCCAGTTCTGTGCCGCTGTCGTCTATTACCTGAATGTTGAAATAGCAATGGGCGGGTAGCTGTTGGCTATGCCAGTGTTCGATATCGATTTGGTTGAGCAGGCGCATATCGCCGGCGTGACGAGCGATGGCATGTGCAAGCTGTGGCAACAGTGGGGCATTGGTATCAGGTTCGCTGTAGAGAAAAGCGGTAATGAAGTCCGGCACCGGTACGCAAATGCGGCGAATTTGTTTGGGCAGGGCTTTAATGAGTAATTGCAATTTTTCCCGAATCATGCCTGGTACTAACCATTCCAACCGTGCCGCACTGATGCGGTTGAGAAGGGGCAGCGGTACTGATACGGTAACGCCGTCGAATGGATGATGTGGTTCGAAGCGGTAGCTTAGAGCACAGCGGCCGTCTTTGGTATTGAGATATTCTGGAAACTGGCTTTCGGTAATATTACTGGCAGCATGCTGCATGAGGTCGTCACGGCCTAGATACAGCAGGTGTGAGTTTTCGACTTCTGCTTGTCTGCGCCAGTGTTCAAATGTACGGATGTCAGCCAAAGGCAATTGCCGCCCTTGTTGTTCGACAGTAGCAGGCAGGCGCTGGTCGTAAAAACTAAACAGCGCTTCTGCGTCTACCAGTACATCCTGCCGTCGTGATTTGTGTTCCAACTCGGTGACTTCTTCTATCAGTTGCCGGTTGTGGCGGAAGAAGTCGGCTTTGAGGTCGCATTCTTGTGCCACCAGCGCGCCGCGGATAAAGATTTCGCGTGCTTCTGCTGGGCTAATGCGTCCATAGGATATCGGTCGGCGCGGCAGGACGGTTAGACCGTAAAGAGTAATGCGTTCGCTGGCGACGACTTCGCCTCGTTTCTGTTCCCAGTGTGGTTCGAAATAATGATGGCGCAGCAGATGCGGGACTTCGGTTTCAATCCATTCCGGTTCAATTTTGGCGACATCGCGTGCATAAAGACGAGTGGTTTCGGTTAATTCGGCAGCAATAACCCATTTGGGCTTGCTTTTAAATAAAGCTGAAGCCGGAAACAGATGGAAATGAATGCCGCGCGCACCGGTATAATCGTGTCCTTCGGGACTTTTTAAGCCGATATTAGCTATTAAGCCGGTGAGCAAGGCTCGGTGAATCTGTTCATAACTGGCCTCTTTTGCTTTTTGCCGAATCTGGCGCTGCTGGCGACGGACAATTTGCTGCTGCCTGAGTTTGGCAGCTAAATCCTGGTCACCGTTTTGGTTGTGGGCAGGCTGAGTAGAATTTTGCTCAGGTATCTGACGGTAGGCTGTGGCTTTATCTGTCAGCCCCATATCAATGGCAATCTGAGCCAGCTGATGGTGCAGCTCGCGCCATTCGCGCATACGTAGATGCGAAAGGAAATATTGGTGACACCATTGTACCATCTGCCGGTTGGACAAACCTTTGTCACGCTCGCGCTGATAGGAATCCCAGATATTTAGATAGGCAAGGAAGTCGGATTGTTTGTCTGTGAAGCGTTCATGCGCTTTAGCGGCGGCATCACGCGCTTCCAGCGGCCGTTCGCGCGGATCCTGAATAGATAGTGCGGCCACTATAATCAGCATTTCGGCAACACATTGCAGACGTTTTGCGGCCAGCAGCATGCGGCTGATGCGCGGATCTATAGGTAGACGCGCCATCTGTTCGCCTAATTTGCTTAAGCGATTGTGTTCATCTACCGCGCCAAGTTCGAGCAGTACCTGATAGCCATCATTGATATAACGTTGGTCCGGTGCCTGTAAAAAGGGAAAATCATTTACATTACCCAGTTTAAGGCTAATCATACGGAGAATAACTGCGGCGAGATTGCTGCGGATAATTTCCGGATCGGTAAAGGCGGGGCGCTGGTTGTAGTCCTCTTCGCTGTACAGTCTGATACAGATACCGGCCGCAACGCGGCCGCAGCGGCCGGCACGCTGGCGTGCAGCAGCTTGGCTGATGGGTTCGATATGCAGCTGTTCTACTTTGGCACGGGCAGAGTAGCGTTTTATTCGCGCCAGACCGGTATCAATCACATAGCGGATGCCGGGCACAGTAAGAGAAGTTTCGGCTACGTTGGTGGCTAATACGATGCGGCGCTGACGGCCGCTGGGATGGAAAATTTTGTGTTGCTCGGCCGCAGACAGGCGGGCAAACAAGGGAAGTATTTCATCATTGCGCCGCAGTGATGATTGTTGTAATGCATGCGCAGCTTCGCGGATTTCGCGTTCGCCGGGCAGAAATATCAAGATATCACCCTGACCTTCGCGTGCCAGCTCGTCTGCTGCATCGACGATGGCGTCGTTGATTTCCATTTCGGCATCATCGGCATCAGTGCTGTGCAATGGGCGATAACGGATTTCAACCGGATAGGTGCGGCCGGATACTTCGATCACCGGTGATGGCTGGCCGTGAATGGTAAAGTGCTGGCTGAAGCGCTCGGCATCGATGGTGGCGGATGTGATGATTACTTTTAGGTCGGGACGACGAGGCAATAGCTGTTTCAAGTAGCCCAGCAGAAAATCTATATTGAGACTACGTTCATGTGCTTCGTCGATGATAATTGTATCGTAAGCACTGAGGAAACGGTCGGTCTGGCTTTCAGCGAGCAGAATACCATCTGTCATCAGTTTGATGTAGCTTTCGGGAGCGGTTTTGTCGTTAAAGCGCACTTTATAGCCGACACTGTGGCCAATCTGGCTATGCAGTTCCTCAGCGATTCTTTCGGCAACGGAGCGTGCAGCAAGCCGCCGTGGCTGTGTATGGCCGATGAGACCGGCTACGCCACGGCCAAGCTCGAGGCAGATTTTCGGCAGCTGGGTGGTTTTACCAGAGCCGGTTTCGCCGCAGACGATGACCACCTGATGTTGGCTGATGGCTTGTTTGATTTCTACTCGTCTTTCATGTACCGGCAGGGTGTTATCGTATTCCGGAACAGGCAGATGTGCCTGTCGTTGTAGGTACATCTGGTGTGAACGCTGATAACGCTGGTTAACTTTTTCTTCTCCGCCGAATCGGGCAGGGTGTTTACTTGCACGTTGTAGAAAGTGGCGGTCTTTGCTCAGGATTTGGTTGAGTTCGTATACAGACATGGCACAGATACTGCCGGAATATAATTAGATATGCGTATTATAGCAAATCTGTCTATTAAGCTTGTTTGCAGGGATTTTATGGCTGTATTGCGGTTTGAGCCGAAGACAAAGACAAAAAGCAACTGTTTAACAGTTGTAAAATTTGATTTTATAAAAATTAAACAGGCTGAATTAGACGGCTATATACAGTGTGAACGGCCAGAAGCAAAGATAAAAGCAGGGCTGAGGCTGCACATCTTTTGTAGAAGAGGGCAGTTTTTCAGGTATTTCAGGCAATTTTCAGTGCCGGCTGTGTTGTTGTCGTAGGATTTTTACGCCAACCATGATAGATACGCCAAATAGGAATGTGCACACTAAACCTAAAAAAATCAGCATAATACGCGCCATGGACATGCGTACCGCTGCATCGTCTCCCATAAACAGCCAGATAAACCATGAAGCCAGTATGACAAACAAGACTACCATGCTAATAATTAGAGAAGTTTGTTTGCGAGACTGAGGTGTTTTGGTGTTTTGCATAATTAGACCTGCTACAGATGATGGATGACCAGAGGTTTGCCTTTGTGGCTTAAAACTTCGGTATCCAGATTAAATATGGTTTGAATATTATCGGCGGTAATTATTTTATCCGGTGGACCCTGCATAACAATCTGTCCTTCTTTCAAGGCGACAATATGGTCAGCATAGGCGGCGGCCATATTAATATCATGCACCACCATGACAGTAGATAATCCCTGTTCGCTGGTGAGCTCACGTAGCAGCCGCATCAGTTCGCGAGCATGATACATATCCAAATTGTTGAGCGGTTCATCTAGAATAACATGTTTAGTTTGCTGGCAGAAGGTCATTGCCACCAATGCCCGCTGACGCTGGCCGCCGGACAATGCACTGAGATAACGCTGTTGCAATTCTTGCAGCTCAAAACGTTGTAATGCTTGATCGACAATCTGCTGGTCTGTGTTGGTTATACGCCCTTGATTGTGCGGATAGCGGCCAAATAGCAGTAAATCGCGTACGGTAATTCGGCTTTGAATGTTGTTCTCTTGCGACAATATTGCCAGCTTTTGCGCAATAGCATTGGATTTGCCACTGCTCACATCTAGCTCATCGATGTGGATGCTGCCTTGCTGTAAAGGTTGCAAGCGTGCTATCAGGGAAAACAAAGTAGACTTACCGGCACCGTTGGGTCCAATTAATGCGGTGATGCTTTTATCCGGAATATCAAGATTAATATCACGCAGGATGGTAGCGCCGTTGATACAATAGTTAACATTTTTTATGGAAATCATCTTGCTGTCCGGTTAAGTCAGTAAAGCAATACGCTGTTGAGGTGGCGAGCTCAGGATTGGCGTTTTAATGCCAACCATAGAAACACCAGACCACCACAGAATTCTATAACCACACTCAGTACGCCCTGCATGCCTAGAACGTGTTCGAATATCAGCTGCCCACAGACCAGTATCAGTGCAGCCATCAGAAACGCAGCCGGAATCCGCAGCCGGTGTGTCATGCTGGGAGTACAGGCATTGACCAGTGCACAAATCAGTAGCCCAAAAAAGCTCACAGGTCCTACGAGTGCTGTGGAAACGGAAACCAGCAGCGCAATCCACAACAGAATGTTGCGGCTTAGGCGCGGATAATTGATCCCAAGGGCAATAGAGGCGTTGCGTCCTAGCATCATGACATCCAGCTGATAGCGCATGCGCCAGATCCAGATGGTACTGATTAGCATCACTGTGATGCCAATCATCAGCATACTGACATTTACTGAAGTAAACTGGGCAAAATAGCTGGTCTGAGCGACGGTAAATAGGGTAGGGTCTATCAATCGTTGCAGCAGACTGTTGAAACTGCGAAACATCACGCCGAATATTGTGCCGGTAAGTATCAGCCGAGCCAGATCACCATTGCTGTTTCGAGTTAGCGTACGAAACAGTAGTAAGGAGGCAGCCATCATCAATGGTGCTTCAATGGTAAATTTAGTGAAAGCACCAATGCTGGCGTATCCCACTGCACCAAAGATAAAGAGTGTCAGTGTCTGTAGGAGCAGGTAAAGTGAATCGTACCCCAGCAGACCCGGCGTCAGAATGGGGTTATGGGTAAGTGTCTGGAAAAGTAATGTAGAAACGCCGACTGCATAAGCGACAGTCAGCAGCATCAGCAATTTCTTGCCGCGCAGTTGTAAAACAAAATCCCAGCTCCCTTTTACACCGTATGTCATAAACAAAACGCTGGCAACTATCAATAATATTCCGAGCACGCCGAGAAAACGTGCACCAGAACGGGGCGACGGCATGGTATGGTCAGGTTGCATGTACGGTAGGCTTTCTAAACAGCAGATACAGAAAAATCACGGTACCTACGATACCAAAAATCAGTGATACGGGTATTTCAAATGGCGGATCAATGATGCGGCCAATAATGTCGCATACCAGCAGTGCATTGGCGCCCATTAATGCTACTGACGGCAGATTCTGCCGTAAGCGGTCTCCCGCCAGACGGGAAACAATATTTGGTACTACTAGTCCGATAAACGGAATCTGGCCAACTGTAACAACAACGATGGCTGTAATCATGGCCACTGTGATTAGAGAAATCCACATCATCTGTGCATAGTTTATGCCCAGACTGGTGCTGATATTCTGCCCCAATCCGGCGATGGTGAGCCGGTCAGCTAGAAAATAGATAACCAATGCCATCAGACCAGTAAGCCACAGCAGCTCATAGCGTCCAGCCAATACCGCCGAAAAATCACCGGCAAACCACACAGCCAATAATTGCAAAGTATTGGTTTCCACACCGATAAAGTTAACCAGCGCTTCGATAATACTGCCGTAGATGATGCCGATTAACGGTATCATCATCTGCCGATGTGGCGGTAATCTGCGAAACAAAAATAAAAACAAAGTCATGCCCAACAGGGCAACGATGCTCGCACAGCTCATTTTCGCCAGCTGAGTGGCCTGAGGAAACCAAATGGATACCAATAAGATTCCCAGTGCTGCACTCTGGGTGGCACCAACCATATTTGGTTCAAGAAAACGGTTGCGTAAAACGATTTGTAGCACCATGCCGGCTACAGCCAGTGTAGCACCGGTAAGGATAATCGCCAGCGAGCGAGGCAGGCGGCTGTATAGCAGCAGAGAGCGGGTATCGCTGCTACTAAATACATCACTCCAGTGAAAAGCGGCTGCACCAATACTGATGCTGATAATCAGTAATAGTGGCAGCAACAGTATATTGATAGCGTTTATCTGGGAAGAACGAAACATAGGGCAAACAAAGATACAGACAACAGGTTTTCGCTATTGCCGCTATTAAATGCGGCAAAGCAAAACCTGAAGGCTGTGAACGAATAATACTTAGTTTTAGTGTGTGAAAGCAGCCTTGATATTGGTTAAGTCGGTTTTCATCTGCTGCACACCACCGGCGGCAAGATAAGAGGCACTGCTTAAGTAGACAATATGATTTTCTTTCCACGCTTTGGACTGTCGTACCAGATCATTGTTGAGTACAGCCTGTGCGGTTTTGCCTTCCTCACCTATGGCTGCGGTGCGGTCAATCACAAATATCCAGTCCGGATTGGTTTTCTGTACATATTCAAACGAAACAGACTGGCCGTGCGGGGAGGCCGGAATATTGGTATCGGCAGCCGGTACTCCGACTTGTGTGTGTATCCAGCCAAAGCGTGAAGAAGGACCGAAAGCAGAAAGTTTACCGGCATTCACCATCAGAATCAGGCCAGTACCCTTTCCTTTGGCCGCCTGCTGCGTTTCAGCTAGCAGATTCTGAATGTCATCATGCAGTTTCTTGGCTTCAGCTTCTTTTTTAAACAGTTTACCGTAGGTATCAAGCATTTTCATGCCATCACCAATCAGATCCTGTCCGCTGTCTGTCATATCCATGGTTGGCGCTAAAGCCGCTAATTCATCATATTTAGGTGCCGTACGTCCGGCAATGATAATCAGCTGAGGTTTCAGCGCATTGAGTGCTTCCATATCGGGCTCAAACAAGGTACCGGTGTTGTTTACGGTTTCCAATGTTTGCTGCAAGTAAGGTACCAATACTTTTTTCGGCGCACCGGTTACCGGTACTTTCAAAGCCTGCAAATCATCCAGGGTGGCCATGTCAAATACCACAACTTTGGAAGGATTTTCTGGTACGTTCATTTCACCGCGTGCAGTGTTTACAGAGACAGTGGGGCCACTAACAGCAGCTCCTGAAGCAGTTGTATTACTGGCAGAACTGTTCTGAGTGTTTTTTTCGCCGCATGCGGAGAGAAGCGATAATGCCAGTATAGATAAAGCGAGTGGTTTCCAGCAGGATTTAAACATTGTCTGAATTTCCTATCATTATTGTTTGCATTAATTATACTGCCTGAATCAGAGGCAGGTCATATTTCGGTGTAAACGCCTATTTTTCAATAAATCGGTGCCGTGCTTCATGATAACTTTCTTCTGTTTCGCCATGGCGCCAGTATGGGACTGCATAATGGCGTTGTGGTGGTAATTGCCATTGGTTACGCAATAAATCACGCAGCGGTCTGACCATTTCAGCTTCACCAGCAACCCAGGCAAAATCATCTGCACACAGGGGTGGAAAACCGGACACTTTTTCTATTAGTGCCGGAATCTGACTTAAAGTGCCATAAAACATATGCAACTGCATATTGGTAGGCAGGTTTAGAGTGGTTGGTAAATCGCTGGCATCTGGCAACAGTAAAACCACATCTCCACTGGCCTCCTGCTCAATATCAGACAGCAACGATGCAATCGCTGGTACAGCCGTAATATCTCCAACAAATAAATAACGTGTAGCTGCTTTCAGCATCGGATTCGGGCCTCCCGGTGATGAAATCCCGATGATGTCTCCCGCACGAGCGTGTTCTGCAAATGCCGAAGCCGGTCCATTGTCTCCATGTTTCACAAAATCAATACTTACCGTGCATGCCTGAGCATCATAATCTCGGATGGTATAAGTGCGCACAATCGGCTTATTGTCTGGATCACCCCATTTAAAACCATGACCGGAAAATTGCGGTAGTTGCGGCGAAGTCTGACCTGCCGACGCCAGAAAAATCTTGATATGAGCACCATTAAACTGATGCGGATAATCAACCAATTCATCACTGTGCAAAACCAGCCGGCGCAGATTAGGGCTTAGATCGATAATATCTTGTACCCGAACCAGATAAGCTTGATGAGGTGACCGTTTATTCATTATTGTGGCCTGATTGAGGGGTGAAAAAGAGTTAGTTGCAGGCTTTTGCCAAACAGGCTGCCATGGTTTTCTTGCGGATAAACTTCGTATTTAACGCTTAAATCAGTATGATGCTGCAATTCATCAGCCAGTTTTCTGCCCAAATTACCTTGTCTGGCCGTTTGTTCGTTACGCATCCGAATTCGGGCGGCAACATGCGGATTTTTAGGAATTTTTTTGGGTCTGAGCTTACTATTGAATATTAAAAGGCTGCTGCCAGAAAAATCAACCTTACGCTTCAGCATTTCCGCTGCTTCCTGCTGAAGTAAATCGCCATGCAGCCACACAGACGGGTCTGCTGCAATATAGTGTTGAAACAGATTAGGCTGAGTAAATAGAGTATGCAGTACCAGCAGCCCGCCATAAGAATGACCCCACAGTGTCTGGTTATCTAGGTTGACTGCTACTTTCATCTGCACAGCCGGCATAACCTCATTCTGTATCATATCCAGAAATATATCGGCACCGCCGTTGATTCTGCTGGCATCTAGTGGGTCGGTATTGTTGTCTTCCGGCGCAATGGTGTAGTCGTAGGCGCGTGCCCGCACATCAAAACGTTTATCAGTTGCATAACCTAGCAATACCAATACTGGAGGCTGAGGCTGCCGTGCCAGTATCTGCATGTTTTCAGGAGTTAGAAAAGTCAGTACGGCATTTCCGTCCAGCGCGTAGAAAACAGGGTAACCCCCGGCAGGAGGCTGTTGTGCAGGAATCCCGATGTAAATGCGGTACTGGCGCTGTCCGTCTGTAGATGTAAGCGGCAGGGTTGTAAAATGATAACCGCCATTTTGCTGTTGCAGCACAGCAAAATCAGCACTTTCATTCAGATTAGGCTGGGCTTTAGCTGTATTGTGCAAGATTAAGGCCGTAAAAAACATTAATAAAAAAATGATAATCTGGCGCATATTTAATCTTTCCGTCAGTTGATTGGCTTTAGTAAGCATATGGAGACAACAAGACGGTAGCGAAGTAAGATTAGGTTGCTGCATTGCAAAAAAAGATGAAAGAGTACTTAATTAATACACCAGATCAGGATTTTGGTTAAATCTTTCAGATAATCAATAAATTATGTTTACCTTTGCTGATGGGACTATCCTTGATTATTTATAAATAATAATCATTACTATTAATAAATATAACTTATTTGGACATCGAAGTCACGTGAAAACCAAATATTTTTTATCAGGCTGCCACAGTGACAACCTGATGCTTCGGCATAATCAGAAAGAAACTTTCATATTGCCCCACACTGCACGTCCCCGTTCGTTATAAGTGTAGGCCGTACCGCGTAAAGTGGAAGCATAGATGCGCTTATTGAATATATTTGACATCCCTGCGCGAACATTGATGTTTTTATTCACCGCATATCCGGCTGAAATTCCCCAGATACCATAGCTGCCCATTTCTTCGCCACTCAGGCCGACTGTACCTTGTCCGCCATTGCCAATCCCTGCTTCTACCGGATTGACCGGCACGGTACGTGGTTTCTGTCGGCCGTAATAGGTATAAGTCAGCAACGTATCCCATTTTTCCGTAGGTGCCCAAGCCAGAGAGGAGTTAATTGTATATTTGGGAATAATAGATAACGGATTACCGGTTTCCTTGTTTTTGGAATTAAACATATAAGTAAAATTATTCACCCATTTCCACTGTTTGGAAAACGGCAAAGTAAAGTTGCCTTCAAGTCCCTCTACCAGCGCTTTACGTGTATTGGTCCATTCAAAGTAATCATAGCCACCGGAGCGGGCACTGATTCCGGAACTTCCGGTGAAAATGATTTGCCGTCCGGCTTCAATCTTATTTTTATAATCATTACGGAAATAAGCCAGCGAAGCCAGATAGCCATTTTTGCTAAATTCAAAGCCAATTTCCTTATTCACACTGGTTTCCGGTTTTAGCTTACTATTACCAATCAAGTAGCAACCGCGGCCACTGCCTGAAGAAACAGCACAGCCGTTACCTTTACTGTACAGCATATAGCTGTCTGTACTTTGATACAGGTTAGGTACTTTGTATGCTCGTGCGATACCACCTTTGAGCAGCCAGTTTGGATGCAACTGCCATGACATATTGATTCCGGGGCTAACATTACCGCCAGTTTTATTATTATGGTCATAGCGCAGCATCGGTACAACTTTCAACTGTTCGGTAAGACTGATATTGTCTTCCACGTAGCCGGCCCAGCTACTAAGCGATGGCGTGTGATTAGCCGCAGCTGGGTACACAGCATTCGGCATAGGAATGCGGCGCAGACCGTCAGGATCATTCAGCTTATCGTGCTGATATTCTGCTCCCATAGTTAAAACATGCGGTACCCAAACAGAAAAAGGAATGTGAACTTCACCGGCCAGCCGCTTGGTAGTCAGGACACTGTCAGCATAGGTGATATCTTTCGTTCCTAAATCTTGACACAAACCTTCCGGTCCACCCGCAAGCGCCTCAGAACAATGACTATTAGTAGTTTTATCATATTGCGCCACCAGCTTGCTATCACCCCAATCCCATGCGCCTTCATGGGTGAGAGCAAAACTCTGACGGTATACACGGCGCGTTTCCTTGCCATATAAACTTTGCGTATAATCGGTTTGTACATTATTCGGCCCATCGCCATTGTAGCGGTTACCCTGCCTACTATACGTGGCATCGAGCGTTAGAGTTTGTGCCGGAGAAAGGCGCCATGCCAGCCTGCCGCCTACATCCTTATTCAGTAGACCTTCTTGTCCGGCTACCAAAGATTTGCTGCCCCTGTCTCCCGAACGTTGATTGATATAAGGAGAATCAGCATCAGTACTGTTTAGATTGCCATAAAGGCGAAACCCCAGCACATCCTTAATAATAGGTCCAGTTAAATCAAAACCTATCCGATGGGTATCGCCTTCTTCTTTATCGGCAGGCAGATTCATAAATGCATTAATAGCACCGTGGTATTCATTACTGACTTTTTTTGTCACAATATTCACCACCCCACCAGCAGCACCCGAACCATAACGAGCCGCAGCCGGACCACGGATTACCTCTATAGACTGTATTTCAGCTGTCGGCACCCAGTCACTGTCGCCGATGGTGTCGCGCTCACCGCGCCAGCTCATACGTGCACTGTTACGTGAGGTTACTGGGCGGCCATCAATCATAATCAGGGTGTTTTCCGGCCCCATTCCACGAATATCAATCTGGCGTTTATTACCATGCTGGCCAGATGCAGTATTTCCAGTAAGATTAACCCCCGGCATTGTCCGTACCAGCTCAGAAATGTCATTCACCGGTGGTCTGCGTTCAATATCTAGACTATCAATTTTTGATACACCAAGTGATTGTTTAACTTGCTGTTCGGCTGTGACATAAATATCATCAAGTTTGGCACCATCCTGTGCATGCGCCATACCGCCGGAAAAGAGTAAAGGTAATAAAGCCAGTTTGAAAGAAGGGAAAGGAGACTGAGACATACAATACAGAAAGAGTTTATAATTTGTTAAAGGTGTGAATGATAATTAATCTTGTTATTATTTTCAATTAAAACCATCTTTAACTAACTAAAAGCTACAAATTCATACCTATACATAATAATACTTGCTTTTAGTTACACAAATCAGTTGAAAGTGACAAAAATTGACACCCTAAACTCAAAATGTAAGCTGATTAGAAGTTAACATCAAATTACTTAGTAAATTTCTAAAAGCAAACTATGCACTACTTAATTTCAGTAGGGCTAGTACACATCTTTTTAAAGAATAAAAATAGAAGTCTATAAACAGCTAATACGAAAAAATAAAATGTAATAAAATCATATGGTAAACAAAATGAAGAAAAAAATTATCCATTTTTATCATTACGCTGCGTTATGGACCGCATTATCCATAGCGCTACCCGTATACGCGGAAACTGCAGCTATAGACAATTCTCCTCCTGCTAATACAGTTATTACTATACCTGCCTACGAAACTTGTACAGGTACGCCTTGGCCGGATATCACATGGATACACATTCATGATAATGAAGAAACTGCTCGACGCACTGCATTGATTACCTTAAATCAGATTCAGCAAGGATGTTTATTGGATTTGCGCCATGGCGGCAGCCGCGAAATCATCATCCGTAATCAGCAGTTCAGCTTTCACTTTGACCCAAATAGAATTTTTACTGCAAACGGACGAAAAGCAGCATTAAAATGTAATAAAGGCAACTGCGCACTAATCTTGCAGCAGCTGAGTGAGGCGGCTGAAAATTTCCTGCAACAGTATTTAAGCCAGAAAAAACTGATTATTGCAGTGCATAACACACACACTGCCGGACTGTCCGTAAGAAACTATATGCCGGGTAACTCCATGGCTCAAGACGTGAGTCAGATAGCCATTAGCCCAGACAAAAACCCGCACGATTTTTTTTATGTAACAAGTGCACAAGCCTTTAATTTTTTTGCCGGCCATAATTTCAATGTGGTTTTACAGAATAATCAGACAGTACGCGATGATGGTTCATTATCAGTCTGGGCCGCGCAGAGACAGATTGATTACATCAATGCTGAAGCAGAAATGGGGCACACAACAGATCAGCTGGCCATGCTGGCAGCCGTATGTGCGTATATGAAAAAATTTTATCTGTAAAAATTTCAGTGTGATTAGCTTAAAATAAGACATAACTTATATTTTCTGCTATATAAGTTTATGATTTACAAAGATATAAAATTAAATCAATTATAAGGTAATCAATGACTAAAAATATCAATAGCTAAATAACAGACATGTTTAAATGTAAATAGTTTATGAAAGTTACTATAAAATATAATATCATTTAATAAATATTTTCAATATTATGAATATTTAGAAAAATTCATTCATCTAATCAAATATATTATGAATAAATTACAAGCTGAAGGCTTTACACTAATTGAAATAATGATTGCGATCGCTGTAATTGGGATTTTGGCAGCTATTGCGGTGCCTTTATATGCAGACTATAGCGCTCGTGCTCAATTAGCCGAAGGTGTTAATTTAGCTGGAAATTTGAAAGCTCAGGTTTTAGATAATATGCAGCATCAACGCTGTAGGGCTCAGAATCAATCTGAATATCGTTATACAGGTAGATATGGTATTGCAGAAATTAGCACTGAATTTCCATTGAGTAATGTTCAAAATTCAGCAAGCGCTCAGACAGGATGCCAAATTAAATATAGTGTATATTCACAAAAAGCTTCCTCAGTATTAATTAACCGTTATATGGTAGTGGATGTACTTGCCAACGGCACTCTGAAATTTAATAACGGTACAATTGATAAAAAATATCTGCCCAAGGCTTTTATTTGATAATTAATCCAAAAATTTGTTAGGGTAGCATCAAGTTATTGATGGCTCGTAAGACATTAATACATTTTAGCCAATAAAAAACTTATCGAAAGAGTAAAAATAAACTCTGTTTATTTATATTGTCAATGCAGTTACAATTTTACAATATTTGTTTGGAATTGCTTTAACAATTTCGTAGTATATTGAAAATATTTTTTTTATTGAATTAAAATGTTTCGATATCTAAAAATTTTTATATTTAGTAGTTTGTATTTTGAGACAAATAATGTGAAAAATTTTGGATATTGAGTTAATCTACAACTAATTATCTTTACTTAATATAAGATAAAAAATGTTAAATACTAGTTTATGGCATGATATTTGCTACATGCTTTTAATGTGTAATTAGGTTATTCACTGTTTTAACTGGAGACTCAAATGAAAGCATTCCAAAAAGGTTTTACATTAATCGAATTGATGATTGTTATTGCGATTATTGGTATTTTGGCAGCCATCGCTGTACCTGCTTATTCTGACTATATCGCGCGCTCTCAAGCATCTGAAGCGTCTAGTCTGGCTGCCGGTTTGAAAACACAGATAGTAGATAACATGCAAAATAATACCTGTGATTCAAATAATAAAGCTATAGATGAGCAAAAAGGTAAATATGGTACTGCAAAAATTGCAGGATCCGTAACAATGACCTCAGCTACTTCAGCCATGGGTGATACAGGTTGTACAATTCTGTATACTGTAAATAGTACCGGTGTTTCTGCTGCTATTAAAGGTAAAAAATTAGAATTGTCTGTGTTGAAAAATGGTTCATTAAAGAAATCAGCAGCCGGTACAGATATGGATGAAAAATATATACCTAAAGCTTATTTATAATTTTTGTTAAGATACAACATAAAGCCACCGATGGTGGCTTTTCTATATTTATAGATAATAAATGATTATTCTTTTTGCTAAATATTAAATTTGCCTTCATTTATGGGCAAATTTTTTTATAAAGATTATTAATATGTATTAGTAATTCCTTATAAATATTATATAAATTAATACAATGTGATCTAGATATGAAATTGGCTGTACATTTTCCCGTTTTTTCCAAAATTTTTTTCTTGGTTAAGCGTTATTTTTCGCTACGGTTGTGGTGTTTTCTTATATTTTACTTGATCATAAATAATGTTTTTTTCTGGCTTGCACATTTAATTACTTATTCACAACGTTATGATATTGTACTCGAATACGTATGGATAATACCGTTGTTATGCTTGCATAAAAAGTGGTCGTTGGTCTTATTTACTATTACATATATTTGTATTTATATTTTTGATATTCTGTACTGGATTAAACAATTCTATCACTATGATAATTTGTCTGAATTCGTTGATTTACTTTACTTCATTCCACAGGCACCAAAATTATATTGGTTATTTTTAGGAATTATTTTAGGCAATCTCATTTTGAGCTTATTTTTAATCCTGAAATATTTGGTTCGTTTGGCTTCTACGCAAATGATTGTACCTTTATCTGTATTGTATTTGCTTTTTGCCATATGTTTTTACGATTATCGCGGTGCTAATTTATCAGATCGTTATCAGACTGTAGGTTGGTGGGGAAGTTATTACGAAACGATTCAAAATCTTAAATTTAATACACAGTTTTTCTGGCGTGGAACGCTTAAACCTGAATTTTATGATTGGCCGCATGGTGGGGTGTTACAAAAGCAGATCAATATACAGCATCCTCCTAAAAAAATACTATTTATTTTAAATGAGTCATGGGGGACTTTTGTACCTGAACATGGCGCTATTAATTCATCGGTAAAAGCACCTTTGCTGAATTTACCCAATGTACAGCTAATTGCTCAGGGTGAAAATCCAGCACTCCACAGTACCATAATGGGGGAGCTTCGAGAGTTATGTGATTTGAAAGCTAAAAGTTCCAATTTTAAACTAGGTCCGTTTGATAAGTTCAAAAAATGTGTTCCGGTAAGATTACAAAAACAAGGGTACACAGTCCAAGCTTTCCATGGTTCTTATGCCAAGATGTATGACAGAAAAGATTGGTATCCACATATGGATTTGAGAGATGCGCATTTTTTTCCTCAATTCAGTAATATTAAGCAATGTCATTCATTTCCTGGAGCTTGTGACTACAATATTGTGCATGATGTATCAGCTGCCAATAAATCTGCACAGGGTAAATCATTTATATACTGGCTAACACTGAACACCCATCATCCTTATTCTGAGCTGGATATGTTGGGAGCGAATACTTATGATTGCCATCAGCCATTATTTAATGGAAGACAAGAAGCATGCCGGAATTTGAATCTTCAACATCAGTTTTTTCAGGTACTTGCTGATGAAATAAAAAGAGGTGGTTTTAAGCATACTGATATTGTAGTTGTTGGTGACCATAGCCCGCCCATTGTGTTCGATGAATTTAAAGACAGTTTTAAGCCTGATTCAGTGCCATTTATTCACATACGAGTTAATTAACAGGCTTATTGTCATGCCTAACTTACTAAGTAGATTTGGTATTTTTATAATATACAATAGTATTATATGGTTAAATTGAAGAGAAATTTTTATGTGTGTCAATATGGTTTTTGATTTTTTAAAAATAAAATCAGTATGAATGTATCTAAATAACTTGATAAAAAATGCTTTAGAGCACATTTAATTACTTGGTTGTAATTTTGCAGCTTCTTAAACTACAGATCCATCACAATACAGTGAATGACTTGTTGCAAGACCAAAATTGCAAAAATGACCTGTGCCAAGCTTGGTTTAGCGCCCCGATAATGTGCAATAAAAGCTTTTGCATTTTTGAAATGTATTGATGCCTTGTTGAGGAAGGGTAAATAAGGCATATGAGGTAGAGGTGTTGTTTTCCGAGCGGCGGATTTGTTGTTACACACCAATAGCGTATTTTTTAGACTTGCAACATCGACATCTCGATTAGTCGAACCAAACATGGTGAGAAAGTTGCAGACGATTGTTTTAGTAATATTGTCAGCCGCTGTATATTTAAGTGTTAGCTATATAAGCAAAACTAACGCAATAATTAAACGCATTATATGGTGGTGCTCGTCTATTACAAAATAGATTGTTTTACAAAAACAGTTTGATAATTGAAAATTATAAATAAATTTCTTAAGCTTAATCTTAAGTCTAAATATTTGTTAGGTTACTAGTTTGAATTCTTCAATTATAAAAATGTTAAATAATGAAATTAATATATAAAAATAGTATAATCCTAAAATTAGGCATATAAATTGCTAATGATTTTATGTTCAACTAGTTTATTAACCATATTGACATGGAGACTAAAATGAAAGCATTTCAAAAAGGTTTTACATTAATAGAATTGATGATTGTCATTGCAATTATCGGTATTCTGGCTGCTATCGCTGTACCTGCGTATTCTGACTATATTGCTCGTTCTCAGGCATCCGAAGCTTCTAGCCTTGCTGCTGGTTTGAAATCACAGGTAGTAGATAACATGCAAAACAGTGTATGTACAACTGGTTCTAATGCTGCTGTAGATCAGCAAAAAGGTAAATATGGCACAGCTGAAATCGGTGGTACCGTTACCATGAGTTCAGCTACTTCAGCCATGGGAGATACAGGTTGTACAATTAAGTACACTGTCAATCAAACCGGCGTATCTGCAGCTATTTCAGGTAAAATATTGGTATTGTCAGTTTTGAAAAATGGCTCTTTGAAAAAGAATGCTACCGGCACTACTATGAATGATAAATACATTCCTAAAGCTTACCTGTAATCCTTATTGAATTTAATTCAAAGCCACTTTGAGTGGCTTTTTTATATGAACAAAAAGCGAATAATGCAAATAATATTAAATTTTTAATGAAACTACCTTATCTTTTAAATTGTTATAAATTTTTTTATCTGTATTTATAACAATTTTATATATTTAATAGAAGTTTTTTCTGGTTGTCAATTCTATTAGTCTATTGATTTAATCATAAGTTATACTCTTGTATGATATATCATGCTAAGAATAAGGCAGGACAGAGAAAATTAAATATCTAGTAGATGAAATTGAATACTTATTATCCGTATTCTTAACACGATATGCTGGTAAAAATACTTACAATGGCTTTTAGCCATTATTTGACGGCAGACAAAAGTATGCCAGAAGTGGATTTCAAAATAGTTTTTCAAATCTTCGCTAATATAATCAGAACAAGTAGATTATAAATGCTTATATCATATTTATTTAATTATATTTGATGAATAAAAAGAAAGATTTGAGCTTGACTCTCTACCGTTTATTCAGATATATGAAATTGAAATACATAAGTTCCCACTAAGCAAACAAAAATATGTTTGGCTCATTTTATTAATATAAAACTAAGACATAGGATTGAAATAAAAGTGTAATTAATCTGAATCAGTCTTGTTAATAATTCCAAATATAAAATTAGTGTGAATGTACTTTATTTGTTCAATAAATAATATGCTATAGGGTTTATTTGATATATTGTTTATAATTTGCAGCTCTTTAAATACAATATTTGTCTTAGTGCTGAGAGTTCTTGGCTGTAAGCGCAAGATTGTCCAAAATGGCCTGTGCCATTCTTTCGCTGGCACCGCGATGTTGTGTAATAAAAGCTTCTGCATTTTCCGACATGTATCGGCGTTGCTGTGGATTGGCAAGTAAGGCTAATGAGGTAGTTGCCCAGTCTTCTGCAGATCTGATTTGTTGCGCTGCTCCGATAGCAACCGCTTTTGGTGCAGCATCAGCGAAATTATACGTAGATGGGCCAAATAAAGTGGGTAGGTTGCAGGCGATGGGTTCGATAATGTTGTGGCAGCCGCTGTCAACGAGACTGCCGCCTACAAAAGCAATATCCGCACATAAATAATAAGCAAACAACTCACCTATACTGTCGCCAATCCAAACCTGAGTTTCTGGGGCAATATTTAGATTATCGCTACGTTTCTGTGTAATAAAATTAAGTTTTTCTGCGTAATCGAAAGCTGGTTGAAAACGTTCTGTATGGCGCGGTACGATGATCAGTAATGTATGGCCGGTATTCTGTTTTGCCCAAGCGTCGAGCAATAATTGTACTTCGTCGCTGCCATGGTAATAGCGGGTACTGGCACAAACCATCACAGGCCGGTTGCCGATACGTTGTTTGAATGTCTGTGCTAAAACATGCATGTCTTCGGTTGGAGAAATATCATACTTGGTGTTACCACATATTTTAAGATGTGCTGCACCAATTTTTTTCAAGCGTTCGGCATCTGCATTTGTCTGAGCAAAACAGCCTGTCAAGGTGCTGAGAGCAGGAACAACCAGCGATCGCACTTTCAGATAGCCTTGCAATGATTTTTCTGATAAGCGTGCATTAGCCATAAACAGAGGAATGCGATTTTTAGCACAGATATTAATTAAATTCGGCCATATTTCTGTTTCCATCAACACACCAAATAAAGGTTGATGGTCTTGGATAAACTGCTTTACCCACGAATTTTTATCATAGGGAAGGTAACGGCACTGTGCCTGCGGAAAAAAATGCTGCACAGTAGTACGGCCGGTAGGGGTAGTCTGAGTGATTAAAAGAGGTATATTTGGAAACCGCTTTTGCAACGCTTGAATAAACTGTATTGAGGCACGTGTTTCTCCTACTGATACTACATGAATCCAGATAGCTTTTTTTACCGCATTCGGATAAGGTTTTCCAAAACGTTCAGCCCAGTTTAGGGCATAAGCCGGTGCCAGTCTGGCACGTCGACGCAAATAACGGCGTAAAAAAGGAGGGGCGAGCAACCATAAAAATTGATATAAAAGATTCAATAGCATATGAACTCAATGTAAAAAGCCTGTTTCAAGGCCTTCATAATATAATAAAAAACACACGGGTTTAACCCCGTTTATAAGCAGTTGTTTACAGGAATGAAGGTACTGATATCGATATTTGTTCTTTGGCTTAGGCTTCAGCCATATCCAAAGCCTGCCGGATGTTAACTTCCACGATCCGTGAGACCCCTTTTTCCTGCATGGTAACGCCTACCAGCTGCTCGGCCATTTCCATGGTTAGCCGATTATGGGAAATATAAACAAACTGAGTTTGTGCGGACATTTGTTGTACCAGCTGACAGAAACGGCTTGTATTGGCATCGTCCAATGGCGCATCTACTTCATCCAGTAAACAGAATGGTGCCGGATTAAGGCTGAACAAAGCAAATACAAGGCTCATAGCCGTTAAAGCTTTTTCGCCACCAGAAAGCAGATGAATAGTGCTGTTTTTCTTGCCAGGCGGTCGCGCCATAATGGATACGCCCGCGCTGAGTAAGTCATCGCCAACCATATCCAAGTGTGCTTCGCCCCCACCAAACAAGGTTGGAAAGTAGCTTTGTACTTTTTGATTGACTGCATCAAATGTGGTTTTAAAACGGGATTTTGTTTCTTCATCAATGGTACTGATGGCTTCTTCCAGTAATGCTATGGCGGCCTGTACATCAGCAGTTTGCTGCTGATAGTACTGGGCTCGTTCATGGGCTTCTTCCAACTCCTGTAATGCAGCCAGGTTTACAGCGCCCAAAGCATTGATTTTCTGTGCAAGAGTAGCGATTTGCTCGCTTAGATCCTTAGATTCTGTTTGGGTATGGGCAAATTGTTCTGCCAATGTATCTATATCGGCTTTATTCTGTTGAAGTGTTTCATAAAAACGTTTGGCATTTAGTAAGGCTTCCTGTTGCTGAAGTAGGGCTTTTTGTGTGTCCGCCTGTAGTTGTGGTAAGCGGCTGTTTAGTGTGTGTTGTTGTTGCTGTCCCTGTTGTAACTGCTGCTGAAGTTGTTGCAACTGTTGCTGTACATCGGCACAACGTTCACTGGCTACATTGATCTGTGCATTCAATTCTTCAGTTTGTAAAGTCTGTTCATCTTCTACTTCTTCGTCAACTATACCAAGAGCCAGCTCGCTCTGGCGTTCTTGCCAACGTTCGGTCTCACGTGCAATCCGTTGGCGCTCCTGCGACGCACTCTGGATTCGCTGCTGTAGGCGCACAATGGCCATTTCAACCAGTCCTTGTTGCCTTCGTGCCTCTAGCAGCGCCAGCTGGCTTTGTTTGAGGGTTTGCTGTTGGTTCTGCTGGTTGGTCGTATGGCTTTCTAGCTGGGGACGCAATTGGTCTATAGCTAGCGTCAGATTATCGGCATCTGCTTGTGCCTGTTGCTGTATATGTTCGTATTGGGTTAATTCATTGATTATTTGGGCACATTCCTGCTGAATATGTTGCCGGCGAAGCTGCCCTTGGCTGGTACGTGCAATCAATTCTGTGGCCTGTGCTGAGGCAGCCTGCCAGCTTTGTTGTTGTTGTTTCAATTGATGCTGGCACTGTAATAGTTGAGCTTCTGTATTATCCAGATTTCGCTGTGCCAGCTGCATGGCTTCTTGTGCCTGTTGGCAGGGTTGTTCGATATCCACAAGGGCTTGTTGCAGTCCACGTAATTGCTGCTGCTGTTGCAATAAACTAGAGCCATTATCTTCAGCATATAAGGTAATGCTTATAGCATCTATGCAATGGCCTTCCGGAGTAACAATCAGTTGATGTGCCTCTAACTCCTTTTGCAGTAGTAAGGCTGCTTGCAGAGATTCAGCGCATATCACCTGCCGAAGCCAGAAATGCAATACTTCTTCAAAGGGTGATTCTACTTCAATATGCTGCAACAAGGCATCGCTGGCAACGGGTGATGTTTCGGATGGAGTGTTTAGATTGACCCATACCGAAGTGTGCTCAGTCTGGATATTGTCTAGCTGTAGCTGTTTACAGTAATGAGCCTGAATTTTATGACCCAGCGCTACACTGGTTGCATGCTGCCAGTGTGGTTCAACCTGCATATGCTGCCACAGCAAGGGAATATCAGTATGTTCTGACGCTGTCGTGTTGCTGTGCTCTGCTTTTGGCAACATTGCGGTAAGCGCTTCCACCTGAGCATTCAGTGTAAGTTGCTGTTTGTCCAACTGGCGATACTGTTGTTGAGCCAGTGCCAGTGCTTGCTGGGCATTGTCTCGCTGCTGCTCAAACTGCAGCAGGTTTTCCTCCAGTGTTGCTACTACCTGTTCCAGTTCAGATGCACTGTCCCGCGTTTTTTCCATCTCTTCTTCAGAGGGTAAGGCTAACTGCGCCAGCTCTGTTTCCAGCCGCTGCTGACGTTGTTGTAACTGCGTAATACTGCTGCTCGCATGCTGGTGTTGCTGTTGTTTAATTGCCAGTTCACGCTCCAGCCGCGCCAGCTCATTCTGTTGATTCTGGCGTGTGCGTTCACCCAGATGTGCCAGCTCTTCGAGCTCTGGCATACGTGCTTCATGCTCGGCAGCTTGCATAGCCCATTCTTCGCGCACTATTTGCTGTTCTTCCAATTCACTATTGGCTGATTCGAGCTGCTCCTGCTGTTGCCGGTCTTCTTCATGCAATCGTTGCAGTTCTGATTGAGCCTGTGCTTGTTCTCGCGCCATGCGCTGTTGCCAGTCACGCCGGTGACGGATCTGTTCTTCCAGACGTGCCCACTGTTCGCGCAGACCGGCGCGTTGCATTTCTGCTTCGCGTACCTGTTGCTGTTGCTGCTGTTCCTGTTCGCGCAATTGCTGTAGGTTTTCTTCAAGTGTTTCTAGATGCTGTTGAAGCGTTGCCTGAGCATTGTCATGCTGTTGATACATTGCAGTAGCATCATCAGCTTGAGCCAGTGCCTGTTGCCATTGGCTGTAATCAAATAAATCCTGTTTACCCGCTATCTGTACTTTTAGTTCCTGATAGCGTTGTGCTGTATTTGCCTGTCGTTGTAATTTTTCTACCTGCCTGTCTAGCTCACTTTGTAAATCGGCCAGTCGTTGCAGGTGTTCGCGTGTGTCTGCCAGTCTGTTTTCTGTTTCGCGGCGGCGTTCTTTGTACTTGGAAACCCCTGCCGCTTCTTCAATATGTGCTCTAAGTTCTTCTGGCCTTGCTTCTATTATGCGTGAAATCATCCCTTGTTCTATCACCGCATAGCCACGAGCTCCAACCCCTGTACCTAAAAATAAATCTGTAATATCGCGCCGGCGTACTACTTGATTATTAATATAATAAGTAGACTCACCTTGCCTTGTGAGCTGGCGTTTTATTGCCACTTCACCATATTGTCCCCATGCTCCCTGAAGCTGGCCGTCACTATTGTCAAATACCAGTTCCACGCTGGCGCGCGGGGCAGGGCGGCGGGTGTTGGCACCATTAAAAATCACGTCTTGCATGCTTTCACCGCGCAGCTGTCTGGCCGATGCTTCGCCCAGCACCCAGCGTACGGCATCAATCACATTGCTTTTTCCACAACCATTTGGCCCGATTACAGCCACCAGCTTTCCTGGTACGGAAATCGTAGTGGGATCAACAAAAGATTTAAAGCCAGAAAGTTTGATATGGGTTAGACGCATAGCAACAATAAAGCAGGCAAATAGCCACAAAATTGGCTATTTTAGCTGGTTTTAAATAAAAAGACAGTTTTAGTTACTTCAAATACCTGTTTATAATATTTTAATCAGAAATGCGATACCGTATTAGTTTTACGACTTCACACAGCCACGCTTATCCAAACCATCAATAATGGCACAATTAGGTGAATCATTGCCTTTACAACGGTTATACCAGCTTTCCAATGTATCTTTCATATTATTCAAATCTGATATTTTTTTATTCAAGCGCTGGATATGTTCACCTACCAATGATTTCACATCCGCACTGGCACGCAGTGGATCATTGCGTAAGGCCAGCAGCTCAGCAATCTGTGCCAGTGAAAAATCCACTTCACGTGCATGGCGGATAAAACTCAATGTAGCAATATCTGCATCACTGTAATCGCGATAGCCATTACTTTGTCGCTGTGGCCGAATTAAGCCAGCGGCTTCGTAATCACGTATTGTTTTGCTAGATAAGCCGGATAATTTTTCTGCTGTACTGATATTCATAGCAAATTAATAAAATGGGTAAACCGGAATAAAACTTGACTTTATCACAGGGTTAAGGTTTAAGCTTTATTAAAGTACTTTTTATAGACCCACTTTATATGGAGACAATCATGCAAATGGTTCAGTTTAAAATTGACGGAATGACTTGTGAAGGCTGTGCCAGAAGTGTTACTTCAGCACTACAAGGCAGCCCTGGCGTAGAAACCGTAGCCGTTAACTTTGCTACTGGTCTTGCCGATGTAGGCTTTAATGAAAGCCTTACCAATATTGATACCCTAAAAGCTGCGGTAGAAGCGGCCGGTTTTGATGTTGTTTAATTTTTAAATTCAGTGGTTGGGCAAATAAAGGTTAATACCATGGAAGAAAACTTGCATACAAAAAGTTCTCAAACAACCTCAGCGCGTTTTGCCATTGAGGGTATGGATTGCCAGGCTTGTGCCAACCGCATAGAAAAAGTACTGCGTCGGCAGCAGGGTATACAGACTGCTGATGTTAATTTTGCCAGTGATGAATTACAAACCCGCTTTGACAGCAGGCTACTGAGTACAGAAGATATTGTTCAAATAGTGGCCAAAACCGGTTTCAAAGCAACCCCAGCCAATGAAAGCAGTCTCAATGCACTGGCCGAGGCTAATTCTGGTAAACATACCGGTATATCGTGGCGGCTGGGCATAATCTGGCTCATTGCCATCCCCTTTATCATCGGCATGCTTGGCATGTTAATAGGTCAGCATTGGATGCTGCCGCCGATGTGGCAGTTTATCCTTGCCACCATTATCCAGCTTGGCTTTGCTTGGCCATTTTACACCAGTGCCATCAAATCCTTGCAAGGTGGCGTGGCCAATATGGATGTACTGGTGTCCTTAGGTACCCTAGCCATCTGGTTGTACTCCAGCATTATGCTCTTTAACCATCAGAACCATGCCCACCAATATATCTATTTTGAAGCCAGTGTAATGGTGATAGCCTTTGTCTCACTGGGAAAATATCTTGAACAACGTACCAAAAAACAAAGTCTCAACAGCATGAGCTTGTTATTGCAGCTTACGCCGAAAATGGTACGCAAGCAGACAGAACTCGGCTGGCAAGAAGTCCCCTTAAGCCAGATAAAAACGGGAGACATTCTACAAACCAATGCCGGTAATCGCATTGCCGCCGATGGCCTCGTGCACAGTGGTGAAGCGTGGTGTGACGAAAGCTATCTTACCGGCGAATCCAAACCCTTATTAAAACAAACCGGAGACAAAGTCCTTGCTGGTGCCCTTATCAGCAATGGCAGCATCACCTATCAGGCACAGACCCTAGGCAGCCAGACCCTGCTGGGCGACATGATGCAGGCGCTGTCACAAGCTCAAGGAAGCAAAGCACCAATTGCACGGCTGGCAGACAAAGTATCCATGGTATTTGTTCCTACTGTAGTTGCCATAGCTGTATTAACCTTTCTATTAAATTGGTGGTTGGGAAATGGTACCAACGAAGCTGTTACCCGCGGTGTGGCAGTATTGGTTATTGCTTGCCCATGTGCGCTGGGGCTGGCTACACCAGCTGCTATGATGGTGGGCATGGGGCGTTCTGCCCGCTATGGCGTGTGGTTTAAAGATGCCGCCGCACTCGAACGTACCAGTCAGGTAGACACCGTTGTACTGGATAAAACCGGTACCTTAACCAGCGGCCAACCGCAAATAGTTGCGCAATGGCAGGCGCCAAAAAGTAAATACAGCCAACAAAAAATACTGCAACTGGCTGCAGCCGTAGAAGAGCTCACCACCCATCCGCTGGCACTGGCTATTATTCAAGCAGCACAAAAGCAGCAATTGCCCATTTTAAAGGCTTTCAACAGCCATAGCGATATCGGGCAGGGTACACAAGCACAGATAGAGGGATATGGCACAATCAAAGTGGGCAATCCCGCTTATTGCAGCTTTAACATCCCAGAAGAATTAAAACAACAAGAAATCTGGCGGATAGCCAGCATTGTAGTCGTAGCTATCAATGATAAAGTAGAGGGTGTTTTTGCTATAGCCGATGCACTTAAACAAGATACCGTTCAAGCTATTCAGCGCCTAAAGCAACAACATATTGACATTTATATTATGAGCGGCGACCAGCACAGCGTCGTAGAATACATTGCTAAGCAGCTGGGAATTAATCATTATCATGCAGAAATGAATCCCCGCGCGAAAGCCGAAGCAGTTCGCCAACTTATGCAACAGGGTAAAGTAGTAGCCATGGTAGGCGATGGTATAAACGATGCGCCTGCATTAGCCGCCGCCGATGTAAGCTTTGCCATGTATGGCGGTACTGATGTCGCCACCAATACTGCTTCAGCTACGCTAATGCGCCACTCTGTTACACAGGTAGCCGATGCGCTGGCTTTAGCTCATGCTACCGTGCGCGTCGTCAAACAGAATCTGTTTTTTGCCTTTTTCTACAATATACTTGGCATTCCGCTAGCCGCCATCGGCTTGCTTAGCCCCGTGATTGCAGGTGCGGCCATGGCCATGAGTTCCATTTCGGTATTGCTGAATGCTTTACGCTTGAAAAAAAGCGGGCTGGAATAAATATTTTATTTATTGAGTAAAGTTATTTTCTAGCTTAACTCTATCTGTATATTTTACATATGCAATTTTGTTTTAAGCTTAATTTTTTTATATTTTCTAAGTTTATTGCAAAAATCTTTTTTAAAATATAAATAATTAGCACAATTTTCCAGTAGCGCTGCTATTCATAAAATAACATTTTGTCGAAATGTTTTTTAGCAGAAATAATCCCTTGTTTCTACCAAATTAATACTGGGATGATTGAACAGTGAATCAGCAAAAGTACTCAATATTCTTCCAATCACACAATAATATAGCTTTTTTATACCAAATAAGCATATCATTTTAGAATTAATTTCATTTTGATATTTATCACTAAATTTAATTTCATCTAGATAAATCCAAGCCAAAAATATCCTGGATTGAATTAGAATAGGATGAAAAATAAATCAGAAAAATACTGATTTTCAAATTTAGAATGTTACATAACCATAGAGGGGTAATCAGATGGCAAACTTACTGATACAAAGTTGTTGCGGTGCTTCTGGATTAATATTAGATCTTCTTTACGAAACAGCCAGTAATCATATTAAGTCCCAATCTCGTCTATTAACTCCAGGCGAAATGAGTATGGTAACCTCTGTTTTTAAAAGCGCCATAGTATTATCACAAGTACGAGTTCGGAAGGGTACTCTGTTGCCGTATCAGGGTAAATATGCCATCACACCCTTTGGTGAAATATACTGGCCGCAAAAATATTATTCTCGAGATTATTCAATGGAAGAGTTTGATAATAAGTATTTTTTTATGCATGAAATGGTGCATGTATGGCAGTTTCAAATGGGCATGAATGTAGTGATGCGCGGAGCATTTAGTTTAATGGCAGATTACGAATATGCGCTGGAAGAAAACAAACTATTATCAGATTACGGAATGGAGCAACAAGCATCCATTATTGCTGACTATTATATTTTAAAATATTTTAATTATAATTTGTGGCAAATAAAAACAAAGCAAAGACCCAAAGAAAGCAATGCTAAAAATAAACAGCTTGTACAGCAATACTGGCTCAAAATGTATGAAAATACTTTACACTTATTCTTAAAAAATCCCAGAGACAAAAAGGCATTATTTAGATAAAACTTATTTTTGTTAATTATATAGCATATAATATACGATAAATAAAGCTTGAAATCGAAAAATGAAAATAATAAGTGACAATTAAAAATAAATTTCACCGTGAGATTAAAATAATTTGTCTTTGCAGTTTTTATATTTTTAATTGTATATTTCAATCAATTATGCTTAACATAATCATTAACTAGGGTCTTCGAAATTCTGTTTTTGTTCGATAGATAACAAGGAAGAAGAAATGAAGCGGTCGATATCAAAATATTTATGCTGGAGGTTAATCTTTATTCCAGTATTATTGATAACTAGTTGCATAAGGCCCTATATCCCAGATATTGTATTAAAGAAAGATGGTCAACCCTGTATTAGTATCCCTATAGATGAAGATTTTTTCCACCGCAAAAAAGAGTTTAATATTACGTATTTATATGTATTTCAAGCAGGAGTTGGAGAACTCTGGAACAAAGATTACTTGGAATCTGAAAAGCCTTATTACGTCAAAAATCAACAATGTTTATATTTTAATTATCGTTTTCAGACTAATATTTCTTACTCTATTGGTTTCTTTTCAACAGAAAAAGGAAATGATGAATCGCAAAAATCAACAAATAAAAACTGGACAAGGTATATGCGCATCATAGAAAAACCGGATGGAACGTTGCAATTATTATTAGACGATGAGGCACGTGACTATTCTTGATTGTGGATGAAGCAATATAACAGCTTTTCTGTTTAGTATTTATAAGGACTCAAGGATAATGAATAAAAATCTTTTTCGTATTTTGCCATTAGTCCTTACAATAACTTTGATAACAGGTTGCATCTTGCACAACAATGTATTTTATACGCCTGAAATTGCATTAAAAAAGGATGAACAACCATGTATCAGTATACCCGCAAATGAAGATTTTTTCCGACGAAAAAAAGAATTTAATATTTTAAGCTTATATGTATTTCAAACAGGGGTTGGATACTTATGGAAAAAAAATTATTATGATTCTGGAACGCAATATTATGTCAAAAATCAACAATGCTTAGATTTTAATTATCATTTTCATGAAAATATTTTTTATACAGTTGAATTTATCTCAATAGAAAAAGAAGATGATGAAATTCATAGGTCTACACAGAAAGATTGGGTGAGATATATGAGAATCATAAAAAAACCTGATGGAACGCTGCAATTATTATTAGACGGTGAAGCACGTGATTATTCTTGATTGTGTATGAAGCAATATAACATCTTTTCTGTACAGTATTTATAAGGACTCAAAAATAATGAATAAAAATCTTTTTCGCATTTTGCCAATAGTCCTTACCATAGCTTTGATAACAGGTTGCATATTGCACAACAATGAATTTAATACCCCAGATATTGTATTAAAAAAAAATGGACAATTATGTATTAGTATCCCTGAAAATGAAAATTTTTTCTACAGCAAAAAAGAATATAGTATTTTGACTACAGAGGTTTTCCAGACAGGGATTGGTCAATTGTGGAAAAAAAATTATTTCTATCCTTCAGAGCCTTATTATGTAAAAAATCAAGAATGTCTTTATTTTAATTATCATTTCCAAAATAATATTTTTTATACTATTAGTTTCATTTCAACTGAAAAAGGAAATAACGAAAATCAGAAATCAACCCAAAAAACATGGAGGAGATTTATGCGCATTATAAAAAAACCGGATGGAACGTTCCAATTATTATTAGATGGTAAGGCACGTGATTATTCTTGATTATGGTTGAAGCAATGTAGCACATTACTTGTATGATTTTCATAAGGACATAAGGAGAATGAACAAGAATTTATTCCGCGGTTCATCGTTAATCCTCCTAGTAATATTAATGAATGGTTGCATAAGTGGATATACCCCAGATATTGTTTTAAAAAAAGATGGCCAGCCGTGCATCAGTATTCCGGCGGATGAAGATTTTTTTCGTCGTCAAAAAGAATTTAATATTTTAGGTTTGGATATTTATCAAACTGGAGTAGGTGAACTCTGGAGCAGACATTATTTAGATTCTAAAGATCATTATTATGTAAAAAACCAACAATGCTTATATTTTAATTATAAATTCCAGACTAATATTTTATATGATATTGGTTTTTTCTCAACAGAAAAAGGGGATGAAGAAAATCGAAAATCTACAAAGAAAGTGTGGATGAGGTATATGCGAATCATAAAAAAATCAGATGGAACGTTGCAATTATTATTAGACGAAAAGGCACGTGATTATTATTGATTATGTATGAAGTAATACGGCACATTATCTGTATGATATTCATAAGGATACAAGGAAAATGAATAGAAATCTTTTGCGCATTTTGCCAGTATTTCTTCCAGCAGCCTTGCTAACAGGTTGCATACTGCACAGCAATGTATTTTATACCCCAGATATATTATTAAAAAAAGATGGGCAGCCGTGCATAAGTATTCCGGCGAATGAAGATTTTTTCAGGCAAATAAAAGAATTTCATATTTTAAATTCAGATGTCCATCAAGCCTGAGTGGGAGAACTCTGGAGCCAAGATTATTCAGATTCTGCAAAACCATATTATGTCAAAAATCAGCAATGCTTGAATTTTAATTTCCATTTTCAAACTAATATTCCGTATTCAATTGGCTTCACCTCTGAAGAAATGGGAAATAATAAATCGCAGAAATATACACAGAAAGATTGGATAAGATATATGCGTATCATAAGAAATAAGGATAATTCACTACAATTATTACTTGATGAAAAAGCTCGGAATGATATTTAATTGTATTCAGGGAAAAGTAAGTTGTTTTTTATCCTAAAAATGTCTTTCCTGAATAAGCATTGTTTAACTCAAAGCCTTATACATAAATAAGGGACGGGAAAAATAATTAATGGCTCAGCTAAGCAATATTGTAGTTATAGCAAATAGTGACTAATGGTTCAGAACAGAAATCAAACAGAGTAAAAGGAAAAGGGAATCTTAGGGAAACCCAATTGAAAGCGGAATTACAAAGTTGTAGAGAGCTGTGAAAGCGTGGCCATAGATGCGTAGGATCATCTTGCAATTATGGGCAAAGACAACAGGCTTTTTCAGCCTGTCCGAGGCGAGGGCAAAGCAGAGTGTGGTGCTGACTGGGAAAATTGGATGTATAACTAAAAATATCAGCAGAATCCTAGACCATAGCGTGAACAGCTTATTAACATATCAATAATTAACCAGCTAGATAAGTTTGCTGCGTTCAATAGCGCAGCCAGCTTTGACAGGCTGATTAGTATGACAGACAACACCGCCAATAATTTATTGTGCGATTTGATTGTCTGAATTCCGTGCCAGTGGTGTGCTTTAAACAGTGAACCATGGCAAAAGGTTTTCTGCCTACGGTTCATACTGTTTGTCAGTCAATTTGTCTTATGCTTGCCAGTATGGAAGTAGGCTTTCTCAGAGTTATTATGAAAGGCTACCAACATGAAAGCAATTCAGCAGCTTATCCCATGCAGTGAATATCTGCATCTGTCTTCCCTTCTTTTATCATAACCAGTTGCACGGTATGCGGGTAAATTGAAAGACTATTGTGCTTTAAAAGGAACAGTAGCAAGCCGTCAATCAAGCGAACACCATTATCAAACCAGCAATCTTGGCGGAGGTGTACAATGACACAGCAACAATATATCGACGCAAGCCTGAGCAACAGCCCCGCCTTACTGCTTGAGCAGGCCAGTGAGCTGGCCATTATTCAAGACAAAACCCAAACCCCCGCAGAAAAAGCTCTTATGCTCAAACAGCATGAGCTAAGTACCATCATCGAATACTGCCAGAGCACCAGCCGCAACATCGATTTTCTTATCAGCACCCTCGGCCAGCTTCAGCTCGAACGCCAGCAAATCAACAGCCAGAGCCTGCTGGTAGACAATCAAAATATGCTGCAATTTGCAGGTATACTTAACATCTTGCTTTCTAGCCTGAAAAACAGTATTAATAGCATTGAAAGCAGCTGCAAAATGATTACTAGTTCTTATTGCTGATACAGTTATAGTAACAATTAACACGCTTATCGCTTTCACGGCTGTAAGCGTTTTTTTGCTGCATTACAGTATTCATTTGCCTAGCTTAAATATTATCTACGGCAAAAAGAAAAGCTGATTTTTAGCAAGAACCATAAAAATTGGTTTACTGGGGGTATAGAAATATGAATAAAGATGATATTACAAGGTTAGCCGATTATCCTTTAATCGAAAAATTGGCGCAGGCTCTCTGGCAGCGTGATAAATTTGGACACGGAGTGGCGATTATGGTTGGCGCAGGTTTTAGTCGTTGCGCAGCTACCACTTACGATACTGATAAAAAACTACCTATTTGGAGAGATTTAGCCCAAAAATTGGCTGATGAATTGGGTGAAAGTGAGCATACCGACGCATTACGACTGGCGCAAATGTATCAAGATTATTTTGGGAAGGCGAGACTATATGATTTACTTAAAAGTGAAGTTAAAGATGAAATATGGGAACATACTGAACTTTATAAACGATTATTAAAATTACCATGGTCTGAGGTTCTAACTACTAATTGGGATACATTGCTGGAACGAGCGTCTAAAACTATACACGAACCCATATACAATATTGTGATTAAACAAGAAGATATGGCTAGCTGTCATTCGCCCCGTATTGTTAAATTGCATGGCACAATTAATGTAAGCAGTGATTTGATATTCACACAGGAAGATTATCGCTGCTATCCGCAAAAATATGGCATTTTTGTTAATTTTGTCCGACAGGTATTTGTTGAAAATGAATTGTGTTTAATTGGCTTTTCCGGTGATGACCCCAACTTTTTACAATGGATTGGCTGGGTAAGAGATAATCTCCAATCCAATGCTCGTCGTATTTATCTGGTTGGTGCACTAAATCTTTCAGCAGCTAAAAGAAAATATTTAGAGAGCCTCAATGTGGCTCCTATTGATTTATCTGAAATTGTTAAGGAATATGATGATAGAAATTTGCAACATAAAACAGCAACAGAATTATTTTTAAATCAATTGAATAAATTGGTTCCAAAATATGAATATGATTGGAAACCAACAGAGCTAAATGTAAATATTCCATGTGACGACAACTGTGATATTGAATTAAGTTTGCAAAATTTAATGCTTCCAATTTTGAAGAAAGACAGACTTTCTTATCCAAATTGGTTGGTATGTCCTTATGAACTTCAGATGAAGATTTTAAAAAATTTAGAAGATTTAGATTCTTACTTTGAATTAAAATATAAATTAAGTGAAATCTCTAAAGAGTTGTGTGATAAAGTACTATATGAAATTTTTTGGTTGCATCAAATAAGTTCTAAACCGCTAGATGAGGATTATATAAAATTATTTTTAGAAATCTATGATTCGACGCTACCCAGCAAATTAACAATGAAGCAGCAATTAGAAATTGCATTATTTTTATTAAAATATTCCAGATGGGCAAATGAAAATTCAATTTTACATAAATATTTAGATAAAATAAATAATATACTATACAGCAATTTTTTGTATTGGCCAGAATTGAAAAGAGAATTGGCTTATCATCAATCAATAGTTGCTCTTGATAAATTGGATTATCAAACTGCTGAAGAAAAATTAGATGAAATTGTTGATTCTGATCCAGTTTGGAAGCTTAGAAAAGCTAATTTACTAGTCGAGTTGGCTGAATACGAAACAAGTGCTTATTTGGTGGAGCAAGCTGTTTATGAATTATCGATAGATTATCGTAATAATCATAATTCTATATACTTTCTTTCCAGATTTGCTTGGGCTAGATACTTAGATAGAATAATAAACAAGGTTTCATACAATAAACGTTTAGAAGTGTTTGACCAAGCACTTACAATCAAAAAATGCAATCCGTATGATTTTTTGTTTGAGCTTGCAAAAGAAATTAAAAAACTTTTAGAAGAACAATACGAAGAAGAACGTAGTTACAAACCAACTCCTGCGTTTAATTCCGGACATTATATAGATAATTCAAATACATTTTCATTCCCGAGTCCTTTAAAAATTACTCCCCTTATAACAGAAATTCGATTAGATAATCTTTCTACTACTATTGGGATACCATATCGATGGCGAAGTATCAATTTACTAAGTGAGGAAGCATTTAAATTATCAAAAATTGATGAATTAAATAAACTAAAACGAATTAGTATTATTTCCCGTTTGGTTAATAATGCACAATCTGATAAAATTGAATATATCTTCAGTCGTAACAAGATTGCGCAATTGAATGCTCAAGAAGTTAATTTGTTAATTGATTATTTTGATAAAGCTGTAAAATATTGGATGAAGAAAGCATCAAATAATCATAGCAAAAAGTATACTAAACTTCGTTTATCTATTTATTTAGAATTTTTAGCAAGACTACAAATTAGAAATTCGATTAATAATGCTAAAGAAACATTCAAATTGGCAATGGAAATCGGTTCTAAAGGAGTTAAAAACACTAGTATTTTTAAATCTTTAAGCCATTTAATTTTGTATTCACTGCAATCCATACCTAAAAATAAGCACAGTGAGTTTTTGGTAGATATATTAAATTTTCCATTGGTAGATGATAATGATTATCCTAATGTAATTATATATTATCCGGGTACGCGCGATGGAAATATAAAGATTACTTATTTGATAAAAAATCTGATTAATACACTTGCAATAAATCAAATTTCTTCTGGAACTGGGCAAAAAATTTTATGCCGTTTGTTGCCCTTAATTGAAAATAATTTTATAACTATAGAGGAAAGAGAAGAATTAGTTAAAATTATATATGGAAAAAATTTCGATTTTCTACATTTACCTAGTTCATATAGAAATGAATATAAATATGTGAGCGTTTTGCTGGCTTTATGTCCAGATAATAATCTGAATAACATTAAAAAATTAATAGCCGATAATATTTATTCTTCAATTGAACAAAATGAGTTTGATGAACAAAAATTAGAAATTATAAAAAATTTAGCTTCAAAGCCATTGAATAATATTTTGCCTACTCCAGAGCAAGCTGTTGATTATTTCGATAAGCTAGTTAGTTGGCGTTTTTCAGAGTCTGAAGACTTTGATTACTATCTAGATGATTATTCCACAGAAGAAAATATTGCTGAATTTATTGGTTTGGTACTTTATACAGCAATAGTTCCTATGCTTCCGGATGAGGATAAAAATCAAAGTCGGTTTAATGCACTTTGTAAATATCTTTCAGAGGTAAAATTTGAAGCGGCCGTTGTTGCATTAATACCCTTTGTTTTACATAATGGTGCTTGGAACGGAGAAGTTCAGAGAATAATTCGCAGTGGTCTAAGAAGTGAGAATATTCAAACAATTAGTTATTCTGCTAAGGCAATTTATGAATGGGGACGTGGGCTTAAATCAGATAAAAGTGTTATCCGGCCATTAATTGAAAAATTAATATATATGATTGAATTAGGTTATTTTCGGGGATTAGTTGCTGTTTTGGCAATGGTTAATAAGATGCTTAATGATAATTGGTTAACTGCTAATGATATAAATAATTTAATTGAAAATTTACCAGAGTTATTTGAGAAAGCAGACTATATGAATTATGAAGAAGAAAATGAAGATGTGATCGTAATTTCAAGTATACGAGCAGAATGTGTCAAATTAGCACGTGATATTCTGAAACAAAGAAATGAACCAATCCCAGCTTTACAAAATATTTTGGATAAAGCTAAAAACGATGCATTGC
Source organism: Snodgrassella sp. B3837 (assembly GCF_026535955.1). NCBI lineage: Bacteria > Pseudomonadati > Pseudomonadota > Betaproteobacteria > Neisseriales > Neisseriaceae > Snodgrassella > Snodgrassella sp. B3837. The sequence goes on from NZ_JAFNPI010000015.1 coordinate 308,425, forward strand.
CAGAAGTTCGATTTGCGGAACAAGATGAATATTGTAAATAAATATCTTTTATGCATATTTATTTCAATGGTTAAGATTAATATTTTATAAAAATAAGGTTGCTCCATATTATATGGCAGCAACCTTGTTCTTTATTACTTACAACAACACTCGTTCAATTCCCCCATTGCTGGCTTTTTGCACAAATTCATCCTGCCAGTTTTCGCCTAGTATATGTTTGGCCATTTCAATCACGACATAATCGGCTTTGATATTGGCATCGTCGGTATATCTGCTAAGCCCTTGCAGGCAGGCGGGGCAACTGGTGAGTATTTTTACTGGTTCGCCTTGCGGCAATTTGGCTTTGCCTTTTTCGATTTCTTCCAGTTTGCGGAAACGTACTTGTGTGGCGATATCGGGGCGGTTGACGGCAAACATGCCGGATTCACCACAGCAGCGGTCGGACAGGGGCACGTTTTGTCCCATCAGTTCGTTAACTACTTTGATTGGCTGGGTAGTTTTGATGGGGGTATGGCAAGGGTCGTGATACAGGTATTGCTGACCTTTGATGCCATCGAGTTTCAGCCCTTTTTCCAACAAGTATTCGTGGATATCTAGTACGCGGCAGCCGGGGAAAATTTTGTCGAAATGGTAATCGCTAAGCTGGTCGTAGCAGGTGCCGCAGCTTACGACTACGGTTTTGATATCGAGATAGTTGAGGGTGTTGGCTACGCGATGGAAGAGGACGCGGTTGTCCATGGTGATTTTGTCACCTTTGTCTTTGTTGCCGCCGGCGGTCTGCGGATAGCCGCAACACAGGTAACCCGGTGGCAGTACGGTTTGCACACCTACATGCCATAACATGGCTTGTGTGGCTAAGCCTATCTGGCTGAACAGGCGTTCGGAGCCGCAGCCGGGGAAGTAGAAGACGGCTTCGGTTTCTTCGCTTACCTGCGGATTGCGGATAATCGGTACGGTGGTGCTGTCTTCGATATTAAGCAGGGCACGCGCGGTTTTAATCGGTACGTGACGCGGTAGTGGCCGATTTATAAAATGGACAACTTGTTCGCGGATTTCGGGTTTGGCGGTGGTGGCACGCGGGGCGGTTTTCTGGCGTTTGAGCCAGCCTAGGCTGAAGTGTTTGCCCATTTCGTAGCCCCAGTTTTGCAGTCTGAAGCCGGTTTTGATTACGCCTGCGCGCAGGGCTTTGATGGTTCTGGGGTCGGTGGCGTTGAGAAAAGCCATGCCCATGTAGACGGTGGGGTTGAATTTCTTTTTGCCAGCTTTGCGCAGGTAGTTGCGCATGGCAACGGTTACGTCACCAAAGTCAATTTTTACGGGGCAGGGTTTGATGCAGCGGTGGCAGACGGTGCAATGGTCGGCTACGCTGTTGAGTTCATCAAAGTGTTTTAGAGAAACGCCGCGGCGGGTCTGTTCTTCGTACAGGAATGCCTCGGTAAGGAGTCCGACGCCAAGGATTTTGTTGCGTGGGGAGTAAAGCAGATTGGCGCGCGGTACGTGGGTGCTACACACGGGTTTACATTTGCCGCAGCGCAGGCAGTCTTTGATGGAATGGGCAATTTGGCCGAGTTCAGACTGCTCCATGATTAGGGATTCTACGCCGAGCAGTTCGAACGATGGGGTATAGGCTTTGTCGAGGTTGGCACCGGGCATCAGTTTGCCACGGTTAAAGTGGCCATGTGGATCTACTTGTTTTTTGTAGTCCCAGTAAGGCTGCATTTCGGCTGTGGTGAGGTAATCTATTTTGGTGATGCCGATGCCGTGTTCGCCGGAAATCACGCCGTTGAGGCTGCGTGCCAGTGTCATGATGCGGTCTACGGCCTGATGCGCGGTTTGCAGCATGTCGTAGTCGTCGGAGTTTACTGGTATGTTGGTGTGGACGTTGCCGTCTCCGGCATGCATGTGCAGGGCAACGAATACGCGGCCGCGAATGATGTGGCGGTGGATTTCGTCGAGTTTTTCCAAGATGAGGGTGTCGGTTTTGCCGCTGAAGATTTCTGCCAGAGGCTGCATGATGTCGCGTTTAACGGAAACACGCAGGTGAAAGTCGCGCATGGCGATAAAGCAGCTTTGGTCTGAGACAGGTTCGTCGTCTTCGAGTTTCTGTGGGAATTGTTGCAGATAGTCTGTCAGTGGTGCATCGAGATGGTTTAGCAGCCATGTCCAGCGACTCTGGATGCTGGTGACGTAATCCAGTGCATGTTGTTTGCGTGAACCGAGCAGTTCGGCACTGGACAGGTCGGTGTCGAGTTTGTCTACGGGCAGTTTGGTTTGCAGGTAGTCGATGATGGCGGCGCACAAGGCCAGTTTGTTCTGGATGGACAGTTCGATGTTGATGCGTTCGATGCCGTCGGAGTAGCTGCCGAGCTGTTCTAATGGGATAACGACGTCTTCGTTGATTTTAAAGGCGTTGGTATGGCGGGCAATGGCAGCGGTACGGGAGCGGTCGAGCCAGAAAGTTTTACGTGCTTCGGGGGTGACGGCGATAAAGCCTTCGCCACAGCGGGCATTGGCCAGCCGGACGATGTGGGCGGCGGCGGATTGTACTTCGTTTTCATCGTCGGAAACGATGTCGGCCAGTAATACCATTTTCGGGCGGCCTTTGCCGGCTGCCTTGGTGGCGTAGCCGACGGCGCGGACGTAGCGCCAGTCGAGATGCTCCAGCCCCGCCAGTTTGACGGTTTTGTGGTTGAGCATGTAGTTGCGCACTTCGACGATGGAGGGGGTGGCGTTGGCTACGGTGCCAAAGAATTCCATGCACACGGTGCGGGTGTATTTGGGCATGCGATGCAGTACGAAGGCGGCTGAGGTGATGATGCCGTCGGTGCCTTCTTTTTGTACGCCGGGTACCCCTGCAAGAAATTTGTCGGTAACATCTTTACCGAGTCCGACTTTGCGGAATCGCTGGCCGGGCACTTCGAGGCGCTCGGTTTTGATGATGGAATAGCCATCGTTATCGAGAGTGTGGATATCGAAGATGGCGGTGGTTTCGTCGTGGATTTTGCCGAAGTTGTGGCGCACACGTTCGATTTTCAGCCACTGGCCCTGGGGGTTAACCATTTTCCACCAAGCGAGGTTGTCGAGGGTGGTACCCCATAATACGGCTTTTTTTCCGCCGGCGTTCATGGCTACGTTGCCGCCGATACAGCAGGCATCGGCTGAGGTGGGGTCGACGGCAAATACCCAGCCGGCTGCTGTGGCGGCTTCTTCTACGCGGCGGGTAACGACGCCAGCACCACAGGTGATAACGGGGTGGGTGCCTTCGAGTCCGGGTAATTCTTGTAAGGCTACTGGGCTATACTGGTCGAGTTTTTCTGTGTTGATAACGGCGCTCATAGCCTCCATGGGGATGGCACCGCCGGTGTAGCCGGTACCGCCGCCGCGCGGGATGATGGTTAGTTCAAGCTCTATCAGGGCGCGAACCAGCGGGGCAACTTCTTTTTCGTGGTCTGGGTTGATGACAACGAAAGGGTATTCGATGCGCCAGTCGGTGGCATCGGTGACGTGGGTCACGCGTGCCAGACCATCAAACATGATGTTGTCTTTATGAGTGATTTTGCGCAGACGGTTGAATACTTGCTCGCGTTTGCTGCGGGTTTTGCCGAAGCTGCTGTCAAAATCGTTGATGGCCTGTTCGGTGCTCTCTATGAGCTGGGCAACCTGCTGGTTGTTATCGCGCCGTTTTTGAATTTCGTTTAGGCGGTGATGCATTTCTTTGACCAGTGCCTGTTGACGGTGCTGATGTTCGAGTAAGTCATCGATAAGGTAGGGGTTGCGGATCACTGCCCAGATATCACCCAGTATTTCAAACAGCATGCGTGCAGAACGACCTGTGCGTCTTTGTTCGCGCAGTTGTTGCAATAATTCCCACGACTGGCTACCTAGAAGCCGGATAACTATTTCTCGGTCTGAAAAGGAGGTGTAGTTATAGGGAATTTCGCGTATGCGCTGATTGGTCTGTGTGCTCATTAAACGTGTTCCGTTCCGCTCTGCTGGCGTTAAATTAATGAATCTGTAAACGGGTTATTTTAACTGATTTACGCTGTATTTCGCATTTTTGTCTGCTGACAATTTAGGTGAAAACGAAATGTGTGGCAATGGAAAAATCTGACGATGTAATGGGATTTTGTTTCATGTATAAGTTGTCAGTCTGGTTTGCTATGGTATTGTTTTTAGATATTTTCAGCTTATAAACAATATTATTGTTGTTTATTTGTTGTATTTAGGTTTTATTATGTTTTTGAAATTTCTGATATTTTGTCATTTCATTAAAAAAGCCCTTTAATTTGAATTAAAGGGCTTTGGGATTTATTGGTTTTGCACAGGAGGTAGCTGTGTGACCGGTTTTTGATAGGCTGGGTGATAGGGGCCATAAAGAATACCATCTGTCCTGCCGGCAGAAAGCAGGTTTGCTTCAACATTTCCGGCTAGGTCAAAAGCAGAATCTTTTACTTTGTCTTTAATCTGGGATATTAGAGCAGATGTGACTGCGCTGAGAAAACCCTGATTTCCGTTATCATTGGAGTTAACGGTAATTTTTTTTGCACCTGTCCAAATGATATCACCAGTTTTGGCATCTACTAATTTAGCTGAAACGCTTACTGTGGTAGTGCTGTTGATCACTTGATATTTGGTACCGTAATCATCGATATCCATATACAGAATGGCATCTGGATTATAGACTTGACGAATTTTCTTCAAATCAACAGCCTGTATTTCTGCACCGTCATTTAACCCGTTTTCTTTAAAAGTCTCATTGACTATAACGACTGGAAATACATAGTAGCCTGATTCTGCCAGTGGCCTGGTTGATTGAGCTAAGACAGCATTGGGTGCTTTTACTTCTACTGATGAGCTAGTTGGCTGTACTACCAGTATAGAACGGGGGTTAGTGCGCTGAAATTTGCTGTAATCGTAGGGCTGTTTCTGTGCAGTGGTGCCACATGCTGAAAGTATGGTGGCTACAGACAAGGGTAATAATAGTTTGATTAATCGCATTATGATTTTACTCCGGCTACATTTTTGAGCAGAAAGTTCATGTAGGCGGTTGATTCAGGAAACGCTTGTTTTTCCATTTCAAACTGAGTCTTGGCTCCGGCTAAATTACCTACTTTGGCATAAAGCATGCCCAAATGTGCATGGGTACCGGGGGCAGCTTTAGCCTGATTGCTTTGTGCATCAAGGAAATATTTTTCCATGTTGGCTATTTGTTCCTGAGGGGTCAGGGCATTATTAAGGGTCTGATATTGCTGTTTGTTGAAATCTCCCCAGTAATAAAGAGTGTGAGCTGGCTGATTGTTCTGAGCACACGCAGCCAATAACAAGGCAGCTATGGCCGTTGTTAAGATATGTTTCATTTTTGTTTTACCTAATATTTATTTTTAAGGTTGAGGATTCCATTGTCCTTTATCTATACCGCGTACTAGATTATTAACTGCTTCGCGGATAGCCAGATCCAAAACTTTTCCATTTAATGTGGCGTCGTAGCCTGCATGGCCACCGGTACCAAGTATTTCTCGTGAAGAGAGTTTGAATTCACCAGCACCTTGACTTGAGAAGACAATTTCGGAGGACTGAACGTCTACGATGCTCAGTGTAACTTTGGCATAGGCTACTTGTGTTTTACCCTGTCCTAGTATGCCAAATAGTTGCTGATCACCAATATTTCTGCGACCGAATTCAGTTATGGCTCCAGTTACTACGTAGCGCGCACCCTTAATTTTCTGATTCATTCCTTTGAAATTTGCTTCGTTTTTGATTTCATCCATGTTGCCACGGTCGAGAACTGAAAAACGTCCGGTTTGCTGCAAATCTGCCATTAAGATGGTTTTAGCCTGACTGGTCAATTGGTCTGTACTGTTACTGAAAATACCCCCGCCCATATTGCCACGGCTATCAAATTTACCCACTGCCAATGGAGCTTTTATACCATTGTATGCCTGCTGATAGGTTTCTACTTTAGGTACATTTAAAACTTGTGAGCTTTCGGTGGCACAGGCTGATAATAAAAATGCGCTTAATACAGTTAAATAAAATTTATTCATGGTTATTTATGTTAAATTAATTTGGGCAAAGTATATAGAGACTGTTTTTTTATGTCAAAATTATATTAGTTGAAATCTGAAGTAAATTTTATTACTAGATTTCTCTATTAATTTTAGTATCAGAATTTTTCCTGTGGGCTCAGGTAGCGCCATTGGCCGGGGGGAAGGGCACCAAGTTTGATTCTGCCCATGCGGACGCGTTTTAGTCCAATCACTTTCAGGCCGACAAGTTCACACATGCGTCGTATCTGGCGTTTTTTACCTTGTTTCAAGATAAATTTCAATTGATCCTGATTCTGCCAGTTTACTTTGGCCGGCAGCAATTTTTCACCATCCAAACTAAGACCGTGGTTCAGTAGTGCCAAGCCTTTATCATCTAAACGCCCGCTGACGCGTACTAAATATTCTTTTTCTATGCCACTGTTTTCACCTATTAGCTGTTTGGCAATTCGCCCATCCTGAGTGAGGACAAGTAATCCAACAGAGTCGATGTCCAGCCGGCCGGCCGGTGCTAAATGGCGTGTATGGGTAGCCTGAAAGTGAATGGGGTTTTTGTCTTCCAGCCAATGATTGGTTTCGGTAATCAGTTCGACGGCTGCTCGATAGCCTTTTTCCGGTTGCGCACTAACATAGCCAACAGGCTTATTTAAGAGGATGGTGACACGTTCGGCTTGTTGGCGGTGTGCCTGCCGGTTGAGGTCGATGCGGTCTGAGTCTAGTACTTTCTGTCCTAGTACAGCTGTAACGCCATTGACTTTTACCCAGCCTTGTTCGATATAGCTGTCAGCTTCACGGCGTGAGCATAAGCCCAATTGTGCCATGCGTTTGGACAGACGTTGTACTTCGTTCTGTTCGGTTGTCATGCTTTGTGCTCTTTATTTCGATTAGAACCGGCTACCATGTCCAGCAGGAATAGGCGGCAATCCAGATTGCCATTGAAAAGCGGAATCTTGCGTTTGGGCGACAGGCGCATTAGTTTGGGCATATCTCGATCGGCACTGAACATACCAATCAGCCAGCCGGCAAAATGTTGTTTCAACCAGCTTCCCATTTGAGGGTATAAAGCGTGTAGTAACTGGATTTCAGACAAGCGCACACCGTAGGGGGGATTGCTGAGCATAATACCGTTGGTACCATTGGGGCGGGTATCCAGCGCATCGGCAGTCTGCCACTGGATATACTGGTCTACATCGGCATAGCGAGCATTATTTTGAGCTAATACAATCAGTTTCCCATCAATATCTGCACCAGAAATCGGTGCTTGGGGCTGGCATTTTGCGGACAATGCGTTACGGCGCAGCTGCTGCCATAAGGTAGCATCGTAATTGAGTAGGTGTTCAAATCCGAAAGCACGCTCTAGGCCGGGGGCGCTGTTGCTGGCTATCAATGCTGCTTCTATGGCGAGGGTGCCGCTGCCGCAGAATGGATCCATAAAAGTCTGACTGCCGTTGTAGCCTGCCAATAACAGCAGTCCAGCGGCCAGATTTTCGCGTAATGGTGCTTCGCCAGTGTCACTGCGGTAGCCTCGTTTGAATAAGGCTTCACCACTAGTATCCAGATAAATGGATAGTTCGTTTTTTTCGATAAAAACATGAATGCGAATATCGGGCTGAAATTTTTCCACGCTGGGTCGACTGCCGTTTTGCTCGCGAAAAACGTCGCAAAGGGCGTCTTTTACTTTGAGGGCAGCAAAGTTCAGGCTGTTGATTTGCGCCTGTTTGCCTTCGATATGTATTTTGAAGGTTTTTTTAACGTCAAACCATTTGGTCCATTCGACTTTTTTTGCTTGTTGGTAAATATCGTTTTCGTTGCGAAAATGGCCGCTACTGAGGCGCATGAGTACACGGCTGGCTACGCGACTATAGAGATTGATGCGGTAGACTGTGGCTAAATCGCCGTTAACGGCTACACCGCCATCGCGAGGGTGAATCTGTTCGCAGCCCAGCTTTACCAGTTCCTGATTTAATATGGTTTCCAGTCCGCGCGGGCAGCTTACAAATAAAGAATAAGAATTCATGCAATACTTTATAAAGAAAAAATGATTATGCTTGTTATGATCAAGCATGTCTGAATGGTGTGATTGTAATATTGAAGTCATGTATTGACTATGGTTTAAACAGGCTGATGCGCAAATTTGAGTGATTAAGTGTGAAACTGTATAGTGGATAAAGCCAATTGGTTAGCTGTAATACAAATCACGATCGTGCTGATTTTAGTCTGATTGGGCTGTGTGAATTTTTTCAAGTATTGGATAGTGTACCTAAAGTAATTAAAATCTGTTACGAAATCCAAATAATATGATGTTTAAATATAAAATTATTCGAATAGTAAATTAAAATTTCGTTTACTGATTGATTGAATGAATCAATACATTAATGGTTGATATATTTATAAGCATGCCTTCTATCCATTTTCCTAAGCTATAAACTTTGGATACTTAATTTGAAATATTGTGGTACTTGTTTTGATTCAGTATTTTTTATTACCGGATTAGGTACATATTTGATAATAAAATTTCAATAATACTTATAATTTTAGTAACAATCTTCAATTAGTCTTTACCAGAACTTAAAAGGATTAGTCCGATTGAAGCGTGTTTTATAAAATGAGGTTTTTAGTTGTTATAAATGCCGATGGCTTTTTTCGTGATTAATCAGCCATTGTTTGCGTTCTAATCCACCGCTATATCCGGTTAACTGGCCGTTAGAACCAATTACTCTGTGGCAAGGAATGATGATGGCAATTCGATTCAAGCCATTTGCATTGGCTACTGCTCTGACTGCATTAGGATGGTTTAGTTTTTCGGCTTGCTGTTTGTAAGTATATAGTTCGCCATAGGGGATGGTTTGTAAACATGCCCAAACGGATTGCTGAAATGGTGTCCCCGGGGTATGCAGGGTGACGGTAAAATTTTTTCTTTTTCCTTGAAAGTATTGCTCAATTTCTGCTCTGGCTTGTTGAATATGATTATTTACACCAAATATGATTGTTCCATTTAGTAATTTTTGTAATTGCTGAAACTCCGTCTTTAACATTCGCCGGTCTACAAATTCCACTAGACAAATACCTTGCTGCGTGGCGCATATAAACATTGGGCCTATAGGTGTGGATAAACGATTAATCAGGATAATATTGTTTTCAGCATGGTTGGAGGGGGCATTTTTGACAAATTTTTTATATGTATAGCCAAAACCACTAAGTGATTCATAACCATGGTTGAATGCTGTATCCGTTATTTTTTTGCCGCTTTTCAATTCTTGATAAGCCAGATTGATTCGGTACATACGTTGATAGGTTTGATAGGTAATGCCGTAATTTTTTTTGAACCAACGCCGAACGATTTCCGGACTGATATGATGCTCTCTTAGTACCGAGTCGGATATCTTTATCTTGGGATTTTGGCTAATCATTTTGATTGCTTTGATTATTTGCTCAGGCGCTTCATCTGCATTTTCGGTAGGTCGGCAGATTTTACATGGCCTATAACCCGCATTCAGGGCTTCTTTTACGCTTTGATAAAATACAGTATTTTCAAATTTCGGTTTTCTCGCTCTGCAAGTAGAAATACAAAATATTGAAGTTGTTTTCACTCCTACAAAGAAAATACCAACATATGCAGGATCTTTTGCAAGTAAAGCCTGATAGTATTTCTGAATAATGTTTTTATCTGTTATGGGCATGTTTTAGCTACCTAGATTTTTCTGACTTAGTTTTTGTGGCTTTGCTGAGCAATCGATAATGTGTTGATTATTAAATCTGATGAAATGATGTTAATGAAAAGTTTGTATCAGTCACAACCGAAAATTTGATGACTATTTAAATACGAAGAATAATATTGCTGCTAGCTTGGGAGCTGGTAAATGAATTTCGATGAAAATCCTTCATCAAAAATAATTAAAATATAAAAAGAAACTGAGATGCGTTAGATTAATTTATTGTCGAATTTTCAGTTAATAGAATAGTTATGAATTTGAATTTCATAAATATTTTTGTGAAGTGTTAATATCAACAATAAGTTTAATTTTTCTAATCTTTATATAAATTATTTCGATTAATTGATTTACAGGCAAATTCGTTCTAATTGTTCAATTTCCGATTGATACCGATTTTCTTGAATTTTATTGAAACCAGAAAGTTTATTAAAAAAATATAATGCATGTTCAGACATAGCTTTTATAAAATATTTTTTATTTATTAAAACTTCAACTTTCAAATTACTATTAACACTAACCAGTACATCATTTCCTATCGGTTTTAGTTTTATTTCAATTGGTTGGCTCTCGAAATGTGTTTTAAATTCGTTATTGTTTTTTATCTGCTCCAATCCTTGAACTAAATTAGCCCATAGTTTATCAATATAATCACACATATTATATTTCAATAAAATAACACGGTTTATATTCAGATGTATGCTGCCCTCAATATTATTTACATCTTTAATATCATAATGATATGCTGAAAAATTCATAAATTGATCATGACCTATTTTTATAAAAGTATTTATTTCAATCACTATTAATTCCCTTTTGGGATTTGGTAAAAATTGTTTTATATAAAGTTTGTAAATCTTAGCATATACTTTTTAATTCAATATTATAAATTTCTATGATTTATTTTTTGATTATTAAGATTTCTCAAAACATCATTTATAGACGTTTCAGAAATAAAAGAAGCTCTTTTTGGTTTATACAGATACAAATTAAACCCACCCAGCAACCCAATCGGGTCCGGCTGCGTGAATCTGCCTATATCCGAGTCATAGTACCTGAAAGTATTGTAATGTAAGCCCGTTTCTCTGTCTAAATACTGTCCCTGATACCTCAGGTTCTGTTGTAT
>NZ_JAFNPI010000015.1:319322-320844 GCF_026535955.1 Snodgrassella sp. B3837
GCTGCATGCCCATACAATGTGACCGTCTTCATCAGTAAGTTCTTCCGGGGCGCCGTTGACATCGGTGTGGTAGTACAGCACTTTTTGTTCCGTACCGGTGGTGGTCTCCACTCTGGCTAAGGTTTTATAGCCGCTCTCATCAGTGTAGATATAGACGCTTTTGCTTCTGTCGGTACGGGTTTCCTGAATCATTCTCAGCCCGTCCCACAGGAAGTGGGTACGGTTGCAGGCTTTGCCGGCTCGGTCTATTTGATGTTTTTCGATACGTCGGCCTAAGGCATCGTAGACATAGCCGTAGCGTTCGGTACGGTTTAATTTTTCGATACGCACTTCGGTCAGGCGGTGTTCGGCATCGTAGCTGTAGTACTGGGTACCGCTGGCGGTCTGCTTGCTGTGGGTACGGCCGTGTGCGTCGTAGGTGTATTGCAGGCCTCGGAAGTGAAGTAGCTGGTTAAAGCGGACCAGGTTTTGGTTGTCGGTACTGTTGTCTTCGTTGCGTCTTTTATCCAATAGGTTGGCGGCGGCATCGTATTGCAGGGTGTTCCGGTAGGCTTGGTTGCGGCAGTTTTCGATTCTGCCGGTGGGTTCATAAAAACAAAATTTAAAGTTAAATTAAAATTAACAAATCTCTTTTATAATTCCAGAATAATAAAAAAGTTAAATTTTATAGCTTATATTTATTTAAAATTAAATTAATTGTGTATTAAATATACATAAGTAACTTTTTTTGGCCCCTCGTAGATTTCAAATTTATTTTGTGATTTCAAGCGGTTTTTTGGTGCTGTGTTCATTAAAAATCTTACAGTTCCTAAAGAAAATATCTCATCATTTTTAATTTCGCTTTTATCTATCTCAAATACTACACTCCAAGCATTATTCGGCCAATCCTTATCCTCTTTAAACCGAGATACTGCATAGTATTTTCCCGTAGGTGGAATTGTTTTTCTTCCTCCTTTAGACTCAGGAAGCCATACAATCTTTACCTGATTCATAAAAAATTTTCTCCAATACCGCTAGCATATTTTTTTGACTTTGATTGTTTTAATCCATGTTATCTTAGCGTGTTTATTTAAATCAATATCTTCAGCATATCTCGCCGGACCTATACCATCAAGATGAGAAATAAAATACATTCTATTTGCTATGTGATCGGGGACATCAATTTGTACTACTTTGAAAATTTCTCCCCCGTGGCCCATTTTATTTCCCCATGTAATAGCATCTTTATAAGATTCAGCGAACCATTTACCCTCCATTGTTCCTTTTCCGGCTTTCCAGCCTTCTTTCATTAAATTACTATACTCATCTAAACTCATTCCTCTATATAGTACTTTTAACCCCCAAGGATCGATCCATATCAACCCATTAGGCGCATACTGATACAGATTAAACCCACCCAGCAACCCAATCGGGTCCGGCTGCGTGAATCTGCCTATATCCAGGTCATAGTACCTGAAAGTATTGTAATGTAAGCCCGTTTCTCTGTCTAAATACTGCCCCTGATACCTCAGGTTCTGTTGTA
>NZ_JAFNPI010000016.1:0-460 GCF_026535955.1 Snodgrassella sp. B3837
AAAACTATGGCAACAAACCGAAAAAAATATCACTGCCATACTGGATAGCTGGGTGGTGACTAATGATGGCAAATTAATTAAAAAGCAGGCTGGCAAGGTATAAATCGAAACAGATGCATACCCGTTACACCACTGACAGCAGAAATTATTTTTGTAACAATGCACGCAATATTGATACAACCTCATTCAGCCAATTTGCCATTTTTTAAGAGAAATTCCGGTTTGCTCACTATTTTACGCTAAATATATTCGGTAGATTGCATATATATTAAAACATAATAATCTATTTAGAGTTAATATTTCGTTACACTAGTTAATTTTTGTTTATGTTTTTGTTTGCATTATCTTAAAATTATGCTAATTTATACTTTAGTCCTACAGGAGACATCAGTATGAGAAATTTATTGATTTCGTATGCTAAAGCTGTCTGTTTAACTGGCCTGCTTTTGCTGTCTGGCTG
>NZ_JAFNPI010000016.1:489-913 GCF_026535955.1 Snodgrassella sp. B3837
TCGATTTGGGCGCTATGATTCCATTGGTAATCTGGGCGGTAAACCGGTCAGTATTCCCGATGGTGTAGTGTTTACGTGGGTACACTATGTAGGAGACCCTGGCGATTTCGACCGTGATAGAAAAGCCGGCGAATACAAGCGTCCCCCCATCACTTATCAGCTACCCATTGATGGTTTTGATTTTCAATACCGCGTAACGGATGGTGCTATTAAAATTAGAAGAGAGCAAACTGATATTGATTATATGAATGATAATAAAAATCTGATTCCTAAAGGTAAGCCTTTTCCGTGGGGTTATACGATTGTTTATAACTTATATAGCCCTAAACAACCTAAAACTTTTAATCAATGGTTTAATAATATTCTAGAATCATCAAAAGAAAGTTGGGATTTTGAATATTCTAAACAACCTAATAAGGTATTT
>NZ_JAFNPI010000017.1:0-79304 GCF_026535955.1 Snodgrassella sp. B3837
GCTGTAGAAGCGTTGCCATTGGAGGGGCAGATGGGCGGGAAGGGTGAAGTCGAGCTCTTCGGTGCCGAAGAGGAGTTTGGCACCGGTGGGGAGGTGGACGGGGTTATGGGTTGTAACTGCTTGAATTGCTTTCGATGTCAAATAACTACTGGCTGCACCAATAAGAAAGTCTGTGGCAAAACAGCCGATTTTGGTACAGATTTTGCCGGGACGCATCAAAGCCATGGCTACAGATATCATCAGGCCAACCGGATGTTTGCCGCTTCTGATTTCACGCACGACGATGGGTTTGCCACCGATGCGTACGTTGCTGGATACTTTGACGCCGCCGGCATGGTCATCGGTAACTTTGGCTTCACAAGTGCTGCGGTCGTTGCTGCGTACGGCCGGCTGGCTGTTGATGTAGACTTTGCGGGAACCTTCGGCGAGATATTCATCTGTGCCGAACGGATGCGGATGTTTGCGGCAAAGTATTTTGTCGTCATCTCTGGGTTCTGCTCTGGGATCGNTACCGTTGGCCTTACCATTTCTTTGACAGTATGCCATAGTCCGCCTAAGAAGCCAGCCGCAACATCTACAAAACTTTTAGGTTGTTGTGGTTTGTCACTGTTTGAAGTTTGCTGTGGTTCCGGTTTGATTATCCCTGCTGCTCTAGCGGAAGGTTTTGTATTGGTGCGGGTATTGGGCGATCCTGTTTTAATTTTGCCATCTTCAGATGGTGGAAATAAACCGCTAACCGAGTCTGCTAACTCTGAAATTTTGTTGCTACCTCCTGATACACCCATTACGACACCAACTACAACACCTAAAGCAAAGCCAGCAAGTCCGCCAGTGGCTAATGTTCCGAATACAGCAAGACTAGCTGCAGCTGTAATAGCAGCATAACAGGCCATTTCAACAGCTGCGCCTGCTATATCTGCCAATAATGAAGTATGCAGAAGTATATCTCCCTCTCGGGCAGCCCAATATGCCTGTCCCATGGTTGCTCCTCTCTCAAATCATTATTTTTTAAATTCAAAATTTTGTTTAATTAATTCCCAATGGGCTAATTCCGCTTCGCCCAGATTGGTATTTTTTACATAACTCATCGCAAACATAGTTCGAGTACCGGGAATAAGACACACCAGCTGATACTGGAAAACTTTTTCTGCACCCTTAATAAACTGGTTACTTAACTCAAATGCCTCAATATTCTGATTTTTTCCGAAACTGATTTTGTTTTTCTGATGAAATTTCAATCCTTTTACAGAGCTTTCAAGTCGTTTTAACTGGTCATCCAGGCTGGATTCAAGCGTTTCCTCTTCTCCAAGTTCGCTGCGACTCAAAACCAATGATGTACCTAAATTTTTAAATTTGATAATATTTAATGAAACATCTTTGATGTCAGGGTCTGGAATCTGAAATTCGGTATCATTTGTTTGGTATTGCATTAAGTTGCCCTTTATATATTCTTATTTTATGCCGGTGGTGAAAATATCTGATTTACTGCACTATCAATATTGCCTTTATCTCCATCAGAGCCAGGTTGAGCCGCAGCACTTCCCCCGTCCATATTCAAATCCAGTAGTTTACCAAGTGTATTAATCTGGCCACTTTGTGCTGCCGTGATATTGAAATTTTCACAGGTAATATTAAATTGCCCATCGGCATGGAGCTCAAGTACAGTTTTTCCGCATGACAAGCGTATGGTTGTCCCTGCAGCAAGTACAAAATCATTACTGACACTAGTCGATTTGTTTTCTCCAATCAAAACTGTGTCATTGGCTTTAACAGCACGAAGACAATCATTACTGATCAAAGTTGTACGGTCGTTGCCTACGCTAATGACTTCATCATTACCAATTGATTTTGTACGATTATTTGCTACTGAATGACTTTCATCATTATTAACTTCAATACGCTGGTCTTTTTCAGCATGCAACCAGAGCTCCTCTTGCCCCGGTTTATCTTCAAATCGCAAAGCATTGGCATTATCAGGCCCGCCTCCGATCGAATGACTGAACATTCCGCTTTGAGTTTTGTTGTCAGGTAACCCCCATGCTGGCATGGTATCAGCGTTGTACACTCGGCCAGTGATAATTGGTAAATCCGGATCACCATTTTTAAAATCAACAATGACTTCCTGACCTATTCGCGGTATCTGCATACCGCCGAACCCCTTACCTGCCCACGGCTGTGTAACACGTACCCAACACGAGCTGTTTTCATCCCACTGGCCGTAACGATCCCAGAGAAATTGCACTTTCACTCGGCCATATTTGTCTGTCCAGATTTCCTCTCCTGCCGGACCTGTCACAATGGCACTTTGCGGGCCATGGGTATGTGGTTTTTTTATAGTACGCTGCGGACGGAAAACTTCACTGGTTGGTAATAGTTCAAAACTTGTGTTGTATCCGAAATGTTGTCCCTGACCACTGTATTCCCCCATATCCTCAATCACAAGCACACTTTCAACAACCAGATATTCTTGATTTGCTTCAACTGTAGGGCAGTTTTCTAAATTGAAAGTACAGCCTGTCACCAGGGTACGTATATTGCCACTGCCATAAACTCGGCTGCCTAAAGATTTCTGCGCTTCCATACGTACTTTAGTCAGGAATTCGCCTTCGTCTTTTTCAAAATAATCACCAGGCCATTCATAATGCTCATAATCAGGATGCCCAGTCTCACGTGGTTTAGCTACTGTACTTGTAAGTTTGGCTTTTGGTTTCTGAAAATCGAAATCATCTAATACCCATTTACCGGTACGCAGGGATTCTTTCGCTGCAATAGTATGGATAAACTCTTCATCCAGCTTTAAACCCTGCTGATGAAAACTTACAGATGCAGCTCCGGGACAAGGTTGATGAGAACCAATAGCATCGACTAACACTAGTTTATGACTACCAGCACTATGTTCAAAGAAATAATATATACCGAATTCTTGCATCAAACGTTGCAGGAAATCATAATCGGTTTCACCATACTGAACCTGAAAATTGCGCTTCGGATAAGTTTCAGTAAGTCGTTTTTCCATCTCAAATGGATACTCACTTAAAACTTCATCGATAATCTCTACTACGCTTTTATTCTGAAATATCTTGTAATCACTGGTACGGGTAGCCAGCTCTAGCCATGGCTCAAGACGCAGCTCATAAACCACACCCCGTCCCTGATGCCCCACAACGCGAGCAGCCGTAACCAACCCGCTGATATAGCGTTTACTACCGTTTTCAAGCTCTATATCAACAGTCAGATCCTTACCTACCATTGATTTTAATGGCAAATTAGAACTAGGCGCGAAGTAGCCAATATTCAGCTTATCAGGAGTCTTAAGTTGAATGGTGTAGCTAAATAACTCACTTAAAGTTTCTTGTCCGTTCATACTGGCAAAAGTAAGCATACCAGCAGGGACGGCAGCACCACTGACATTCACTGTACGTGTACCACCACTGCTTCCACCAGTTACAGCATCCACAATATCCTGTGCACTAACTGGTACCGAACTACCTGCTACTGCTGCCTGTGCTGCTTTCATCAGTGGAGATGCTGTCCCTATACTTCCTATAGCCTCCATAGCATCTGTAGCTGTATCTATGGCTTTTTTAGTTTGAGCGATAGTCGTATTAGCTTTTTCAGCCAATTTGTCCGCCACCTGTTCAACACCATTTTGCACCAGCTCTCCAATATCTGGAGATACTGTTTGGTTGCTTACAAACCCAGGTGTACGGGTAAGTGAATTCACCGGCAGAAGCTGTTCATCTGACTCTGGTTTTATACTCATGGTTTTTCCCCATCATTATTGCGCCATAGATTTAATTACATGCAATATCGGCGCATGTTTCAGTATTGATTACTTATTCAGCGGACGGCCTTTTTTCCAACATGATATGCAAACCCATTCTAAATGGTTTAAATCAAATAATTATTTAGAAAATGACTTTCTGAACCAGATTATTTCTTCCAGCAAGTGCGATTATTGACGTTTCTTGAATAGCAAACTAAACCGGTGCATAAAAGACAAAAATATTTTTATCTGGACGCGTCTACCGTTAACTTATGTACTATCTCCATCTCTCCAATATTGACTGATTAACCCGCCTGAATACAATTTACATCTGGCTATAATTTTGGCTATTTCATATTGCAAATAAGTTTGTACTACTCTATTCAATATTCACACCGCACTTTAATCTCCCAACAATAAAACCTTTATTGAAGAAAAAAAGATGCAAAAAATGTTTAATCATTCAGCATTAATTTAGCATAAATCTTTAAAACACCTTTTAACCAAATAAAACTTTATTATATATAATATTTACACAATATAAGACATTATTTTTGAAATAAAGCGAATTTGTAGATTTCTAAATTAATCTTTTACAACAACTTAACTATCTGCAAATCTGGTTGATTTAGAAAATGATAAGCACAGGCATCTATGATTTAATTTAGTTTTCAATTTAAAGCAAACAGAATAATAGTATTTTGACATAATTATTAATATCTGATCATAATGACAAATTCAAAATTCTGTATTTTTTACTAGTAGCAATAGCTATAAATCATATATCTTTGAATGACTGTATTTGAGGTATTCTTCAGACTTATTTTTTGGGCGACAGTTTTAATACATCATATTTTCACTTTTTAGGAAAATTATCCGAACCATCACAAAACAAATTTCTATTTTGATTGTAATGGTTATTAATATAATGCGTAATATTTTGAATTAATTATAATTATTTCTTCATAGTACCCTGAGAGCAAACGATTACATCTCCCGCTTTATCAACCGATAAATATTAGATATAATACAATTTTCTAAACTATTGTCATTTTAATAAAATTACTCGACCTCTTTTGGTTCTCAAAAGCGCATTTTGCAGAACATAATAATTGCAAATTTAAAAATCATGATTAATGTATTTATTTTCGTTTAATTATATTTGTTTTTTTGGCACTAGAATCTAACCATAATTTTACATTACCATGATTATCTTTGAATATACGAAATTCTCTTGCCCATGTTTTTTGCGTCATATCCTTTGATTCATCGTTTCCTCTAATACTTGATTCAAAATTGATTGAATAGACAATATTATTCTGGAAATGATAGTCAAAGCGTATACACTCTCCACTCACAACATAATATTTTTTTGGTAAGCCAAAATTTAGCGGATCAAAATAATCTTTCATTCATAATTGCCCGACACCTTCTTGAAATACCTCTGTTGTTATTATGTCAAACTGTTTTTTTACGATCAAAATTTATCAGTAGTGCCGGTATACTAATGCATGGCTGTCCATTATTTTTTAAAACAATATCGGGTTTAGAAACCATCGGGCGATGAAAATAACACCCAGTTATGTACAATAATATGAAACTAACCAACAGGTACATATTCAATCTTAGTTTCATTTGAATAACACTTTTCTATCTATTGGATATTCCAAAGGAGCTAGACTAAATTAAAGATGCAGATAAAATAAAACTATCTGTAAAACTCTTCAATTGCAGATAAATTTTCTATTAGATATTTGATTTATATAATTTTTTTACAAGAAAAGCAAAAATTCAAAACATACTATTTGTAGATTATTTTTATTTAATTATTTTCTCTAGCTTCAATATCTAATAAAAGTTTTGCCGAGCCATCAGTATTAGTTGTAATTCGCAAATCTCTAGCCCATATTTTTTGGTCGCCATTTTCAAACTCCTTGCTTCCACTGGCTGCAGATATAAAACCAATAGAATAAACGATATTTTTTTGAAAATGGTATTCAAAACCTATGCACTTACCTGCTTGAATTTTATAAGGTTTTGATGAGTCATAATATTTTTTTTCCCAAAGCGTGCCAACACCTACTTGAAATACGTCTGCTGTTATTAAATCAAACTGCTTGTTTTTATTTAAAAAATTAACTTCGTGCAAGGGTATACTGATACATGGCTGACCATCTTTTTTTAGAGTAATATCAGGCGTATACATCATTTTTCGATGACAACTAAATCCTGTGACTAAAGGTAATATGCTCACTACCAATATCCAGTTTTTCAATTTGCTTTTCACTCGAATAACGCCTTTTGATCTTTCGGATTTTTTAGAAATAGTGACAGCGTGTTGCTATATATTTTCATCCAAAAATCTTTTCCATATTGTTTATTTGTAAAACGGTCACCTTTATGCTTTTGTCTTGTTCGGTCATACCAAGAATCAAACCCAAATCGATCCAAAATATAATAATCAGACAAAATGCATGCCTGTTGTTCCATTCTATATCCAGACAATAAATTTCCTTTTTCTAAATCATAATTGTACTCTATCGCAAAACTAAACAAACCGCGAATTTTAACTGACATTCCCATTTGATATTGCCAAACATGTGTCATTTCATGCATAAACCAGTGAATATAATCAACTGTTTCAATTGAATAATCCTCTCTAAAATGTGTTTGTGGCCAATATAATTCTCCATTGGGTGTCATAGCTGTATTTTCGTCCTGAAATCGTAAATATTTATCGTTATGAATTCTGACATCGCTTGTCGTGATTGCCGTTTTAAATAACGATGTCACCATAGATATTTCTCCTGTTGTCAATAACCGGGACGCTCCTTTTTTAGTTGGCATTTTTATTCCTTCCAAACACTATTGCCTAGGCTTCTTGCATCTAGAAATCCGCCCCTTCCATCTTGCTGCCAGAACCACCCTTCTGCGGACAATGACTCCCAAACCACGTGCGGCCAATTAGCCCAAGGCAAATAATGTACACCGCAAAATTCGGTATCTTCCTCTTTTGTCTTACCTGTCAGTTCGCGACAGGCCGTCTGATTTCCTACTTGTGCTCTGGCAAACCAGCCACCCCATTTTGGACTATGAATTTCCCACAATTTATCTAATTGACTAGCTAGATCTTTTGTATTTTTTTTGGTTGGTTTGACATATCCTGCCACTAACTGTGCCAGCCAATATAGCCAGCCCAATGGTGTGTTCAGATATCGTTGCAGCCATGACTGATTGACTGTCTGATAAATCACCAAAGGATAAGAACGACCAATGCTGTCTGCAGAAGGACTCATCACCCCGATTACCCAGGATCGTCCTGAAAATGGCAATATTCCGGGAGCTAACACAAAACTCCATGGTAAAGCATGCAGTACGGGACTTTCCTGCCCAAAATCGGGCGTCAGGTACAGCCAATCATGTTTATCCTTAATATTATCTTTTTGAGGCTGCAGCCATTCCTGCTTATTCAACCATATCCGCCATTCATCAATTTCCTGTCCTTGTGCTCTATAGCGAACATAATCGCCCCTGTCGGGTAATTTTCCCCAAATAGCAGGTGACGAGATGCGCGGTATACCTATCATGGCGTACTACCTCCTACTGGGCAGGTAAATCCACGTAATGGGTTGTTTGCACTCTGTAGATTAAAATCTACACTGGAAGATATTTCGAGCACTACACGGCGACCATCAAATTTAAACTCAACCAAATGGCGGCTGTCACTCATACTGCTGATGATTCGGCCTTTGTTTAGCAGCCGGAAAAGCGCCCATGGCCCGCTGGTGATAATTGTTGAGCTATCCTGACGTATGCGCGGATTGGCCGTTATTTCAGCCATGGAACCATTTCTCGGACCTGGCCAGGTAATGTGTAGTGGACGCACCGGTCCATGCATATAACGTTGTGATTGTCCGTCAATATCTATAATCAAGTCTGTAATTGTGGGATCCAGTTCAACAACTTTAATATCCATACTCCAAGACATTTTCCGAGCTCCCTGCTCCTGAAAAAATGCTTCCCGAATGCGTTTTGCCTGCTGGAACGGTGCCAAACTTGGTCCCGGTAAAGGTGTGTTGCTTCCTTCAGATTGTTTGTAACGCCATGGATTAGAAGTGATGTCTACTTGTGATGCGAGCTGTTTATTGAAAAAATCGTCAAGCAGTCCGCCACTGGCAAATATACGGTTAAAATCGTCCGCACTTACTTCCTGATTACTGGCCGCAAAGGGATAACGGCCATCAATTACATTGCGACAATTTCCGCCTATCATGGCCTCCATTTGCCGGCTAAGTACCTCTCCTGATGCCAGATTCAGTTTACGGGCCCCTTGATTGGTTAGATCGAGCAAGATATTTTGTAAAGGTGCTGGCATTTTGACTGCTTCAAGCCGTAATTTTTCTGCAGCATCAATTTTGGGAGGTAAAGTGTTAGCAGCTAAAGCATTATCTGCTATCATTAATTGATTGTAATATTCATTGAGCAGACTCAGTACGTTGTCTAATTTCTGCGGCCTGCTGCCTGCATTACTGTTTTGCATATCGGCAGCGCCGGTGACAACTTCGCGTAATGCAGCAAATCGATTATCGACTAGTGTTTTTTCTAACTGCTCTTCAGGACGTACATTTTTCAACAATTTGGCTGTCTGTACGGCTTCACGGGTATTGCCTGATAATCGTTGCTCGGCTCGTTCAGCCAGAATTTTTTGACTGGTATTTTTGTCCATAGGTGGTACCAGCGTTGTTTGTTCTACAACTGCTTTGGAAAGCCGCATCAGTGGCGAATCGGGAGCAGCAAATGTACGCAATGTCTGTAAGTCAAAAGCCAGACTGGGACTATTGTCAGCACCGGTACTATTCACGCTGTGAATATCTTCAAGAAAAGCCTGCCAGCGCGAAGTGTATTCTGTTAAATAAAGCCGCCGCACCTCTTTGATTAAAGGGTCATCATCTCCGTTAACCTTCTGAACCAGCTGCTGGGCACGTTCAGCAGTTTTTTTTTGAGAAGCAGCAGTTTCCCTGCCCATAACCCATTCGTCATCTGCATAAGCGGCAGCAACAAATTCAGAGATGCGTTTATCAAATAAATCCCTATAACCCTGTACAGTAAACAGGCCAGGAATACCGCGATCAAGCGGTTCGCCACTGGCACGAACAAAAACCATACCGGCATCAGCACCTACTGCACGTACAATCGTAAAGTCTTCTGGTGCCTCATCACTCATAGCAACTTTGGCTCGGTCGTAGATTCGCTCGGTACTGGTACTACCTTCCAACAACTCCCTTGCACTACGAATCAAGGCATCATTTTTGGCAAATGGCGAATGTATGACACGGCTACCATCAAAAAGTGCACCCAGATGCTCATAAATACTGGCACTTCCACCAAAAGCTGCAGCGGTATCGTTTTGTTGCCAGTCTTTCAATATCCATGCCTGAATTTCAGCAGCGTTAAACTTATCCTGATGATCTGCATCCAGATTAAGTAGCAGATAGACACGTAAGGCATCATAGGTTGCTTTAGTATCTTTCTGTGCAATAGCATTGGAAAGGGTACTTTCAACACCACGAACCACAGGTGGCAGTAGCAGCTGATCCAGTAGCTGGTCATAAGTGGAGGCGGCGCTACTGATTACCGGCGGTACGCTATACAAACCATATCGGAAACTGGTTGGTGGTTTATCCGGATCTAGTCCGGGGTATGCAGCCAGCTCACGGGCTGAATTCAAAATATCTGGTACAGCTGTTGTAGTAGGCTTACGGGAATAAACGCGCACTTTTTCAGCAAGCGCAGCTGCTTTAACATTAACTGCTGCAAGATAATTACTATTTTTACCATAACTGGTATACATACCCTGTACTAGCCAAAGGAATATAATCAGTACCAATAAATGACCGGTAAATCGCATTACGCGATAACGCATTTCCCATTGTAGATTGGGTTGAACCAGGTTTGGCTCCTGAAAAATGAGTTTGGTCAGCAAATCATGTAGAAAATAGCTGCGATTGCCTGTAGGCGGTACTGTATTTGCATAAAGGCTGTTTTTTTCAGTATATGCTGGGTCACGCTTGATAGCCCGCCATAAACGTTGCATTAGGGATAGGCGATCAGCTGTAGCATGAGCTGGCGCTTGAGCTGCACTAGTAAAATACACACCTCTGAGCGTATTGTGCAATTGGGTTGCATCAAATTTAGAATCAAGAAATACGCGTTCTATAATATCTAGTAATGGTTCAGCAAGCGCAGCAAATTCCTGTGGCAGAGCATAAAGATTACATCTGCGCTGTACATCGTATTCTTCCTGTAAACGATTATCTACACCCTGATCTAGTCTTTGCGTTAGTAGCTTCAGCTCACTTTCACAATTTGAACGCAGCTTATCAAAATCATTTTTTTGCTGTTTCTGATCATACGGTAAAGTGAAACCCCATATTTGTGCACGCCCCTCAGTAGTTAGGGAGTTAAAGTAATCGGTGAAACCAGGCAGAAGATCCATTTTGGTTACCACCAAATATACCGGAAACTGAATACCTAATTCGGTTCGGAGCTCTCCCAGACGCGCTCTTAATGCTGCCGCAGCAGTGATACGCTCAGCTTCAGATTTACCGGCCAGATCAGCTACATTGACTGTTAAAAGTACACCATTAATTGGTGCGCGCGGACGATATTTGCGCAGAAGACCGAGAAACCCAAGCCATTCCTCAGCATTACGGGAAGTAGTATCAGCAGAACCGCCATCATCATGGCGAACATAACGTCCAGCAGTATCAATTAACACGGCTTCATTGGTAAACCACCAGTCACAATGTACCGTGCCGCCTTTGCCGGGCACCGCAAAGGCTTCCGCTGATTGTCCCATTTGCTCTGCCAGTGGAAATTGCAGGCCAGCATTCATTAAAGCTGTTGTTTTACCATCACCGGGCGCACCAATAATCATGTACCACGGCAGCTCATATAAATAGCGTTTACCTTCAAAAATACGGCGTATACCAAGTCCCGGCTTACCAATACGCAATTGCTTAAGCTGCTCAACGGCACGTGAGACAATATTGGTAACCGCACGCTGATCTTCACGAGCTTCAGAAACAACAGGTTTATCGCCACGCGGACGCAGAATTTTTTGCAGCAACTGCTCATCTACACGTAAAGCCAACCATAGTCGGTACAAACCATACAGCGCATAACAAAACAAAACGATGCCAATCAACATGGCTCGAGTCCATGCTGGTGCAAATGGTTTGGTCTGACCATATGCAAGCAGAGGCGCTGCTTTCCATATCAGTACACATAAAGCTGCAACCCAGATAGCCGATAACGACCAGTTCTTAAACCATAGAAACAGAAATGCGAACAGAATCAGAATGGTGACAATGCGCGTAGACATTGATGCAAAAGGATGCAATCCACCAAACGTCAGCAAAGGTCCCACAAACCAGACTATCAGTGCTAATAAAATAATACCGATAATTGCCAGCATGCGGCGGGAAAAAAGAAAATCTAAAATTTTTTGCATGTTATTTGCTTTAGCTATCTATCTAGGCGGGTTGATAATAAATTTTTACTGAGGTATATGACCTCTGCACAAATTCAGTTGCTACCACCTATGGGTTTATGCCCTACAACCTTTTTAAATTAATACTATTTTTTAACTGGAAGTTTCCAAGTTCTTGTCTTAATACTTCGAAAATTTATCAATAATTGCTTGTGCGCGACGGCTTCCGGCGTTTTCAGTAAATAAAATCTGCAATTTACTTCCTATCATGACTACAGAAAATGGAACCAGAATTTTGCTGTGCTTAAAAAAACGAGTTTTGCCCAGTGATTTTATAGCTTGTGCAGCGGCTGTTTCGTCTGAATAGCTGAGTTCTAAAAATCCCAATTGTATAGGTGCAAGTGCATTATCTGATGAAATGCTTTGTAAATTAATGCCATAGGCATTATGCAGTGATGTTCCAAGCCTGCTATCAAGATTATGACGAATAATATCTTTTACCTGAGCATCCGAAATTCTTGCTGCATTTACTGGTTCAGCCAACTGCTGCCTGATTTGTTCAACGATAATTGGTTCATCATTATCCAAAACAGATGCAAAAGATATAACACTAAACAAGCCTAACCAAATACATAAAGAAAGCTTGACAATATTATTCAGTAACCGCATTTTCATACCTTTTTTAACGGCGAATGTAATTAATACAAAATTTGGTTCACTCAGTTACCAAAATATCTACACGACGATTTTTTGCACGGCCTTCTGCTGTATTGTTATCTTCTACTGGTGCACTATCACCCAAACCGACAATTTTCAATCGTGATTCCGCTACCCCTTTGTTTACTAACAAAGCGGCCACTTCTGCTGCCCTTTTTTCAGATAAAACCTGATTAGAAGGAAATTCAGCAGTATGAATAGGTTGATTGTCAGTATGTCCAGTTACAGTCACAGTACCTGATACTTTGTTTATTTCACTGGCTACTTTATCCAGTACTGGCATTATTTTGGGATTTACTGTTTTCTTGCCCGGAACAAACATGAAATCACCAAGAAATGTTACCTGACTTTGCTGAGCATTTTCATTAACGCTGACTACACCACGTTCAATTTCATCTTTAAGTAAAGCTTTCAGCCGCAATACACCAGTCGTTACTGGTGGTGGCACCGCTTTACCTATAGCAGCAATTCGTTGTTGTAATCTTGTATCAGTATCCACAATCTGAAATTTAAACCAGACAAAAATGGCCAATAACAGACAGCAAAAAAATACAGCACTGATCCATACTGGCAACGAACGCAGTCGACGAAACTTACCAGATGCATCTGCATACCAGTGTGGAGATAAATCCCGGGCAACCGGATCCCGGCCACTGCTGATGATGGATAGCAATTGCTGACGAATCAAATCAAGCTGTTTACGCCCATCCGGACGAACACTATACCGCCCTTCAAACCCCAAACTTAAAATTCGGTAGATGACTTCTAATACGTCTCCGTATTCAATTGGATTTGGAGAAAGACGGCCAATTAATAGAAATATTTTTTCGCCACCATAGCTTTCGTTATGAAAAACAATGAGCAGGCTTTTTCTAGCCCATGCTCCTCCACCTCCCCATGATGTTTTATTGGCAGCCTCATCCAGAGCTGTGCAAACACAATAACGTACCGCCAGTACGTGTTCACGCCTCAAATTTGCCCGATCACATAAAGTTTGATAAATGTGCACTTCGCGTATAAGCAGTTCACGCAGACTTTCAATGCCATTATCGTATGAATCAAGTTGAGCCGGCATATTGGCCAGTGCGAGCAACAAGGGCTGTGCTGCTTCCAGCAGAGGATTATCGGCCGCTTCAATTGCTGCCAGACGTAATTTACTGTCTGGTCCTGCATCGATATTGTCTGCCAATTTGGCTGATTGTTGTTCTCCGAACCAAGATGTATCCGCAAGACGCTCAAACTCATAACCATGTTGTGATTGTGATAAAGACTCTGTAGCTGAAGCATCAGGTATTTGCTCTTTCTTAGCGCCTGTACCATTGAGAATGGTATCGAACTCATTCATTGATCACGCACTCCCCAAAGTTCAATTAGTAAGCCAGGAAATTCACCGGCAATGTGCATGGCCAATCCACCGTAATGAGCAATATGTTCCCATAACGGACCATCACGTAATAGCTCAAAATAAACATAGCCGGCATTAAAAGGAATCTGACGGGGAGGTACAGGTAATGCCTGCAATGCCATCCCCGGTAGATGAGAACGAATCAGCTCCGGCAAACGATCTGAAGGACCTATTTTGGTCTGTGCAGCAAATTGATGTACCAAAATATCTGGAGGGATCTGAGCCTTAACGGCCAATACCAGAGCATTAAAGCCACGCAGTTCTGTGGGTTCAACCACTGCATTCTTGACTCCGTAAGCCGCATCCTCTAGTCGAATATGCTGCGCACTACGAATCAATACTGCATTTAACAAATGCTGAACATCATCGACAACTGGTTTCAGACAATAATAAGGTGCATCATGACGATATGGTAAATGCTCAATTGGGCGCCGTGTATGTGGTCTAACGAAAGTCGATAGCTCACCTGCCATGCAAATCAACTGCCGATAGATAAATTCCGGTGAAGTGGCGCCAACTTTCTGCACATGGTGTAGTAAAGGTTCATAACGGTTTAGAATTTGCAAAAGCAAATAGTCGGATACCTCAGCCGCCTCTGAGCCTTTACCTTGTCTGCCTGTAAGTCTATCAGCAAGTGAATCGGCTCGCAGATGTGTCAAATCATGGATCTGTGAAAGCCAGGTCTGTAGCAAGGTACTGGCGGTATAGTGAGTAACAGGTGGGATGACAGTGCTGTCTATCTCAACCCCACCGTCTGCCCGTAAAGTACTGATACGGGCAATTGGCAATCCTATCCAGGCATCTGTCAACGCTTTCTGCGGCATCAGCCTTAATCGCAAATGGCTGAGCTGAACTGTTTTTGCGCCAAGTCCGATAGAGTTTGCATCTCGCACATCGCTTTCAAATACAGCAAAACGAGCAAGCGACTCCGAATTATCTTCAAAACTGGTCTCTTCAGCATTTGGTGTGCGGATAGGCAAAGCAAGATAAATTAGTTGTTCAAGATGCTCTGGCTGAATAGTCAACGGCGGAGGCAGCAATGTGTGCCCAGGCGCTTCAAAAGGCGTACCGTCGGGAAATACACCAGCCACATCTTTTAATACCAGTTTACCTAAATTCAACGCTTCGTGATCTATATCGTAGCGACTGAAACCCCAGAAAAAAGGCGATAACGGCACACTGCGACTATGTGCAAAATGTTCCAGATAGCGTTCTTGTTGCTGGAAAATCTGTGGCAGCAGAAATTGCCCTTCACTCCAGACTACACGGTTATACCAACTCATTTAGAGAAATTCCTCTGCTTTAATCCACTTCAGTGACCACTATGGCCCTCTGTCCGATATTTATATCCAGCTTTGCTTTTTTCAGTGGCCACCATTCCCGATACCAAGTTGCATATGGAGCATCGGCCAGTCTGTAGGTTTCACGCCACTGAGAACGCGTAAGACTGCGGTAACCAGCCAATACGCCAATAACTGTCGTTTCAGGATTGGTTCTGCGCCGGATGGTTTTGATTTCTCCCGGCCGCAAGATAAATTCATCGCTTACGAGCAGATCATTACCTAGTACTGATTTATCATTATCCTGTAGTGTGTAAAAATCTGCAGATGTAAATGCGTTGTCATTTTTTAATTCGTATATGCGTACTTGAATAGGCGCAGCACGACCTTTTTCATCAGGATTAACATTGTCAGCAGCTTCAATATGCAATTCCAGACGTGTTTGTTCTTTTACATCCTGCACAGACCGGCAACCAACTACACTCAAAAACAAAATGCAGATTAAGATAAAGCGGCCAGTTCGATATAGTTCCCGATAACACTGATATATTTTATTCAAATTCCATCACCATTTATGGTAATGCCAGATAGCTATTTTCCGACCAAATTAGTCAATATCATCAGAGAATTTTTAGGCTCTCTGATGATCCTTATTGCATTGAAAAACAATTTGCCTTCAAACACATGACAGATGAGGCATTACTTAATCTTAGGCTTCTTTATTGGCCTTGATGTCGTATTGAGCAGTTACAGTACCGCCACTGCCGCCCTGCTGATTCTGTACAACATATTCCTGCTTCACTTTAGAGAAAGATAAACGCACCATTTCACGCGGATTCTGCTCATCAGTGCTGCTACCGGAAGGCATTACACTTGATACAATCAGGTCATTCATTGTGATTTTCAGGTATTCTAAAGGTGTTCCACCTGCTTTACGCATCACTAGTTTTGCTTCTGGAATATGCTTACCAGTTAAACAGTATTTCATTAGATTAGGACTGGAACGATCAATGTAATGTTCAAATTGCAGGTCATGAACCGTCGCCCGACCGGTACCCAAACCACTACCAGACTGCATAGAAGATTCCTGAGTGATTCCCCAGTTCCAGTTTAATACCTGAATTTCATTTTTATGTTGTGCATCCGGAGATTCTCCGTCAATGCCATCAATTTTCAAGAAAATGTCGTGTGCCATATTGGCTCCTTTGTTGTTTACTATTAAAGAAGTACTACATCATCCGCTTAGCGTCATACACGACTATCGCGGAAAAATTATTTATTGAAAAACTGAATTACTGACATTTTAGTTTTGCAAGTAATCCGCCCTGAGAATCTTTAGAATAAACTGCCCAGCAAACTTTCATAGTTGAATCAATGCTTCTAGTCAGTTGCACCTGATTATGGTTATATGAGCAGCTTAGCCAAGAACCTACGCAATCTAAATAAGCTTACTGTCTACTTCCCAAGCCGGATAATGCTTTTTACCCTTTACGACAATAGGTTGTGGTTTTAACTGAGCTAAATCAACAGGTTTTCCACTATAGACTCCTGCACCATCCAGTCTTAATAATGTGTCTTTGTATTTAGATACCACCCAATTAAGAGGCACTGACTCCAACTCCGGAATACCAGCTTTTACCTTAACAGACTCTGGACAAACCAGTTCGTAAGCAGCCGCTGTTTGCACAAAACCAAAACAGAATACAAACAACATATTGTTCAAGATTTTGCTTTTCATTTTCATTATTACTTTTCAATAATGCTGAAAATCTTCACGACTTTGCTGGCATCCGGATATCTGGAATCAACCTGTACTCATTTAATGTGGGCTCAGAAATAAATAGCTTTTATCTTATCTGGGTATTGATCAAAATCATGCTATTCAGTCGCTGTCTGTTTCACAGATGGCAACTTAGCAACCAGACGTAAAGAACCGGTTAAGCCTTCTAGCTGAAAGTGAGGCCGCAGGAAAAATTTAGCATCGTAATAACCAGGATTTCCTTCCACTTCTTCTACCACCACTTCAGCAGCAGCCAGCGGACGACGCGCTTTGGTTTCCTGTGAAGAATTTACCGGATCGGCATCAACATAATTCATAATCCATTCATTCAGCCAGCGCTGCATATCCTCACGCTCTTTAAATGAGCCGATTTTGTCACGTACAATACATTTCAAAAAATGCGCAAAGCGTGAGCAGGCAAATAGATAGGGTAAGCGTGCGGATAGATTGGCGTTGGCTGTTGCATCAGGATCGTAGTATTCCTGAGGTTTTTGCAAAGACTGAGCACCGATGAAAGCAGCATAATCTGTGTTTTTACGGTGAATCAGAGGAATAAAACCATTTTTAGATAATTCAGCTTCACGACGGTCTGAGATAGCAATTTCAGTCGGACATTTCATATCTACGCCACCGTCATCAGTAGGAAATGTATGACAAGGCAGATTTTCCACAGCACCACCAGACTCTACGCCGCGAATCATGGTACACCAACCGAAATTTTTAAATGACCGGTTGATATTGACACCCATTGCGTAAGCTGCATTGCTCCACACATATTTACGGTGATCAGACCCGTCTGTATCTTCTTCAAAATCGAATTCATCGACTGGATTGGTGTTAATACCGTATGGTAAGCGAGCAAGAAAGCGCGGCATCGCCAGACCAAGATAACGCGAATCTTCACTGGCACGTAAAGAATTCCACGGAGCATATTCCAAATTCTGGGTAACAATTTTAGTTAAATCACGTGGATTAGCTAGTTCCTGCCATGAATCCATTTGCAGCACAGAAGGTGAAGCACCTGCAATAAACGGCATATGTGAAGCAGAAGCCACTTTGGCTACCGAACCCAATAAATCAACATCCGGTGGGGTATGATCGAAATAATAGTCTGCAATCATGCAACCATAGGGTTCACCACCCAATTGTCCATATTCTTCTTCATAAATCTGTTTGAATAACGGACTTTGATCCCAAGCAATACCTTTAAACCGTTTCATGCTGCGCCGTAAATCATTTTTAGACAAATTCATGAAACGTATTTTCAGATGTTCATCCACCTCGGTATTAGAAACCAGATGAAACAAGCCACGCCAAGATGATTCCAGTTTCTGGAAAGCTTCATGATGCAGGATGAGATTAATTTGTTCGGAAAGCTTATGGTCGATTTCAGCGATAATAGCCTCGATACTTTTGTAGGCGTCATCACTGATGGTAACTGAGTGTGACAAAGCCTGTTCGGCTAATGTTTTCACTGCCTGTTCAACTGCTTTAGCTGCCTGATCAGTTTTTGGTTTGAATTCTTTGGTCAGTAAATTACTAAATTCGGATTGTGCAACTGGGCGCTCTGCCAGTGCAACATCTGATTGTTGTTGGGACTGCGTAGCCATGAATGCTCCTCAATCAATACGTACAAATAGACTTTGAACTTGGGTTATTATTCGGTATCAGCAGATGCTGAAGCTTGGTTATCTCCTGCTGCAGGCTGGGGTTTAGGTGCTTTGGCTAATGCCTGTAGAAGACTAGGATTCTGTAACAGCTGGTTAACCAGATTCTCTGCTCCGGATTTACCATCCATATAAGTCTGCAGGTTTGCCAGCTGAGTACGTGCATCCAGTAATTGTTTGAGTGCATCAACTTTCTGAGCCACTCTTGCCGGAGAAAAATCTTCCATACTTTCGAAAGTGATATCTACCATCAGCTGCCCTTCACCAGATAGGGTATTCGGTACAGCAAAAGCGACACGTGGTTGAATGGCTTTCATTCGCTCATCAAAATTATCAATATCAATGGTTAGGAATTTACGCTCCCCAACCGGCGGCAAGTCTTCTGCCGGTTTACCGGATAAATCAGCAAGCACTGCCATTACAAATGGCAATTCAATTTTTTTCTCAGAACCATAAATCTCTACGTCATATTCTATTTGTACTCTTGGTGCACGATTACGCTGAATAAATTTCTGGGCACTGTTGTTAAATACCGCCATTTCTGCTTCCTTTTCTTTTATCAATCACTACCGGTCTGCACCGGTCATTAAGGTTACTGCTTTACGATGTTTGACTAGACAGGTACAACCGAAAAAATAATTGGATTTTCAGTATGGCTAGGGTCAATACTTATATTGATAGATTCCACAGCTTTTTTTTCTGTTAAAGCCTGAAGCCAGTAGCGTGAAAGAGCTGGCAAAATATGCTGTTCGATATATCCGATGAGTAATCTAGCACCTGTTTCATGCATAGGGCAGTGCTGTACAATATGCTCTACCAATGCCTCGTCATAATTTAATGCAATACCGTGCTGTTCACGCATTCTTAGTACGATACGGTTGAGGTGCAGGCGAGCAATACTGCTCAGTGCTTCATCTGCTAATGGCAAATAAGGAATAATGGTTAGCCGACCAATAAATGCTGCCGGAAAATGTTTACGTAACTCCGGCATCAGCACTTCTTTCAGCGTTGACCAATCCGGGGCGAGTGCTGGGTCATCATATAATTGAGAAACCAGATCAGAGCCTACGTTACTGGTCATCAGAATGACGGTGTTTTTAAAGTCAATATTTAAGCCCTCGCCATCCTCCATCATGCCTTTATCAAAGACTTGATAAAAAATTTCATGTACATCGCGATGGGCTTTTTCTATCTCATCCAGCAATACCACACTATATGGCCGTCGACGTACCGCTTCGGTAAGGACGCCACCTTCACCATAGCCAACATAGCCTGGAGGTGCACCTTTAAGAGTAGAGACAGTGTGCGCTTCCTGAAACTCACTCATATTGATGGTGATCAGGTTTTGCTCACCACCGTACATGGCTTCAGAGAGTGCCAGCGCCGTTTCGGTTTTACCAACACCAGAAGGGCCTACCAGCAAAAAGACGCCAACCGGCTTATTAGGATCTGTTAAACCACAGCGTGCGGTCTGGATACGTTCTCCGATCTGGTCAAGCGCATCATCCTGCCCCACTACACGCTGCGCCAGATTAACAGAAAGATTCAGTACGGCTCCCACCTCATCCTTGACCATCCTACCAACCGGAATACCAGTCCAGTCAGAGACAATTGCAGCCACAACGCTTTCGCTAACTTCTGGAAAAACTACTGGGACATCACCTTGTAACGCTCGTAAAGCTGTTTCAATTTCTGACAGTTGCTCCAAAAGAGCCTTATCATCATTGTTCTGACAGCATGCACGTGCAGCTATTAATTTATCTACAGCTTGCAGCTCCTGTTGCCAACGTGCTTCTTCGGTTTCCAGCTCAACTGAAAGTGCTTCTATACGCAGTTCTACTTCAGTCAACTCCCCTGTAAACAAACCAATACGTTGTTGTTTACTTAATAGATCCAGTTCAGTTTGTGCAGCGCTTAGCTGCTGACGCAGGTATTGCACGGTACTGGGTGGCGTGTGCAACGACAGACCAACCCTTGCACACGCTGTATCCAGAAGGCTAATGGCTTTGTCTGGCAATTGGCGTGATGGAATATAACGATGGGATAATTTAACTGCAGCTCTCACTGCCTCATCCATCACAATTACGCCATGATGGTTTTCAAATGTTGAAACCAGACCGCGGACCATATTAATGGCCGCAGCTTCTTCCGGTTCGGCTACTTGTAAAACCTGAAACCGGCGCGTTAGAGCTGGATCCTTTTCAATATGCCGTTTATATTCACTCCATGTTGTAGCACCAATGGTACGTAAAGTACCCCTTGCCAGAGCAGGTTTTAGCAGATTTGCTGCATCACCGGTACCAGAAGTTCCTCCTGCGCCCACCAGAGTGTGGACTTCGTCAACAAATATTATGATTGGGTTTGCTGAATGGCTAGCCTCTTCCAATACTGATTTTAAACGTGATTCAAATTCACCCTTCATACTGGCACCAGCCAGTAATGCACCCACATCTAAGGACAATAATCTTACTTCTGAAAGACTCGGTGGCACTTCCCCGTGGGCAATAGCCAAAGCAAATCCTTCTACTACAGCGGTTTTGCCTACACCGGCTTCTCCCGTTAATAAAGGATTATTCTGACGACGGCGCAACAAAATATCTATCATGGTGCGTATTTCATGCTCACGACCGATAACTGGATCTATCCGACCCTGTTTTGCTTCTTCTGTCAGGTCTGTACAATATCTTGCCAGAGCAGATTTACTATCTTGACTATTATCCATTAACGACTGACTGGCTTCACCAGGAATGGCAGCTGCATAGCCAGCATCATCGTAAGGACGATCCTGAGATTCAGGGGACTGCTTAATTATTTCAGGTAATGATTCTGCTAATTCTTCCTGAGGAATTTTGGTAAATTCGCCAGAAACTCCTGTCAATACACGACGCAATTCAGGCGTCAGTACCAAAGCGGCAAATAACCAAGCTCCTCGAATTTTATAATCTTTAAACGTGAGAGTAGCGTAAACCCACGCCCGCTCAATTGCTAAATCTATATGGTGGGAAAAATCACTGATTGAACTTGCTCCAGATGGCAGCAAAAGCAGGTTACGTGAAATATCCTGCTCAATTTTGGCGATATCCGCTTCATAATGCCGCAGTATTCGAATAACATCGCCATCATTTTCCTGCATGAGCTGGTGTACCCAATGTACGAGCTCAACATAAGGATTTCCACGTAATTTACAAAATGTTGTAGCCGATTCAATAGAGCGGAACAGTGTTGTATTAAGTTTACCAAATAGAGCTTGGCGGGAAATGTCCATATTTGTTTACCAGTATCCTTTATTTTGTTTTTAAAAGGAGAAAACAAACAACATACCTAAAATTTCATTAAAATTATAACATTTCTTAAACATTATGAAGTTAATTTAAAATTTAACATGTAAAACTTAAGGATGCAAGAATAATTCTTGATTTTGTTTTTATAAACAAGGATAATTCATGCATACATCCCGAATTACTGTAATATTGCTTAACACATTTATACAGAAATACAATATTATTAATAAATATTAGTGCAGAGATTACCAATAGCTTTTGTAGAAAGTTAACTCATGGTCTCAGGTCTAGCAGAGAACAAACAATTACTACCTGAAAGACGTTATGGAAAATTCACTTCTATTAAGTCTTGATTACTGCCGTGGAATTAAAGTTGGTCAGGTTTATGAAATAAAAAAATTTGCATTTTTTTCCGAAACCTCGATTTATAGTATTCAAACAGAATCACCTGCAACAGAAAATCTAGCATTAAGTATTCGTCAGTCAGCAAGCGGCTGGCAACTACTTAACCTTTCTCAAAATGTTCACTGCGCAGTAAATGGAATGCCGATTGCATCAGATAATTGGTGTCTTTTGCATGATGGCGATATTTTTGAATGGGGATTATCAATCTGGCAAATTAATCCCGCTCAACAGTTTACTTCAGAGATCGAAACTGAAACACTCAACAAAAACAATGCCGATTACAAAATTATGCCATTAGATTTAAAATGGTTTGACTCACATTTGCTTTCTCAGCAGAAAGATGAAAATCCATTCAGTCTGGTGATGCCAAGCCTGCCTTATGAACTATTGGAAAGTACTGAATATCAGACAAAAGATTCGACATTAGAAGAATCTCCTGCTGAGGCCATTTTTCTGGATTTATTACACGAATATCGTCAGGCACTTGACACAC
Organism: Snodgrassella sp. B3837; assembly: GCF_026535955.1. Taxonomy (NCBI): domain Bacteria; kingdom Pseudomonadati; phylum Pseudomonadota; class Betaproteobacteria; order Neisseriales; family Neisseriaceae; genus Snodgrassella; species Snodgrassella sp. B3837. The sequence goes on from NZ_JAFNPI010000017.1 coordinate 22,287, forward strand.
CACAGCTATCAGTAAATGAGCATTTCTGGCAGGAAAGATTACTAAAAAATGATGTCAGTAGTTCTGCATCCACTGTTAATCTAACCGATCTCTCAGGCAATTTGGACCCGTTAATGACCTTACAGGACATTGTTTCTGGGCCACTAAACATTGATGATGTCTTTAACGGCCTTGACAGCCTCAGAGAAGCTGAGCTGTTCAAAACAGAAGAAATACCCGAAATTTTGCATTTATTCGCTCCGGGCTGGCAACAGCAGAATAGTCATGCACATATGCCACCCACATTAACCAGAAAAGAGCATCATGCCGTTAGCGTAGACAGTCATTATCGCATGTCACAATTTGCTGACAGTCACCAAAAGGATTTTAAGGATGAGCAAGACACACCGAAATGATGAACATTTTTCTACGCTGCAAGCATGGATAGCCAACCGATCTCTGACTGATGTCATACAGGAAACTGAACAACAAATCAAAACTAAACCTACAGACCATGTTCAGCGTTGGTTGTTATTTCAATTACTTTGTCTGAAGGGAGACTGGCAGCGGGCGCTGAAGCAATTACAAGCATGTGCTCAGATGCAATCTGATTTTGAACAACAGGCCCAAGCTTTCCGAGGATTAATTGCATGTGAAATATATCGCAAGGAGTGTTTTTCTGGTCAAAAACGTCCGGGATTCATCCAGCAACAACCCGAATGGGTAGATTTGTTACTTGATGCAATTGCTTTAAATCAGACTGACAATGAGACAAAAGCGGATGAAATGAGAGAAGCAGCATTGGGTTCAGCTAAAGATGTTTCCGGTACTATCGACCCAGGTGGTAAATTCTCATGGATTGCAGATAGTGATACATGGCTTGGTCCAACCATTGAGCTCGTAATCGGTAGTATCTATACATGGCTTCCATTCGAACAGATCAGCTCTGTTTCTTCCACACGTCCCCACTCTATTCTGGATTTAATTTGGAAACCCGCCTTAATAACACTTACAGATGGTTCAGAACATCACGCGTTTCTGCTTGGTCGCTGCTGTGGTTCGGAATCAGAAAGTGAATCGCTGATGTTATGCCGTGAAACTATCTGGAAGGAGCATGGGGAAACCTCTGTAAGGGCTTTAGGGCAAAAAACATGGCAAACAGATCACGGAGATATCGGCATTCTTGACATCACTTCATGTGAATTTGTGACTGATAAAGGGTAATAAATGGCTGAACAATTCCCCCCTTTACGCCCGAAGACTCATCTCTTACCTACATTGTTTGATCGCCTACGGGATGATGCACCCACTCGTAAGACTGAAACATCTGAGAATTATACAGTTTCTTCTGAACGGTTACGGGCAATAGTTCAGCGAGATCTGATGTATCTACTCAATACCACTAATCTGGAAGATGAGATTGATTTACGTTTGTATCCACAGGTAGCTGCTTCTGTAGTCAACTATGGCGTGCCTCCTATTGCTGGTCAATATATGCATGAGCACAAATGGATTGATATTGAGAAAGCTATTCGGCGTGCAATTCTGCGTTTTGAACCAAGATTGGAGACTTCTTCATTAGGTGTTGCTCCATTAATGAAAGATGAATCCAAATTAAATTACAATGTCTTATTATTTGAAATACGCGGACGCATTCTCACTGAACCATACCCTACTTCATTTGTTGTCCAAAGTGCATTTGATCTTGAAACCAACAGAATAAGTATTATCTGATAGAAAAATCATGGATCCGTTATTACTAGACTATTACAACAAAGAACTCACTTTCATGCGTGAAATGGCCGCTGAGTTTTCGCGGCAACACCCCAAAATTGCAAAACGTCTGGGTATGCAGGGTATTGAAATAGCGGATCCCTATGTAGAAAGGATGATAGAGGCTTTCTGTTTTCTCACAGCACGCACACAATTAAAAATAGACGCTGAATTTCCGCGATTTACCCAACGTCTGCTGGAAGTCATTTATCCGAATTATGTCACACCCACCCCATCAATGGCGGTAGCACAGCTTCATCCCAGCCATTCGGAAGGTGATTTCCACCAAGGATTTAAGGTACCCAGACATTCTACTTTTCGTGCCGGTATTCCAGTAGGAGAAAACACAGTTTGTGAATTTCGCAATAGTCAGGAAGTTACATTATGGCCAATCCAGATCATTGAAGCCAGATTAACCGGGGCACCGCCTGACATGCCGATGCTCAACCGTTATCTGCCGGCTCACACTAAAGTAACCGGTGCCTTACGTCTGACCTTACGCACATTTGGTGAAATCAACTTTAATCAGATTAAAGGTTTGGATCGCTTACCTATTTATCTGTGTGGTGAAGACAGAATTGCATCTCATCTGTTTGAATTATTGCATACCAGTGCCGTTGCAACGGTAGCCGGTTATCCGGGAAGTTTCACGGGAGCATTAGACATTAATGTAAAAAATGCGGTCGTGCATGAAGGGTTGGAACCGGGAGAAGGGTTACTACCGCTTACATGGGATGTTTTCCATGGACATAATTTGTTGCATGAATATTTTAGCTGTCCAGAACGGTTTTATTTTTTTACACCGACAGGTCTATCCAATGGTCTGAGCAAAATCAATGCTAATGTAGCTGAAATTATCATTCTGCTGGATCGCATTCCGGATAGCTGGCTAATTAATCAAACCAGTACAGAACAATTTGCTTTGTTTTGTACACCACTAATTAATCTTTTCCGTAAACGTACAGACAGGATAGAACTGGATACAGCCCGCACTGAGTTACATCTGGTTGCGGACAGATCTCGGCCACTTGATTATGAAATTTATACAATTGAAACTGTCCACGGACTGAAACCACAGACTACAGAAGAACTAAATTTTCGCCCGCTTTATAACTCTCTTAATAACGACGAAGGTAATTACGGCCGATATTTCTCCCTACGTCGTGAACAACGCAAACTATCCGACAATGCCCGAAAATATGGTACCCGTACTAGTTATATTGGGACAGAAATTTTTCTGTCTTTGGTAGACCAGAATGAAGCACCTTATCCTGAATATCTGCGTTATCTTTCGGCTACCGCATGGTTAACCAATCGTGATCTGGCAACATTGGTTCCACGCAATGGTATTGATGATCTTTCCATTGATGATTCCGTACCAGTTGAAAGTATCGGACTCATCCGTGCACCACGCCCACCGCTGGCGCCATTTGCAGAACGGGAGCTGGCATGGCGTCTTATAAGGCAACTGTCTTTCAATTATTTACCATTGTCTGATATGGCTCATCGCCCAGGGGGTCAGGCATTACGGGATATGCTAAGACTGTTTGTACCAACACATGACAGCCCACAACTGCGCCAAATACAAAGTTTGATAGGAGTCAAAACTGAACCAGTAACCCGACGTTTACCTGGTGCAGGTCCTTTGGTATACGGAAGAGGTGTCAAATGCGAGCTGACAATTGACGAAGACGGATTTTCCGGCATTAGTCCTTATCTGTTTGGATTAGTAATGGAGCACTACTTATCGCGTCATGTTGCCATCAATACGTTCACACAAACTGCTTTGCATAGTATCCAGCGTGGTCAGATTGCGCTTTGGCCGGTACGGATGGGCGGTAGGGGTGCAATCTAATGAAAGAGATGGACAGTTCGCCCAATACAGATAAAAAAAAATGGCAAGACATTCTGCATAAGGCTAGCGAGAAGCCATGGCGTTATGGGTATTTAAGTCTGATGCGTTTTTTTGGTGCTCAATATCCGCTTCAGCTACCAATAGGTGATGCTGTACGACCACAGCAAGAACCGTATCGGCTGGGACAATCACCATCACTGATTTTTGCTCCACGCGAAATTGCTTCAACTTCTTTAACATCAGAAGGAAAATTTCGTATTCAATTATTCGGATTGGGATTGTGGGGAGCCAATGGTCCTTTGCCGATGCATTATACTGAAATTGCCCTGAGCCGACGCGACAGTAACCGTGACAGCACATTAGTAGATTTTGCTGATCTATTTCACCATCGCTACCTGACCCAATTCTATAGTGCGTGGCAAAGCGCTCAGTCTGCTGGCGGTGGACTGGATAGACAGGACGCTGAAGAATTTTCTTTTTTTATAGCCAGCCTTAGTGGTCAGAGCCTGGAAGAATTTGCTGAAAGCCCCTTGCCATCTCATCCCAGATTAGCGGCAGGAGCACATTTAGTGCGCGAAGCCCGTAATCCAGATGGAATGACATCAACACTGTCTCATTATTTTGGCGTACCCTTTACCCTTGAAGAATACGTATTACACTGGATTGCCGTTGCGCCCGAAGAACGTACCCGTCTGGGTATACCCGGACCCGCATCAGTGATAGGAGAAGGCGCATTAGTAGGACAGATGGTACCAGATCGACAGCATAAATTCCGCTTAACTATTGGCCCATTGAATTTGGATAATTACTTACATTTTTTACCTAACGGACGCGACTTACCACGCTTAATCGAATGGGTCAGGGCGTTTATCGGATATGAATATGAGTGGGAAATACAACTACAACTGAATCCGCGTTCAGCCCCTCCAGCGCAAATGAGTTCTGACCAGCGTTTAGGATGGACTACCTGGCTGGGTCAGTCTATGAATGATCTTCCAGTGGCGGGTATGACGTATGAACCAGAACAATATTCCAGCATCAGACAGTTGTGAGAAAAAGATGAGCAATAAAAATATAAAACAGAAACACCAATATGCAGACTTGCTTGCTCCCGTTTCTGCAGAACAGCCATGTGGCAGTAATCTCGAATATGACCCAGAATTTCTGCTGTTACTTTCTAAATCTACCGAACAACCTGAAGCTCAATATGGTGATTTCGTTAACAAACCGGAAGGAATTAACTGGAATGAAGTTGAACGCGATGCACTAAGATTGTTGCTACGGACTAAAGACATCCGAATTTATATTATCTTTCTGCGCAGCAGAATCCAGTTGAATGGAGCCAAAGGTCTTCTTGAAGGATTAAGTTTACTTGAAGAGGCCTGCACCACTTATTCACAGGAAATATATCCACAGATTGAATCAGATGAAAATGGTGATGAAGAGGATGCGGCACTGGTTCGCAGTAATGCGCTTGCCGGTCTGACAGACCCGCAAGGTGTTATGGCAGATATTCGCGGGATTGTCCTGTCTAGTAATGCGGCATTGCGATTACAAATTCGGGATGTAGAGCGCTCTTTATCAATTCCCCGTCCGGCTGATGCTCTGGCTCCAGACTCCGTACGACGGCAATTGCTTGATTTGCGTCTGCGAAATACACCGGCGCTGATAGCACTAGATGAAGTGCTACCAATTGTAGAAAAATTGCAAACATGGGCCGATGAGAATTTAAAACTCAATGCACCGGATTTTAGTTCGCTGAAAAAAATATTGAGCTATTTTCAGGATAATGAGAACCGATCTGCCCCCAAAAGAGAAACACCCGAAGAAAATAACCTACCAGAACAAAACAACACCCATATTGATAACGCACCTGAAATTATAAAAGAAGATGTAGATTCTTCTCTTAATCACGAATCCCTTACAAATGATGTTTTACAAGAACTGATGCCTGTAGCTATTGCCGACCGTTATGACGCCCTTCAGCGCATTGAGGATATACGTCACTGGTTTGAAGCCAACGAGCCCAGCAGCCCTACTATCCCCCTCCTGCGTCAAGCAGAACGCATGGTGGGTAAACGCTTTTCCGAAGTAATCAATGCCATACCACTCGAGTTATTGCAAAAATGGGATGAAGAAGAATCGTAAATTTTATATTTTCTTTACTGATTGACGTTTAAAGCTTCATACTTAATTTTAATTAAACTTTATCGCATAAATTCATTAGTAACGGGATTCTTACCTTCGATATATGCCGTATAGGTGTTAAAAAATTATTATCAACCTGAATTACCAGAAATATTGTTTAACAGTAGTATTATTCAAGCCTATATTGTTATGATACTTTATTAATTAAATTATCAAAAAAATCATAGAATAGAAAAAGGACTGAATCAATCTGCGATTCAGTCCTACTCACTTCATGTACTTAAATCAATGATAGTTACCAGTTTACCCTCAGTCCCACTGAACCATTAACCGGTGACTTCACATGTGCATCATTACCATTAGACCAGGTATGGCCGATTTCGCCATATGCTTTTACTTTATCAGTAATTTCATAGCTTCCTCCGATGGCCATTTCAGTATTAGCATGAGAAGCACCAGTACGCAATGTTGTAGAGGCAGCTTTAGTTGCAAAACTGCTGGTATCTGCACCATTAGGAGAATAGAAGAAATTTAAACGCGCATAAGGTCGCAGTACACCTTTATTCACCGGATAGTTTCTTTCTAAACGTCCACCCAAACGGAATAACCATGCATTGTCATGATCCTGTTTAACTTTGGTATTACCACTGACATTAATATCATTCAGATCTAACCATTGATGCATAATTTGTGCCTGAGGTTCGAACTTCCAGCTACTGCTGCCAAGTGCAAATGGCTGGCCTACTTCTACAGAAGCCGTGATACCGTGGCCTTTCTGTTTACTGTTTGATGCATTATCCGGCTTGATATCAGCATTGTGGCGTGCGCCCTGCAGCACTACATCCAGATAGGTTCCACTATCTCGGGTATAGTTACCATATGCGCCTAGGAAATAGGACTTGGTGCTGTTTTTACCAACTTTGCCATCTACTCCACTGGCAAAACCATCTACATCCAGATTACCGTGTAAATAGCCCAGATAGCCACCAACTCTCAGGCCATTACTGGTCCAAACATCACTGCCTAGTTGTAAACCGGCGTAATTACCCTTACTGCGAACATCAGCTACACCGCTCTGACGAATATCGCTGCGATTCGCAATCACTCGGCCCCATGCCTTGCGTTCATCTGGAGCAGGTGTCGCACCAATCCGCTTATGCATATCCGCTAGCATCAGACTATCAGCCTGACGCAGCTGAGCCCCTACAGCACTTAATAATGGTACTTCCTTACGATATGCAGTTTTGGGTTTTGTTTTGTTTCCAGTATCAGGAATTTTTTCAGATAACAAATTCCATTTATTATCTTCACTTTTTTTCAGGCGGTATTCATAAGCACCCGCATCAACATGATCACGAAGCAAGGTAAACACTTCACCATCAGCTTTGCCATCTGCTGAAACGATTTCAACCCCTTTTGTACCGGCAGTATTGGCTCCCAGCCCACTTACATCAGTGAAATCAATCGCAGTCCTACCCGTGGCATCTCCCGTAATATGTAATTTATCAGCCTGATTCTGTTTTGGCGTCACTTCCATAAGCAGCTTACTGCCTTTATTACCGTGATAGTTACCCTGAATAGTGAGGCGGTCACCCCCATTACCGTTCACCATATTAATGCTACCGGAATTTTTAACATTACCTTTTACGGCCACTTCGTGCGGTGAATCTTCCGTAGCACTATTTGAAACATTATCAAGCTTTAATTCGGATCCAGAACCAATATTGAGGTTTTGGGTATTCAGATTGCCTGTTAATGTCAGTTTAGCTGATTCTCCCAGATTAATATCTTCCCAGTTTATAATGCCTACCTCTCCATTTCGAGAAGATTCTGAAGAACCACGCAGACTGGTATTGAGATACAGTTTATCAGTACTGCTATCTGGCCCGGTATCATTATCGTTGCCACCATCCAGCACAGTCACTCCAGAAATATCTGAGCCATTATTGATAGTAAGCGTATCGTTGCCTTTACCAAGATTAATTTGGCCAGCAACTTTAGCACCACCATTTAAAATAACATTAGCATCATTATCACCATCTATAATCGCTACCCCTGACACGGCAGAAACATCTGCACCACGGTTCAGAGTAATATTACTAATCCCTGCAGTTTTTTCGGTTGTATAAGAAACAATACCATTTGGAATATTAGTAGCAATACCTGCACCACTACCCCCCGTCACCTTACCGGCAACACCAACTGTAATATTGCCACCAGTTGCATTAACAGCAGTGATACCGTCTGTACCACCAGTAATATTTCCGGCAGTTTGATCTACTTTGATATCTGTCTTAGCGCCCGTGTCACTCCAGTTTATATTGTTTGCTTGAATACCAGCGCCTTTGGTTCCTGTTACATTTGCTGCAGTTGTAATTACTGTTGAACCTTTGCCTGTATTGGTTGCCAATATTCCGTTCTGGTCTCCTTTAATCTCACCTCTGGTCTGGGTAATAGTGATGGCATTGGCCGTTTCACCATTGAAAGCAGAAATACCACTTCCATATTCTCCCGGTCCAGTAGCTATCACTGTTCCTACTGTGGTGATGGAGGTTGAACCTATGCCAAAATTATTTGCACTGATGCCGCCTGCTGTGCCCAGAATTTTACTGCTTTCCGCCAACTGACTTATATTTAGGTCAGTGGTATTTTCTCCATCATTTAATACATTAATACCTATACCAGTACCATATTCAGTTTCTGGTTTGTCAGCTTCCTGAAATTGAGTGCCTGTTGCACTCACATTGCCACTCACCTGAATATTAACCGCACCCGATTCGTAGTTGTTGGCATCTATACCACTAGCAACACCTTTGATTTCACCACTTTGCTGAACAATATTGATACCGCCTAAATATGCTTGTCCATTTTCATCACCGGCTTTTGTTGCGACTTTTTTATTTAAAGCAAATGCTGAACTTGTATCTTCACCGCTTTCATCAATATCTGAAACTGGTGCTGTACCTGATACAACCTGAATTCCGGCTCCAGTTTTACCTTCTACTTTACCGGCTGTAGTCACTGAAACTTTTCCACCAGTTTCATTAACAGCAGTAATACCATCTGTACCACCAATAATGCTTCCGGCAGTTTGATTAATAATGATATCGGTCTTCGATTTGGTTTCTGCTCTTGTTTCAGTATCAGGATAATCAAAGTTCATATTAGTAACATCGATACCGGCGTCTTTATTACCAGTAACATTTCCTGCAGTAGTGATTTCGGTATTGCCTTGGCCGAAATTACTTGCAGATATGCCTTTTTCTTTACCTTTAATATTTCCTGAAGTCTGGTTTATATGGATTGCTTTGGCTGTTTGAGTATTGGAAGCGGCAATACCAATACCATTTTCTGCTATGCCATCAGCAATTACCGTGCCAGCAGTAGTAATCGTGGTAGAACCAACACCTGAATTGGATGCCGTAATTCCTGTTGCTCCACCTTGAATTAAACTGGCGGCTGAAGACTGAGTTATATTCAGGTCCGTAGCGTTTTTATTATTTATGGCAATAATACCACTACCAGAATTATATCGTTCACTGTCTGGATTTTCAGGATCTTCCGGAATGGTTGCATTACCAGTTGAGCTTACATTACCGGCTATATCAATATTTGTTGCTCCCTTACCCTGATTATTTACTACAATTCCGTTAACTGAACCTTCAATTTTACTGGGAGCTGACTGCGTGATAGTCACATCTTGAGTTTTTTCACCACTATCTGCGTAGACGGCTGTTGTTGCTGCTATTGTTCCTGCAATATTAATTTTGGTAGAACCAGTACCATTATTAGATGCCATAATACCGGTGTTTTTAGCTTTAATGATGCTGCTTTCTTCCTGATTGACTGTAAGATTAGTTGCTTGTTCAGAGTTAGTCATGCTAACCGCATCATCAAATAGAAAATTTTCATCTGTTGATTCAGCAGGATCCTCGGAAGAAGGAAAAAATAAATTTCCTGAAGAAATAACATCTCCTTTTATATTAACAGTGGTTTCTCCAGTTCCGTTATTCAACCCCCAAATACTACCCAAATCCCCTTTTCTCTCAAGTTCTACTCTAATATTCTGGCCATCTTTCAAATTAAAGACTTCAAAAGGGAGGGCTGGAGAGCCTATACCATTATCCGAATCAATATTGCCAATAAACACAATATCTTTTCCGTTGGCTTTATCTTTATCTGAAATTACCAAGTCTTCTGCTGCGGAAGCAACATTTGCACTTAATGCGAGTGCACCTAGCAAGGTAAGTACTTTAACTCCTACAACTTTTCCACTTTTGCGAGCCAATTCTGAAGTCACCACATAAGCATGTTCTCTGGCATTCCAGATAAGTTTATATATTTTATTCATAAATCAATCTATCTATAATTGTAAGTTGGTCTTTGTTAACACTATATAAATATAATGCAATTTATATTAACATTTAATTATATTATAAATCAAACCTATATTTTGGCTTAAAAAATACATCTATTGATACATATCAATTAAATTTTAATTGATATTTAAGTTTATTTTTAAAGTATAAGTTATTTATTAGAATTTATATTTGTGATAATTAGAGGAAAACGTTTTAATTACAACTTAGTTTAATAGATAAAAAAGATGAATTAATCCCATAAACACGATTCAATTACGCATTTAATTGAGATGATTTAGCTAGTATTTACCAACCACTCTAAATTAATAAGATATTTGAATAATAAACTACGAGAAAAGTTTATATTTAAAATAGTCTAATCTGGGTAGTAAACATCTTTATTCGTTTATATGAATAAAACTGAATTTTTTTAAATTAATCAAAGCTCAATCTATTACTGACATTTATAAATAAAAATAAAACATAAGCATATTAGTATCTAAATTTTGCATTCATTACAGACCTTAAAAATTTTTAAAAGATATACACAAGCAAGCTCGAAACGCTAGACCAGTTTTAACCTACATAAATAGCATGTAGCATATAAAAATAGTCAAACTTCAACTAATTATGTTGAATGATATCGTTTTGTTTTATACCCAAGCACTGATTCTTGCTGCTGAAGAAAGACGAGTAATTATGTAGGAATAATATTAAAAATCTTCAGGTCTTAATGGATGTCAATTATCTTTATAAATTCACTAACTGCTTCCAGAATATAACCACCTACTCTGATGCCTTGTTTTCTACACACTTTCCAGACTAGATGAAAACTTCAAATTATGCATTAATAAAATCATTAAACAACAGTATAGTCATAACTCCAAGCTTTATATCTGGCCTAATGCGCATCACTGATTAATGAATTTTATTCATAGGTGTAATAAATCCAAGTATCTAGTTTTACTCTTTATAATTCAGTATATTACAAATTATCCAGCCATCAATGCTCATCAACAAATATATGATGAGAATAGCTGAATATTAATATTATATTTGTATATTATTTTATACCTAAAAATCACGTTTTTAAAACTTAAGAACGATAAATTGGAATCTTAAAAACAAAGGATGGTTACGAATCAACCTGCATATTAAAACCCATACTTTTAAAGAGTTATTTACAACAATTAGTCACATCTTTAAATCTTAACCGGAGAAATAAATATGAATTATTCCTTTGATAATAAAGTTGCTTTAGTGACCGGTGCTGCTTCAGGTATAGGCCTCGCTACTGCTCGTGCTTTTGCAGAATCAGGTGCAACTGTCGTCCTTGCCGACATCAATGCAGAGGCAGTAAACAAAGCTGCTCAGGATCTTGTTGCGAATGGATTTCAAGCAGAGGCAGTTATCTGCAATGTAGCCAATTTGGATGATATAGAAGCAATGGTAAAGCATATTGTTTCTACCTATGGCCATCTCGATATTGCGTTTAATAATGCCGGTATACAAAATGTTTTAGCAGAAACTGCCGATGCCACAGCAGAGGATTTTGATCGTGTAATGAGTGTAAATCTGCGCGGAGTATGGGGATGTATGAAATATGAACTGATACAAATGCGCCAGCAGGGCAATGGTGTGATTGTAAATTGCTCATCCTTAGGCGGAATTCTCGGTGGGGCTGAACGTGCTAATTATCATGCTGCTAAACACGGTGTATTAGGATTAACCAAAAGTGCGGCATTAGAATACGCTACACGCAATATTCGCATCAATACTGTCTGTCCCGGATTAATTCGCACGCCTATGTCCGAAAAAATGGCAGCATCTGGACAAAAGGAAGTCTTAGATGCGATGGTTAAAACTGTACCGATGCAACGCCAAGGTCGGCCCGAAGAAATTGCCGATGCCGTGCTATGGCTAGCTAGTGACTGTTCCTCTTTTGTTACCGGACAATCCATCTCAGTCGATGGTGGCTTAACCATGCGCTGATACGATTAACAAAAAAAGGCCGAATAGAAATCTCAAGTATGCCAAAATCTAATCTGATTTTTGTGTTCGGTTAACATTCAGTGCGGTTATATTGTTATTTTTCTGCAAACTATGGTACAGGAATCAACAACTAACATAGATTCCTGTATCAATTTAAAAAAAATTGGTATTTGTTTCTGATATTAAATATGCATTCAGAGTGAATAAGATATTTTTTTATATTTTTTATAACTTTAAACAACATTGAGGAGTATCTACTAGCAATCCAATACTCTATCAGTCTAATTCATCTACTTTAAAGTGATAATTTAACCAGAATGCATCATCTTCCAATATAGCATCCTTATTGCAACGACTTAATATATTTTGCGATAAAAATATCAGGTATAAAACAAAGGTAATACAACACTCAATTTGTATTCAAATTCAGATTAATCGAAAATCCAGAATATAACAGTAATTATTTTAGAGATACAAAACAAAATTCTTTATTTGATTGTCAGTATGCATACCCTACAAAAAACATTTATACAAAATAATGTCTAACTCCTGCTTAGAAAGACTACTAATAATGGGTATAAAGCTTAAATTATATATATTTTATTCAGAAAAACAGGCAGTTTATTCCTTAGTTAAACATTCAAGACTAAAAAACATGTCAGCCAAAATGCTATTAAATACCAGAAAAGAAAATAATGATTAAGGATAACAGTTTAATTGTGTAAAAATACAAACAACAACAACAAAACAATATGAGTCGAAGTGACTTTAATTTAGTGCAATAACAATTTGTAATTTAACTACTTAATGACAAAATATAGACACACAGGCCAAGTTAGAAGAAAAATAGCAATAGCCATTTAAGAAATATTATAGAGAATATAGAAGAAAGATGGTGGGTCGTGAGCGATTCGAACGCTCGACCAACGGATTAAAAGTCCGCTGCTCTACCGACTGAGCTAACGACCCGAGAGCGCGCATTTTAGGCAGGAGTGTCGCTGCTGTCAAGTCCTTTGCTGATTTCCATCTGTGGCAGAACGGCACTAAACGTACTGCCTTTTCCCACCACACTTTCAATTTCCAATTTACCGCCATGTTCTGCCAAAGCATGTTTAGCAATTGCCAGCCCCAGGCCAGTACCACCACTCTGGCGGGAACGGCCAGAATCGACCCGATAAAAACGCTCGGTTAGATGGGGAATGTGTTCCGCGGCAATACCACCTCCGGTATCGCTCACCTGAAAAATGGCATGTTTAGCATCTGGTACAACATCCTGACTCCATAGCCGGATGCTGATGGTTCCTTGAGGCGGCGTATAACGTACAGCATTAAACAGCAGATTACTGAAAGCATTATACAAATCCTGCTGAATACCATTCACCCATATGTCCGACGCCAACTCAGAGATAAAAGAATGCTTCTCTGCCGATAAAAGCATTGCTTCATGCACCACTTGCTCAGCCAAAGCCGTCAGGCAGACAGGCTGTCTACGCGAAGAAATATCGGTCTGGCTTTCTAGACGTGATAAGGTTAATAAATCAGCCAGCAGGTTGCGCATACGCGCACCCTCTTTACTCATCAGTTCGATAAATGACTGCCGCTGCTCCTGTGGTAATTCGGGCATATCCGTCAGTGTTTCCAGAAAACCATTAATAACTGTCAAAGGAGTGCGCAGTTCATGTGAAACATTAGCCACAAAAGCGGTACGTGTCGCATTTAGCTGTTCTGCCGCTGTAATGTCCTGCGTGATAATCAGAGTTGCCTGCTCGTCAAATGGTGTGCGAATAATATTCAGTATTCTTGGTAAGCCGCTGCCATTTGCGTCAAAATTAAGCTTGATATTGGCAAACTCAGTATCCTGCTCATGGAGAAACTGTTGAAAATCAGTTTTAGCGATTAATTCAGCCAAATTGCCATCAATATCCCGCTCGGTATCAAGATTTAAATGAATGGCTGCCATATGATTCAGCCACTGAATACGGCCATCCAACCCCAGTATAAGCACCCCTTCGGGTATGGTTTCAGCAATACGATTAAACCGTAGTAAAGCCACTCCCAGCTTCTGCTTGCGTTTTTTACGGCTTTTGGCCTGTAGCATTAAAGTATTGAAAATAGTATTCCAAATACCAATACCTTGTGGCACATTACGAAGCTTTGGCCGTTCCAGCCAGCGTACGAGTTTAATTAGATGATACCAGTACCCCACCAGCCACAAGAAAAAAAGAATACACAGACTGATCACTACAGACTGCACACCACCAGTTAGCAGTGACAGCATAACAACCACAATCAGTGTAATCAGTATTAAATAAAGGTGACGACGCAGTTCTGGCATAAATAAATTCCATCCTGCCTGAAGAAAGATTCAGTATGAATGACTACAAGGAAAACCGATAGCCACTGCCACGTACTGTCTGTATCAGGTGCTCATAGCCTACGGTCTCGAGTCCACGCCTTAAGCGACGGATGTGCACATCTACCGTACGTTCCTCAACAAAAACATGGTCTCCCCATACTTGATCTAAAAGCTGGCTACGGGTATAGATTCTGTCTGGATGAGTCATAAAAAAATGCAATAATTTAAATTCGCTGGGACCAAAAGCAACTGCCTGACCATTAACCCGCACCCGCTGCTGTACCGGATCCAGCTCCAGCCCTTGTATCGACAATGGGGTACTGGTTTTTTGTGGAGCCCGGCGGCGTAACAATGCATTGATACGCGCTATCAGCTCCCGCGGTGAAAAAGGTTTGGTAATATAATCATCTGCGCCCAGATTCAGCCCCTGCTCCTTATCCGTTTCTTCACCGCGTGCAGTAAGCAAAATAATCGGTAAATCACAGCTTCTGGAATCGCGGCGCAGCTGGCGGATAAAATCGATACCGGAAATACCCGGCAGCATCCAATCCAGCAGCAGCACATCTGGTAGTCTGGATTGTAAAAATGGCTGTGCTTCTTCCACACTAGGTACACATTGCACGGCAAATCCGGCCTGCTCCAGCGTAAATTGAATCAGAGTGGCAATGGCTGCCTCATCTTCTACTACTAGAACCATTACATCTGCCATATATTTTCCTGAGCGGATAAATTGTTACCGTGTCAGATTAGCAAATTAATCAGAAAATACAACCTATCAGCAAGAAAAAACCTGTGCCAGAAAAGATTCTGCTGCACAGGTTAATAATTGGAGTAACCTTTTTCATGCTAACACAATATCAGCGGATATTGCAGCAAAAATGCATAATTAAAATGACAATCCACGCAAATGATTGCCGTCAAGTGGATAAATTACATTTTAATATTTAATTATCAATCAGTTGATAGATTTGCCAGAATGTTGTGAAACTGTCAGATAAATGCATTGCAGGCTGCCACTTAAGATTGAAAAACTTAGAAACCTTTAGATGAAAGCAATAATATTTCAATTTTTTAGCTTAGTCAGAAAAATATTTTAAGACGTAAAAAGCCAGTATGGCGGATTTATACTATCCCATGGCAGAGTAGAGAGATTAGTTCCTGATAAATTATCCAAAGCTGAAAAATTTTTATTTCAATAGCCTGTATCACAAATAACTAACCTATGCTTTAAGCTCCCAATAAATTAATACCCATAATCATCTCCTCGTCACTAAAAATTAAAATATGCTCAATAAAATCCATCGTTCACACTAATATAATTAGCCATAATAAGCCAAATCGATGATTTATTAGCCATAATTTATTCAAATTGAATGATAAAAAAGAAGCTAAGTGAAACTAATTTGCAACAGGTCTAAAATAAATAAATATTCAAAATTTGCTTATTTTGTATATATTTAGACATTCTTTACCTAATCAAACCAGAAATATTTTATTTTATTATTTCAGCATAAATAAAATACACATCTAAAAATCAGATACGCATATATTAAATTATTTAGCTAATTTCTTTTTCACCGGCATGTAGCATTTTCCAGTCACCCTACAGCTTCTGACCAATCAAAATTATCTCTAACACTATTTTTTACATCGTATAACAATACTTATATTAATCATAAAGTTAATTTTTTGACTTAGGTAATATTTTATAGTCGAATGAAATCCGAACTATATCTTATTCATTTTAAAGCCAGTTCTTAAGATATATGTCGTTAATACGAAATTATTATTAACCTGATTAAAGTTAATCAAAATGAATAAAATCTACAAGCTTATCTGGAGTGCGCAAGTACAGGCATATATAGTTACCTCAGAATTAGCCCACAAAGGAGGCAAAACAGCTACAGTCAAACTACTAAGCATCTTAGGTATTACTTTGGCCGCACCCACTATAGCTCATGCTCAGTGCCTTATTACTTCTCCTGACCACAAAGCATGTACGATTTCACAGCAAAGCCTTTCGCATAACACCGCCTTTGCGGACACAACTATTACCAATAATCTGATTGAAAATCGCGATCCGGCCAGCCAAACCATCAATACTTCTAATGATGAACTGAACCAAACCCTAACCATACGCAATCAGACCGGCGCCGGTGATTTAACTGTCAATGCAAATAATAAAAATATCACTAATATCGATGCCAGAAACGATAGCACAGGTGCCGCCTTTACCCTGACAACCACACAGGACATGTCCGGTTCCGATGTACGAGGCATTTATATAGAACATAACGGTACCGATGTACATCTTTCCACAGCATCCATCCATAGCCGGCAATTGAAAGGCATTAGTATCAACAACAGAGGCACTGGTGCCACTATCATCAACTCCGGCAATACCATAACCTCTGATAACGATGATGCCATCTACGCAGTCAATGATCCGACCGCCACCGATGTGCAAATTACTGCCGGAGCCGTGACTGGACATGGCAAAGGAATTTACGTAGCAAATAATGGTACAGGTTCAACAACCATTACCGTTAGTCAGGGTGTTGTGTCTGAAACAACAGATGGCATCTATGCACACAATTCAGCCACAGCAAAAAATCTGACAACATACACAAATTCTACTGTTCATGGATACAGCAACGGTATCTATGCTGAAAACAACGGCAACGGCATTACATCAATAACCACTATTGGAGACGTAGAATCCCAAAATGGTGATGGTGTACATATCAACCACAACGGCCAGAAATTAACCCTCAACAGTAAAAATGTACAGGGCACCAGCAACGGCATCTATGCCATCAATTCTGGAAACGATTCCACCGAAATTACGTCCAGTGCAACCGTCAAATCCACTTCCGGTAATGGTATCTTTGTTAATAATGGCAGTAACACACGAGACCTAACCATCAGCACCAATGTCGTTTCTGGCTCTGACAACGGCATTTATGCAAGCAACAATGGTAGCGGTTCAACAGTTATCAAGAACAGTGCAACCATCACAGCAACCGATAATACCGGCATCCGGATTGAAAACAACAATCAAACCACTGGATTACGCATCGAATCTCAACTTATTCATGCCGGAAATAACGGTATTTACGCCATAAACAATGGTAGCAATGCCACAGATATTATTTCACAGGGAGAAGTGACCGCTACGAAAGGCTACGGTATCTGGGCTGAGAATGGCAATAAAACCACCGATATCAATATTATACAGTCAGGTGGCAAAATCACCGGAGGTATCAGTGGCATCGAAGCGCGCAATTCCGGTACCGGCAATACCTTAATCACCTTGGCAAACCAGATAACCGGTGGCTCCGGCGCAGGTATTATCAGCCATGACAAAGCCGGTAGTACCACTACTATCACGCTTAATACTGGTAGCCGCGTTTCCGCTACATCTGGGCTAGCAATCAGCGATGAGGAAGGTAATGCCAATGTGACACTAAAAAGTGGTTCTACTGTCAGTGGCCGAATTGAATTGGGTAATGGCAGTGATATCCTCAACGTAAACCGTGGCACCAACGTCAGTGAAATAACGGTTATGGATGGTGGCGATGATACCAGCAGCAATGATGGCATGATTGATACATTAAATATTAATCAGACATTAACCGGTTCAACAACAGGCACCAATAATGGTATAGCCGGAAATATTGCCATTCGAAACTGGGAGAAAATCAATCTGGCACAGAATAGTACACTCAATCTTAGTGGTGATTTGAACACAAATCAGCTCAATATCGGTGACGGTACAACCATCAGACTCATTCCTGACCTCAAACAAGCACGCATTGAAGGTGATGTATTAAATTCAGGCTACATCAACCTGAACAGCACCTATACCGGCGACAATCTTACTATTGGCGGAAATTATCAGGGTAATAACGGCAAACTTATTCTCGATCTAAAACTTAATTCTGCCCCAAGAGATAGCAACACTCCAGACAATACTGCCGACAAACTCATCATTCAGGGCAATGCCTCAGGTAACACCACCATCAGATTTGACAAAGTCGAAGGATTGGGTGGAGATACCGGCAACACCAATGGTATTGAAGTTGTCGAAGTAAAAGGAAGCAGCACACAAGACGCTTTTGCACTGAACGGTAATCGCCTGAGTGCAGGAGCTTATGAATACCATTTATTCAAAGGCGATTTACAACAAAACGGCAACAACTGGTATCTGCGTTCGCAAAAACAAACCAATCCTTCAGATGGTGGTGGCACTGGTGGTGGTACTGGCGGTGGCGGTACTGGTGGTGGCGGTACTGGCGGTGGTGGTACTGGCGGTGGTGGTACTGGCGGTGGCGGCACTGGAGATGGCGGTACTGGCGGTGGTGGCACTGGGGATGGTGGTACTGGTGGTGGCGGTACTGGTGGTGGTACTGGTGGTGGCGGTACTGGTGGTGGCGGTACTGGTGGCAGTGACACTGGAGATGGTGGCGGCACTGGTAACGGCACAACCGTTAAACCATCTAAACTCAAACCACTGTATCGCAAAGAAGTGCCATTACTGGCTACAGTTGCTACACAGTTACGACAAGCAGATAACCTAATGCTGGCTAATATGCATCAGCGTATTGGTGCCACACCCATACCTGAAGAACGCATGAGCTGGGGTAGAGTTCTTGCAAACCGTACTGACATTCAGCAAAACGGTCCGGCCGAAGGCCGCAGTACCGGCAATTATGCTGGTTTACAACTTGGCAGTGATGTCTGGACAGGCAATGGCTGGCGTATCGGTGGCTATATAGGCTATCTACATGGCAATCTCGATGTAGATGGCTTTGCCAGCGGCGTAGATGACAAAGTAGGCAAAAACACCACCAAATCCTATTTTATCGGTGCTTATAGCAACTATACCCGTACCGACGGAGCTTACGCTGATTTTGTATTACAGGCAGCACGTCATCGTGCAGACATCAAACCGGATTACAATCCTATTAGTAAACAGAAAGGACACGGTATCACCGCTTCAATAGAAATAGGCAAACCATTTACACTGGCCAACAGCAACTGGAAAATTGAGCCGCAAGCACAGATTATTCATCAGTGGCTGGATCTAAATGATAGCAATATCAGTGGTCACACCTCAGTAAGTCAAGAGCATAATAATGCATGGTTATTCCGTCTGGGTGGACGTTTAGCAGCAACATATCAGCTCAATAAAGGCTTAATACATCCATATGCACGGGTTAATTTCTACTACTCACCTGATGGCTCAGACAAGACCAGCTACCGAACCATATCCACAACAACCACACTTAATGCCGGTGCCTCACATCGGAGTACAGAGCTCGCCCTGGGTGGCACGTATGACATCAACAATACTGTAAAAATTTATGGAGAAATTGGCCATACTTGGTCAAATGGAGGCAATGCCAAAGTAAAAGTACCCGTCAATGCTTCAGCCGGCTTAAAAATTGACTGGTAACCCCAACGCTCCAGCATTACTTTTAGTATTATATAAACAACCACCTTAATCTATGATTAAGGTGGTTTCTATTAAATATAAAATAATTATTCAATAAAAAATATCTGATAAATAAATCCCTTTATTTTTTATTATTCTTGTGAAGAATCCTCCACAGACAAAATCATCCAATTCATATAACAAATATTCTTTACATTCATTGATAAAGTGTTGTTTTTAGGTAATATTAGTTTGTTTTAAACTTTTATTATATATTTTTGTTAATTCAATGGATTACAATAGATTACTTTTTATTTGGGAACCAGAGCAATGAAAAGTAAACACCATCCCATCTGGAATAATCAGATCCCCTCCTCAACAATAACAACATATCTAAAATCCGCACTTGGACAAAAAACCATCGCTGAATTAACTATTCTATCCTTTTTACTGATCTGTGCCGAAATCAGTTACGCTGCCTGTCAGATTCAAAATTTAGAAACAATGACATGCGCAACAAAAACCATTGCAAACCAATCACCTTTTACATTTCGTCTTCAGAATACAGATACCAACGTTTCTGAATCTGATAGCAATGATAATCAAAAGAAAGCAATCAATAAAACCTTCAGTGGAATCGTAAGCGGCGCAACTTACGCAGAAAACAATCAGGCAAAACGCACGGAACGAATTGTCATCAACAACCGCTTTAACTCGTTAATTATTGACGAATCCAGAGATATGGATATCGGTCAGTATGACAGCGGCCCTGCTGTACAAGCAAACAATTACGATACAGCAACTAACATAGATATCAAAACCCAAAATATTACCAATCAAGGTGATGGCTTAATCGTCAATAATGAAGGTAATGGTTTCACACATATCAAAACAGGAAACATTAACGCAACTGGCACCGCTATTGCCGTCACAACAGGCGAATTAGCACAGGACATATCTATTGATACACAAAATATTCAGTCCAGTGAAAGTAGTAATGTCGTCACAGTACAAAACAGAGGTAAAAATAGCTCCATCAGTATCAAAAGTGGCAACATATATTCTAGTGACCAAAGCAGCATCGGTATAACCGCTGAAAATCAGGAAAATACAAAAAATATTCTCATTCAAGCCAAAGACATTAATACCGGCGTAGGTATAAATGCATTTAATAACGGAACAGGTTTTACCACCATCAATACAGGAAACATCACAGCTGAGCAAAATGGCATCAACGCCACAAACGGCGACAACACACAGCAATTAACAATCAATACCAAAAATATAAGCGCAAGTACTGCCATCAGTGCTATGAATAGTGGCAAAAATTCAATTTTTATCAATACAAACGGCAATGTAACCGGTAATCAGATGGATGGCATTAACGCCATCAACATCGGTACTGCAAAAAATATTAATATTAATCATTCAGGCGGTACCCTCACCGGGGCAAACAATGGCATCAATACCGTCAATATCGGTACCGGAGACATTAATATTGAAATTGCTGGCAATGTTAAAGGCGGCAACGACGCCATCATAGCTCAAAACAGCGGCAGCGCTAAAGACATCAATATCGATCAGATTAATGGCAACATATCCGGTGACCTGAATGGTATCAACATCATCAATAATGGACTTGGAAACATCCGAATAAAAGCAAATGGCCAAATTCAAGGTGATATAGGATCCGCAATCAATATCAGCGGAAAACCCAGTACAACAACCAACATCTTTTTAGATAAAAATGCTGTAATAAAGTCAAATTCAGGTATTGCCATACAAGACGATAACACCAATACAAACATTATCCTGAATAATGGAGCCAAAGTCAGCGGACAAATACTACTTGGCGACGGCAATGACACCTTCACCATAAATCAGGGCGACACCAGCACTATTACAGTTCTCGATGCGGGTAACAAAGATACCAATGGGCTAAACGGTAATGGAGTGAAAGATATAGATACACTGAATATCAACGGATGGCTTACTGGTTCCTCAAGCAGCGAAGGAAAAGAAAACGATACAGCCCTTCGCAACTGGAGCATCATCAACATCGGAGGGAAATCCCAGTCACAAACAGACAGCACACTAAATCTTACTGGCGACCTAACAACCAATCAGCTGAATATCAATCGCAGCGGAAAACTAACATTTAACGGATTTTCCGCAGAAGCATCCTCAGACCATAGCCTGTCTGAACCTCATTCCATCATCATCAACGGCAATGTTACCAATGCTGGCATCATCAGCCTAGGTAACAAGCATACTGGAGATAATCTTACAATCACTGGTGACTATAACGGCGCCAAAGGCACACTCATCCTCGACACCGAGCTGAATGATGATAAAAGTATTACCGATAAACTAGCCATCAGCGGCAATGCCTCAGGCACAACCACTATACGGATTAACAATATCAAAGGTCTCGGCGCCGACACAGGTAACAGCAAAGGTATTGAAATTATCAGTGTAGCCGGCACCAACATTACGGATGCAGAAAATGAGCCTGTATTCACACTGACTGGCAGCCATGTCGATGCCGGTGCCTACGAATACCGATTATTTAGTGGCGATCAGACCAGAGAAGATAGCAACTGGTATCTGCGCTCACGCATTAAAGACACACCTAAGCAAGACGACAAAACCACCATAGTAAGTAATCACCCTGATAACAAACCAGTCATCACCAAACCAACCTACCGCAAAGAAACACCGCTTAACTCTTCAACCGCTGCACAACTTCTTCAAGCTGACAGCCTTATGTTGGCAAACCTACATCGCCGTACAGGCACCACACCAACAGCAGAACAACGCAGAAGCTGGGGACGAGTAATAACAAGCCGTACTAATATTCGACAGAATGGAACCACCAGTCCACATACCAGCGGTCACTATAATGGTTTACAAATGGGCAGCGATATTTGGAACAATCCTCACTGGCATACAGGGGGATACCTCGGGTATCTGAACGGTCATCTGAATGTAGCCGGTTTTGCCAGCGGTATAAATGGGAATGTAGGTAAAAACGATATTCAATCTTATTTCCTGGGCGCCTACAGCACCTACACCAGCAATACTGGCAGCTATCTAGACATCGTTTTACAGGGCGCACAGCATCAGGCAGATATCAGGCCTACTGGTAATCAGGCCAGCAAACAAAAAGGACATGGCATCACAGCATCAGTTGAAATAGGTAAACCTTTTACAATCGGCCACAGCGCATGGAAACTGGAGCCCCAGACACAGATTATGCGCCAGTGGTTGCACCTGAATGACAGCCAGATAAGCGGAAACACAACCGTCAGCCAGAACGGCGATAATGTTTGGCTGTTTCGTATCGGTGGCCGCATGCATGGTGATTTTCAGTTTAATAAAGGCATATTCCATCCCTATGCACGAATCAATTTTATCTATTCACCGGATGGCGACGATTACACCACTTACACTACTCGTACAGCATCAACCACATTAAATACCAGTCTGGCACATAGCAGTACTGAAATAGCGATTGGAGGCAGCTACGAAATTTCCAATAAAATGAGACTTTACGGAGAATTTGGCCATACAAAATCTAACGGCGGAGATGCACAGATAAAAGCCCCTTTTAACGGGTCTTTAGGATTCAAAGCTGAATGGTAATATTTATAATGATATTATCATTAATAATGAATAATCTATTTAAATAATCATTCAGCATAACAAGTCTAAGAAATCCAAAATAAAAATTAAATTCCATCTGAAAAACAGACATTAATGGACGATAATATTGCAAATAATCAATATTATATTAATCAATCGAAATAAATAAAACACAACACCTCTAATCAAATATTTCGATATAAAACTTTAGAGCTTAATACTTACAACATTAATACAAACCGGAGAAATCACCATGAATACACAACCGAAATCCACTTTGCGCCCATTGATATCACAAATAAGCCTATCCGCTTTATTATGCCTATCAAATAATATTTTTGCTGCAATCGGAGATACAGCAGCTGCAATAGATGCTTGTGAAAACAATGTCACCCCTGCCAAAAACCATACCTTACCAACAGAAGTAGGCAACATTGCAATAGGATGCGCAAGTTTAGCGGCAAACGGCTCAGATAAAGAATCTAAATTAGTGAAGGGGTGGGCCATGGCAGAGAGAAACAATCCTTACAACAAAATCAGTGGCAAAGATTATGGAAGCAGTGCAGCAATAGGATTTGGCGCATACGCCTATTCTCCTTTTACATTAGCACTGGGAAGTCACGCCAAAGCGTCTGCAAGCTCTGCAACAGCCATAGGTCCAGAAGCATTATCATCAGGTAATACATCGCTGGCTATCGGCCGTCAGGCCGCAGCCATTGCAGACTTTGCGCAGGCTATTGGAAATGTAGCCGCAGCCACAAATAAAGGAACATTGGCTATCGGACATTCCGCAACAGCAACCGGCTTTCGCTCCATAGCCATCGGTTCAGCCAATATCAAAAATGTTTCGACAATTGATCAAGATGTAAAGTTTCAGTCCGACGACAACACCCTATCTTCAGGTGAGGACGCCATTGCTATGGGTAGCGGAGCACAAGCCGCAAAAGATTACACCTTGGCACTGGGTGCATTTTCTAAAGCCTTAGCATTGGATTCAATGGCAATAGGAAAAAATGCTCAGGCAATAGCAGATAATGCCATTGCCATCGGCAATGGTGCCTCTGCAACCAAAACAGGTGGCACTGCGCTAGGCATGAACGCCAGAGTCTTAACAGAAAACAGCATCGCCTTAGGTATAAATTCCGTTACCAGTGGTGCATCAGGCGATGCATATCTAACCAAACAACCCCTTTCATCAGTCAGGGGAGTAGTCTCCATTGGCACACCAGAACAACTACGCCGCATCCAAAACGTAGCCGATGGCGCTCAAGACAGCGATGCAGCCACCGTTGCTCAGCTTAAAGCAGCAACTAGCTCCGTCATAAACACAGGACAATTGGATAACATATTGTCTTTAGCAAAAGATTATACTGATCATAAAATTAGTCAGGTCACAACTGTATCCAATCAAAATCCGGCTAACATCAGCAATGATATCAACAAACTGAATAATGGCAGCGCAGGTATGTTTCAGGTAAATCAAAACGAGACAACTACTGCACCGCAACCATCTGCTCCTGGTTCTGTAGCTGGTGGCTCAGGAGCCGTAGCCTCTGGCAACCACAGCACAGCAATCGGCAATCATGCACAGGCCAGAGCAGAAAATTCTGTGGCACTGGGCGAAAGTTCAGTGGCCACCCGCAATAACAGTGTCTCAATTGGCAGCATCGGCCACGAGAGACAAATCAGCAATGTTGCAGCCGGCGTTGCAGACACAGATGCCGTTAATGTAAGTCAGATGAATCATGCACTCGATAAAATCGGCCACAATATCAGTCACCTGAATCGTAAAATCAATGATATTGAAGATAACTCAAATGCAGCTATTGCATCTGCCATCGCTATGGCTAATCTGCCGCAGCCGATGAATGCCGGTGATGGTGGTCTCACAATGGGCTTCGGCACACATCGTGGTGAATCCGGCTATGCTGTCGGTTATTCTGTGGCCAGCAATAAAGGAAGCTGGGTTTTTAAAGCAGCGGCTACAGGCAACACTCAAGGCAAATTTGGAGCAGGTGCGGGCGTATTTATAAAGCTGCACTGATAAATAAAAATTATCGTGCAGACGGCACTTTATACTCAAGGTGCCGTTTTTTTATTAATTAAATCCATCGCAGCATGAAAACGCCTCAAAACAAAGTAGGAAATGGCTGAATATTATTAAGTTATACTAAAAATAAAAACAAAGAGTAAACAGGGTAAACAACGCATAGACGTAAATCACTTCAGTAATGATTCATTTTAAATTCTGATAATATTCTCTTTAATAAAAGAATTTTGTGATCAGCAACAAAATATCATCGGTATTTAAATATAAAATCTCATCACCCCAAAACACTTAAATATTACTTCTTGCTTGAGCGAACCATTTCATATAGACAGCAACAACTATTCTCTTCAACTGCGTCTTAACACCATATTATCGCGATGAATCAATTCTTCTTCCGCCACATAGCCTAATATTTCCTCAATTGCTTGTGACGGCTGCCGCAACAACCGACTGATTTCATGATCGCTATAATTTACTAATCCTCGAGCAATTTCTTGGCCTGTTTGATTACAAACCGCCACCAAAGCTCCGCGTTCAAAATGGCCATTTACCGCCATACAGCCAATGGGTAACAAACTAGAATGCTGTACAGTCAGCGCCTTGACTGCGCCATCATCTACCACAACACTTCCTGCTAGCTGCACCTGACCCAACAGCCATTGCTGACGTGCACTTAGACGATTTGCAGCTGGCGTAAATAAAGTACCTATCTGTTCTCCATCCACTACCCGCACTAAGACATTGTCCGCATGTCCATTTGCTATCAGGGTGGCCGCACCACTCAGAGCAGCACGTCTGGCTGCCACTACTTTGGTAAACATGCCGCCTGTCCCCACACTGCTGCCGGCACCGCCGGCCATACTTTCCAGCTCAGGATGGTCAGCAGCAATTTGATGGATAAAACTGGCATCGGTATGCTGGCGTGGGTCGCGGTCATACAAACCATTCTGATCAGTCAGAATAATCAGTATGTCTGCTTCAATCAGATTGGTCACCAGCGCCCCGAGCGTATCATTATCCCCGAGCTTAATTTCATCTATGGTGACAGAATCGTTTTCATTAATAATTGGTACCACCCCTTGCTCCAGTAGGGTACGGATGGTACTGCGGGCATTCAGATAGCGAGTACGGTGACTCATATCATCATGCGTCAACAATATCTGAGCGGTCTGAATCTGCAGTGACACAAATGCCTCTTCATAGGCTTGAGCCAGTCCCATCTGCCCCACTGCAGCCGCAGCCTGTAGTTCGTTGAGTGCTTTAGGTCGTACTGTCCAGCCCAGACGCTTCATACCTTCAGCAATGGCCCCACTGGAAACCAGCACTACCTGCATGCCACGCGCACGCAAGTGCGCAATTTGCTGTGCCCAGTTATTCAACATCGTCTGGTCTACACCCTGTCCACCGTTAGTTACCAGACTGGAGCCTACTTTTACCACCACACATTGTGTCTGGCGAATATCAAAACCTGAAAGATTCATACTGACCATGCCATTATTATTTTCATATTTGAATGAACCATTTTACCTGCTCTTATCTACTTTAATAAATGCTCATCCAACAGCAAAAACAGCAGCCATAAAGGCTGCTGTCAAATAGATAAAAGACCTTAGCTATGCATCAAAGCCTGTACACACCATGCCATCACGCCATCCGGCACTACACCCCATAGCAACAAAAGCAAACCGTTGATGGATAACACCACTTTACCCAGCAGGGACATATTAAATACAGGTGCAGCCACAGAATCCGCAGTATCGAAATACATGGTTTTCACCACACGCAGATAGTAGAACGCGCCAATTAATGACATCACCACTGCATACACAGAAACCCACACATAGCCACTAGAAAGCAATGCTTTGATGACTGCCAGTTTGGCATAGAAGCCCATTAAGGGTGGAATACCAGCCATAGAGAACATAGCCAGCAACATTAGGAATGCATACCAGGCATTTTTCTGATTCAGACCGGCAAGATCACTGATATTCTGGCATTCAATATCTTTGTTAGATAACAACATCAAAATGGCAAAGGCCACAGAAGCCATTAAAGCGTAGGTGATGGCATAGTAAATGGCGGCAGTACAGCCAACTTCACCAGCCAACAGCGCCAGCAGGATAAAACCCATATGTGCAACGGTTGAGAAACCGAGCATACGCTTGATACTGGTTTGCATAATGGCAGCAAGATTACCAATAAACAAAGAAGCAATCCCCAATAACAGCAACAAATCGCGCCAGCTTTCCCATTGCGTCAGCAGACCATACACCAGAATACGGAAAGCAAACACCGTGGCAGCGATTTTTGGCGCCGTACCAACCAGAGCAGTTACAGCAGTTGGTGCGCCCTGATACACATCGGGTACCCACATATGGAAAGGCACAGCACCCAGCTTAAATACGATACCGGCTACAATAAATACTACACCTAGTTTCAGCAACCATGGATTGGTGCCTTCCTGACTGGCAGCCAGTACTTGCTGCAACTGCAGAGTACCTGTTGCACCATATACCAGAGAAATGCCATACAACAGCAAACCGGAAGCCAGAGCACCGAGCACAAAATATTTCAGCGCTGCTTCAGCTGCACGGCCACTATCGCGCTGCAGAGCAATCAACGCATACAATGCCAGTGACAGTAATTCCAACCCAACATATAAGGTTAAGAAATGGCATGCAGAAACCATGATGTTCATGCCCAACAGAGCAAACAAAGTCAAAGTGTAAAATTCACCCTGATAAATGTTTCTGGCACGAAGATAAGCCTGACTGTAGATAAAAACGGCTATCACCAATCCATACATACATAATTTGGCCAGTTGTGCCATGCCATCAAGCACAAACATGTCGTGAAAGGCATATTGAGGTTGCTGTTTCCACACCAGACACTGCACAGCAGCGGTCAAAATCAGGCCGATAACAGATAAGGTACAGGTTATCCAGCGTTGCCGGTCATTCAGCCATAAATCCACCAGCAATACGGCAAACAGTACGCCAGTTAGCACCAGTTCCGGTACAGCGGGAAATATTGTTAAATCTGTCCAGTTCATTCACATTTCCTTACAGTTTGCTTTGTGCCGCTTGGACAATTAAATCATTAGCTGCCTGATGCACAACGGCGATAAAGGGTTCGGGATACAAACCAAAACCAAGTACCGCTACGGCCAAAATCACCAGAATAAGCAGTTCGCGTTTATTCACATCTTTTAATTGCGCCACTTCGGGGTTTTTAATAGCACCAAAAATCACCCGTTTAAACATCCACAGAGTATAGGCAGCACCATAAATCAGAGTCAGTGCCGCTAGCGCGCCAATCCAGAAATTGGTTTTTACCGCACCGACAATCACCATGAATTCACCCACAAAACCGGAAGTACCGGGTAGACCAGCATTTGCCATGGCAAACAGCAGCATGAATGAGGCAAATA
Organism: Snodgrassella sp. B3837; assembly: GCF_026535955.1. NCBI lineage: Bacteria > Pseudomonadati > Pseudomonadota > Betaproteobacteria > Neisseriales > Neisseriaceae > Snodgrassella > Snodgrassella sp. B3837. The sequence goes on from NZ_JAFNPI010000017.1 coordinate 51,313, forward strand.
TCGGCATACTGTTAACCACGCCACCGTAAGCTGAGATCTCACGGGTATGCATGCGGTCATACATCACGCCAATGCTCATAAACATGGCTGCTGAAACAAACCCATGCGACAGCATCTGCATGATGGCACCTTTAAACGCCCAGTCATTCAGGTAACCGCCAGTAAACAGGAAAAAGCCTAAGGTCACAAACCCCATGTGGCTAATGGAAGAATATGCCACCAGTTTTTTCATATCGGTTTGTACCAGTGCCACCATACCGATATAAATCACGGCAACCAAACTCAGCACAATAATCGCTGGAGCAAAATAGCGTGCCGCATCCGGCAGAATCGGCAGCATAAAACGCAGAAAACCATATCCACCAATTTTCAGGGTAATAGCCGCCAGTACCATGGAACCACCAGTTGGTGCTTCCACGTGGGCATCAGGCAACCATGTATGTACCGGCCACATAGGTACTTTTACTGCAAAAGACAGGAAAAAACCGATAAACAGCAGCACCTGTGCAGTCATGGCCAAATGTTTAATGTTGTGCCATGTTTCGATAGCAAAGCCGCCAGTCTGATTAGACAGGTAAACAAAACCCACCAGCATCAGCAATGAACCCATCAGGGTATAGAGGAAGAATTTGATGGAGGCGTAGACACGTCGCGGACCTCCCCAGATACCGATAATCAGATACATCGGTATCAGCATGCCTTCGAAGAACACATAAAACAGAATGGCATCCATGGCTGCAAAAGCACCATTGATCAAACCAGACATAATTAAAAACGCGGCCATATACTGTGCCGGTCGTTTCTGAATCACCTGCCAGCCAGCGAGCACCACCAGTAAGGTAGTGAAGCTATTCAGAATCACAAACAGCACAGACAGACCATCCACGCCCAAGGCATAGTTGATGTTGAGGCTGTCTATCCAGACATGAAATTCTGTAAATTGAAAGCCACCATTCAAGCGATCAAATTTGCAAAACAGCGGTATGGTGATGAGAAAGGATAGCAGCGCACCTATTAAGGCCAGCACTCTGGCTATCCCAGCGTGCTTGTCTGAGCCGGTGGCCAGCACAACGATACCGGCCAACACGGGCAGCCAAATCGCCAAACTGAGTAAGTAATCGTACATATTTATAGCCTAAAAATACTAAATTGAATGCCTTGAATTAACCGCCGAACATGGTTTTCAGCAACGGCCAGAATGTCCATGCCACCAGCACAAACACGCCCAGCACCATAGCAGTTGCATAAGTATAGAGGTAGCCGGTTTGAATCCGTCGCACCAGTGCAGCCACTGTGGCCACAACGCGCGCAGCACCGTTAACAATTAATTTATCAATGATGAGCACATCACCTACTTTCCAGAACAGCGTTCCCAGCAGTCGGCTGCCTTTGGCAAAAACGTTGTAGTAAAGTGCATCCAGATAGTATTTGTTGTCCAGCAAGGTATATATCGGACGGATGGAAGACACAATCCGCGCCGGAATCTGTGGTTTTTTCATGTAGAAAAACCATGCCAGAACTACGCCGGCAATGACCAGCCATAACACTGGTGTAGTCAGACTGTGCAGAGCCATGGCAAAAATACCGTGATATTCTTCTGCAACGGTGGCCAATGCAGGGTGGGCGGCGCTGTTGATGAAAATTACATTATGATAAAAATCGCTGAAGAGCATGGGTTTGATTGCCCACATACCGACAAACACTGATGGAATAGCCAGTAAAATCAGCGGAATAGTCACCACCAGCGGGCTTTCATGTGGATTATCCTGCGGACGCAGACCATGGTGTTCCTCGCCATGATGATGTTCGCCCTGCCCGCTCTGGCGCCATTTTTCTTCACCGTGGAACACCAGAAAATACAGGCGGAAGGAATAGAAAGCAGTTACAAATACACTGGCTACCAGTGCCACATAAGCGAAGCTGCTGAAAGGCAGTGTTGAAGCTTTAACAGCATCGATGATGGAATCTTTGGAATAGAAACCGGAGAAGAATGGTGTACCAATCAGAGACAAAGAACCAATCAACATGCAAATCCACGTTACTGGCATGTATTTACGCAGTCCACCCATGTGGCGCATATCTTGATCATGATGCATACCCATAATCACACTACCGGCTGCCAGAAATAACAGTGCTTTAAAGAAAGCATGTGTCATCACATGGAAGACAGCAATATTGTAGGCAGAGGCACCCAGTGCTACGGTCATATAGCCTAACTGCGACAGGGTGGAATAAGCAATCACACGCTTGATGTCGTGCTGAATCATGCCTAAAAAGCCCATAAACAGTGCGGTTATAGTACCGGAAATCATGATGACACCATGTGCTGTATCAGACAATTCATACAATGGTGACATGCGCGACACCATGAAAATACCAGCAGTCACCATAGTAGCGGCATGAATCAAAGCAGATATCGGTGTCGGGCCTTCCATTGAGTCCGGCAACCAAACATGCAATGGAAACTGTGCTGATTTACCCATGGCGCCGACAAACAGCAGAATACAGGTTACGGTAATCAGAGACCACGGATGGCCGGGAATCAGTTCAATGGTGGCGTTTTTGACTTGATCGATGTGCTGGAATACGTCGGCATAGCGCAAACTGCCGCCAAAATATGCCAGAATCAGGCCAATACCCAGCACAAAACCAAAGTCACCAACACGGTTGACCAGAAAGGCTTTCAAATTGGCAAAGATGGCACTATCGCGTTTGTAGTAAAAACCAATCAGCAGATAAGACACCAGACCTACGGCTTCCCAGCCAAAAAACAACTGGATGAAATTATTACTCATCACCAGCATCAGCATGGAAAAAGTAAACAGGGAAATATAGCTGAAGAAACGCTGGTAACCATCGTCGTCACTCATGTAGCCGATGGTATAAATATGCACCATCAAGGAGACACTGGTTACGATGACCAGCATGGTAGCGGTGAGGGTATCAATCAGAAAACCCACCGAGAAATCCAGCCCGCCCATGGTCAGCCATGTATAGACGTTTTCATCAAATGGCTGACGGCCGCCTGTCATAAACCCGTATAGTACCCACGCCGATAATACGGCGGATAAGGCAACGCCGGCTATGGTGACACTGTGCGCCCCTTTTCGGCCTATCAGCTTACCGCACAATCCAGCCAGCAGGGAACCGATGAGCGGAGCCAAAGCAATAATCAGATAAACACTCATAATTTTCTCTCGTTCCTCTCAACCATCAGCCTTTCAGGCTGTCCAGATCCTGTACGTTAATGCTCTGGCGGTTGCGGAAAATCAGCACCATAATCGCCAGCCCGATAGCGGATTCAGCCGCAGCAACAGTCAGAATAAAAAACACGAAAATCTGTCCGGCGCTATCTCCGAGATAACGGGAAAAGGCGACAAAGTTAAAATTCACCGCCAGCAGCATCAGTTCGATGGACATCAGAAGAACCAACACATTTTTGCGGTTCATGAAAATGCCCATGGCCGAGATGGCAAATAAGATGGCGCTGAGTACCAAATAATGAGTTAAGGTAATCATGCTTTCTGCTCCCCTTCTGATGCTTCTTCTTTGTTATCGTCAGCTGATGCAGCAACTTCAGGCTGCATTTTCACCATACGGAAGCGGTCTTTGGCCTGTACCTTAACCTGCTCGGCCGGATTGGTACGACGTGGGTTGTGGGTTTGCCGGTGCACCAAAGCAATAGCAGCCACCATACCCAATACCAGCAATATGGCTGCTAGTTCAAACGGCAGCAGATAAGTGGTGTAAATCTGCATACCCAGATCGCGTACATTACTGTAGTCAGCAGGCAGTGGATTGTCGCTACCGAGATGTGCCAGATCAAGTTGTGGATTCACCAAAATCACAATGAGTAAGGCGGCGGTCAGTATTCCAACTAGCGCAGCAATCGGTGCATGGCGCCAGAAGCCAGCGCGCATCTGTTCGATATCGATGTTGAGCATCATGATGACAAACAGGAACAGCACCATCACTGCACCAACATACACCACCACCAGCACGATGCCGAGGAACTCAGCCTGCATCAGAATCCACATCATGGCACTGGCACAGAAAGTCAGCACCAGAAACAGCACTGCATGTACTGGATTTTTAGCAATTACAGTATTAATAGCACCCAGCAGTATAACCGCTGCAAAGACATAAAACAGAATTAAGGGTAAATTCATGATCACCTCTTAACGATAGGGTGCATCAGCAGCTTTGCATTTGGCGATGTCTTCTTCATAGCGATCGCCAATGGCCAGCAACATGGGTTTAGTGAAATATAAGTCACCGCGTTTTTCGCCGTGATATTCGAAAATACGGGTTTCGACAATGGCGTCTACCGGACAGGCTTCCTCACAGAAACCGCAGAAGATGCATTTAGTCAGATCGATATCGTAGCGGGTGGTACGGCGTGTACCATCCTCACGTTTTTCTGACTCGATATTAATTGCCATAGCCGGACACACTGCTTCGCAGAGTTTGCAGGCAATGCAGCGTTCTTCGCCGTTGGGATAGCGTCGCTGTGCATGCAGCCCACGAAAACGAACTGATTGCGGAGTTTTTTCTTCCGGAAAATAAATGGTTTCTTTACGTGCAAAAAAGTTTTTTAACGTCACTTTCATGCCCGCAAGCAACTCGGTCATCAGAAAAGTTTTAATTATATTTGCCATATTCAGTGCCTCTCCCTGTTTAACGCCATAAAGACAGGGGTGAAATCATCCACAATCCTAAAACAATCACGGCGACAATGGTGACCGGAATCAATACTTTCCAGCCCAGACGCATAATCTGGTCATAGCGGTAACGCGGAAACGTTGCCCGTATCCACAGATAGAAATACAGCACCAGTGCCATTTTCAGGAACATCCACAATACACTCGGAGTACCAATGAAGCCCCAACTTTGCGGAAAGGGTGATAACCAGCCGCCAAAGAACAACAAAGCTGTCAACGCGGCCACCAGAATCATGAAAATATATTCCGCCAGAAAGAACAAAGCAAAAGCGAAACCGGAATATTCAACATGGAAACCGGCAACAATTTCAGATTCACCTTCAGCCACATCAAACGGAGCGCGGTTGGTTTCGGCCACGGCCGAAATCAGATACACCACAAATAACGGAAATAGTGGCAGCCAGTTCCACGAGAAAATGGAACCACCAGCTATACCTTTGGCTTGCGCCATGACGATATCGTGAAAATCCATACTGCCAGACACCATAATCACCCCAATCAGGGCAAATCCCATGGCTATTTCATAGGAAATGGTCTGAGCAGAAGCACGCATGGCGCCAAGAAAGGCGTATTTGGAGTTGGATGCCCAGCCCGCAATGATGACACCATATACCGACAATGACGTAATCATGAGAATATAGAGCAGGCCGGCATTGATTCGGGTAAGAAACCAAGTTTCGCTAAACGGAATCACTGCCCACGCGGCAAAAGCCGGCATCAGCGACATCATCGGACCGATATAAAACAAAGCTTTATTGGCCTGTGACGGGCGGGTCACTTCTTTAAATAAGAGTTTTAATACATCGGCAAAAGGCTGGATTAAACCATAAGGTCCGGTCACATTCGGACCGACGCGCAACTGCATGTAACCGATGACTTTACGCTCAAAATAAGTCAGGTAGGCAACGGTGATAATCAGCGGCAACATGATGATGACAATCTTGACGATTACAGACACCAGTAAACCGAAGTCGTTGCCTAATAATTGTTGAAACCACGCTTGCATGATTATCCTTTACTCAATTCCACAGTGGTCAATAAAGCACCCAGCTGCCAGTTACTCTGATGCAGTGGCAGCAGCAGTACGTTTTCAGGCAGGGTATCGTCCGCGGCAACGCTGACCGCTACCGCATCATTGTTCTGTTTCGCCCATGCCGTATCGCCATTTGTCAGCCCCAGTGCACTAAGCGTATGGCTGTGTGCTCGCGCAGCAGGAACGGCAGCATGTACTGTGTTCTGCAAAGGAGCTGAACGGCGCACGATGCCATCGGTGGCATACAGGCTGACACCACCTACTCGTACCAGACTGATAGCAGGATTGCTAGTGGCAACCGGCTGAATCTGATTATTCAGCAAAGCAGATAACTGGTCTTTGTCCAGTGCATCAGCCAGAATCTGCTGCGTGTTTTCATACTCAAAACCCTGCAGTTCAAGGACGTTGCCAAGTACCCGCAGTACTTTCCATAATGGTCTGGCTTCTCCATACGCCTGTACCACACCATGGAACGATTGCAGCCGACCTTCCATATTGATAAAGCTGCCAGAAGTTTCGGTAAATGGGGTGATCGGCAGCATCACATCGGCCACTTCGCGCAATACGGCACTATCATATGCGGTGAATGCCATGACTGTCTGTGCTTGCTTCAGCGCAGCAATAGCGGCAGCACCATTGGCCACATCCATATCGGGTTCCACATTCAGCAGCATCACGGCCTGTTTCGGCTGAGTAATTTGCGCGGCAATACTGTGTTCGGCCGTTTTAGCCGCCACGCCCACCATTTCAGCACCAATACTGTTCGCTGCTTGCGGCAAAACACCAAGAATACTGCCAGTTGCTTCTGCCAGATCCTGTGCTGCAGCATAAACGGCAGCGGCATCTGAATGATTAAGGACATCAGCGCCCAGAATAATGCTGGTTTTCTCCGCTTTTAATAACGCCTGCCCTACTTCACTGTTTAGTGCATTGCTTAACCAGTCTATCCACTGATAAGGATGCAGGCTGACTTGAGCCAGTAAAGGCATGAATAGTTCTTCCTGGGCTGCAGCCAGTACTGCCACCTGTGTGCCGTTTTTGGTGGCTTGCCGGATGCGAGCGGTGAGCAATGGCTGCTCCTGACGCAGGCGGGCACCAACAATCAGAATTACTTCATTGGCCGCTAGCTGCTCAATGTTCTGTCCCAGCCACTGCGCCCCTTTTGCAGCTGCGCCCAGTCGCCCATCCAGCGCTCGTAAACGACTATCAACAGCAGTGATGCCCAGTCCTTGAGCCAGTTTGCCGGCCAAATGCATTTCTTCCACAGTATTGGCAGGATTGACCCACATGCCAATTGCTTCGCTGCCAAAATCGTGGCTGACACCATGTAAGCCCTTGGCCACATAATCCAGTGCAGTTTGCCAGTCGACGGTATGCCACTGGTTATCTTGTTTGATTTGCGGCTGGGTTAAGCGTTCCTGATACAGTCCTGCATAAGCAAAGCGGTCGCGGTCACTGAGCCAGCATTCATTAATGGCTTCGTTTTCCAGTGGCAATACACGGCGCACTGTATGGTCTTTGGTCTGCACAATCAGATTACTGCCCAGCGCATCATGGGCAGAAATGGATTTCCGTCGGCTCAGCTCCCATGAACGGCTGTCAAAACGGAATGGTTTGCTGGTTAAAGCACCAACTGGACATAAGTCAATGACGTTGCCAGACAGTTCGGTTTCCAGTGTTTTGCCATTAAAGGGAGCAATTTCAGAATGTTCACCACGATTTTTCATCGCCAGCTCCTGTTTACCGGCGATTTCTTCAGTAAAACGAATGCAGCGGGTACAATGAATGCAGCGGCTCATTTCGGCAGCCGACACCAACGGCCCCATCTCTTTACCGGCAACAGCATGTTTGGCTTCGCTGTAACGACTGGCGCCTTTGCCATAGCCCATGGATAAATCCTGCAGCAAGCACTCACCACCCTGATCACAAATCGGGCAATCCAGCGGGTGATTAATCAGCAGAAACTCCATTACCCCTTTTTGGGCATCTTTCGTCAATTTAGAATCGGTTTTCACCACCATACCATCGGTTACCGGTGTGGCACAGGCAGGCAACGGTTTGCGTGACTTTTCCACCTCAACCAGACACATTCGGCAGTTGGCGGCGATGGACAATTTTTTGTGATAGCAAAAGTGCGGAATGAACGTACCGGCCTGACGGGCGGCTTCTATCACCGTACTACCCTGCTCGACAGAAAGTTGTTTACCGTCAATTTGAATTTGTAACATAGGTTCGCAATCCTAACTAAGCAGATAGTGCCTTAGCACCAGCGATGTTCTTTCATGGGTTTGCCGTGTTCGATGTAGTGCTCAAACTCGGGGCGGAAATGCTTCATAAAGCCCTGAATCGGCATCACCGCCGCATCCGCCAACGCGCAGATTGTACGCCCCGAAATATTATTACCGAGTGATTCCAGCAAATCTAAATCCTCCGGCCGTCCTTTACCCGAGGTAATACGGTGGATAATGCGATACAGCCATCCTGTACCTTCACGACATGGGGTACACTGGCCGCATGATTCTTCAAAATAGAAGTAACTTAGCCGCTCCAATGCTTTAACCATACAGACATCTTCATCCATGACAATCACTGCACCGGATCCAAGCATAGAACCAGCTTTGGCAATGGCGTCATAATCCATCGTAATTTCCATCATGACATCAGCCGGCAGTACCGGTGCGGAGGAGCCACCTGGAATCACTGCTTTCAGCTTTTTGCCATTGCGCATGCCACCGCACATATCGAGTAAGTCTCTAAACGGTGTGCCCAGCGGTATTTCGTAGTTACCGGGGCGTTCTACATGGCCGGAAACTGAAAATAGCTTGGTACCGCCATTATTTGGAATACCCTTATCCGCAAATTGCTGGCCACCATCGCGAATAATAAACGGCACCGAAGAGAACGTTTCTGTGTTATTGACAGTAGTGGGCTTGCCATATAGACCATAGGAAGCCGGAAATGGTGGTTTGAAGCGCGGCTGACCTTTTTTGCCTTCCAGTGACTCCAGCAGAGCGGTTTCTTCGCCGCAAATATAAGCACCATAGCCATGATGGGCATGTAACTCAAAGCTGAAATCACTGCCCAGAATATTTTGCCCGAGGAAACCAGCATCCCGTGCCTGCTGTAAAGCAGTTTCAAAGCGCAGATAGCTTTCGAAGATTTCGCCGTGAATATAGTTATAGCCGGTAGCCGCCCCCATCGCATAACCACCAATAATCATGCCTTCAATCAGGGCATGAGGATTGTAATCAATGATATCCCGGTCTTTAAATGTACCGGGCTCACCTTCATCGGTATTGCAGACGATGTATTTGGTACCTGGAAACGAACGCGGCATGAAGCTCCATTTCAGTCCAGTCGGAAAGCCGGCGCCGCCACGTCCACGCAGGCCGGATGTTTTCAGCTCGGCTATCACATCGTCCTGCGGTATTTTGTCATGAATGATTTTTTTCAGTGCTTGATAGCCGCCGCGGGCTAAATAGGCTTCCAGCGTCCAGCATTCCGGATCAGTTGTATCAACCTGATTGAAAATTACGCCATTTTGGTACATTGCCATCAGTTCAACTCCGCCAGTTTCGCTTCGATGGCTTCTTCGCTCATAAAGCTACACATTTTATGATTGTTCACTAACAGCACCGGCGCATCACCACAGGCACCCATGCATTCGCCTTCTAAAAGTGTGTATTTGCCGTCAGCAGTGGTTTCGCCATAGCGAATACCAAGGCGCTTTTGCAGATATTCACCGGCATTGACACCACCACGCAACGCACAGGGAAGATTGGTACATACGGTGAGTTTATATTTACCTACCGGCTGGAGGTTATACATATTGTAAAAAGTAGCCACTTCCAATGCTTGTGCCGGTGGGATACCTATGTAGTCTGCTACTTCCTCGATGGTTTCTGGCTGTAACCAGCCCTTTTCTGTCTGTGCGATGCGCAGGGCTGACATAATGGCACTGCGACGCTGGTCGGCCGGATATTTGGCCAGTTCTGTATCAATCTGTTTTAAACTCTCAGCGGACAACATTATCTATCCACCTCCCCAAATACAATATCCTGAGTACCAATAATGGCGACCACGTCTGCAAGCATATGGCCGCGTGCCATTTCATCCATACCTTGTAAATGGGCAAAGCCCGGTGCACGGATTTTCATGCGATAAGGTTTGTTGGCACCATCTGAAATCAGATACACACCAAACTCCCCTTTCGGATGCTCAGTGGGCACATAAACTTCACCCTCCGGCACATGCATCCCTTCGGTAAACAGCTTGAAGTGGTGAATCAATTCTTCCATCCCGTCTTTCATAGCGGTACGATGTGGCGGCGCCACGGTATGATCATCCGTAATCACCGGCCCGGGATTGGTTCTGAGCCAGTCAACACACTGGCGGATAATGCGGTTAGCTTGCCGCATTTCATGAATGCGACACAGATAGCGGTCGTAGCAGTCACCATTGATGCCGACCGGAATATCGAAATCCATGGCGGCATAGGCATCATAAGGCTGTTTCTTACGAATATCCCACTCTATACCGGAGCCACGGAGCATCACGCCGGTAAAACCTTTCTGCATGGCTCGCTCTGGTGAAACCACACCAATCCCGACAGTACGCTGTTTCCAGATACGATTATCTGTAAGGAGATTTTCATATTCATCCACGCAGGCAGGGAACCGATTAGTAAAGTCTTCAATGAAGTCTAGCAAGGTGCCTTCACGGCTAGCGTTGAGTTTTTGCAATACCTTGGCATTACGGTATTTGCTGGATTCATACTTAGGCATGAAATCCGGCAGATCACGGTAAACGCCGCCTGGACGGAAATAAGCAGCATGCATACGTGCACCGGATACCGCCTCGTAAATATCCATCAGGTCTTCACGTTCGCGGAATGCATACAGAAACACAGTCATGGCCCCGATATCCAGTGCATGCGAACCGATACCCATGAGATGGTTGAGGATTCGAGTAATTTCGGCAAACATCACGCGAATATATTGAGCGCGAATGGGTACATCAATATTCAGCAGACGTTCAACAGACAGGCAGTAGGCCTGTTCATTACACATCATGGATACATAATCCAGACGATCCATGTACGGCAATGCCTGAAGATAGGTACGTGATTCAGCTAATTTTTCCGTACCACGGTGTAATAGCCCGATATGTGGATCAGCACGAACGATATTTTCACCATCCATTTCCAGAATCAGGCGCAACACGCCATGTGCAGCCGGATGCTGCGGCCCGAAATTAATGGTGTAATTGCGTAATTTAGACACCGTACTGCTCCTCTCTCACCACGCGCGGCGTGACTTCACGCGGTTCAATCGTTACCGGCTGATAAATCACGCGGCCTTCGGCCTCGTCATAGCGCATTTCCACATAGCCGGAAACCGGAAAATCTTTACGAAATGGGTGACCGACAAAGCCATAGTCAGTCAAAATTCGGCGTAAGTCGGGATGATTGTTAAACAGGATGCCGAACATATCAAACGCTTCGCGTTCATACCAGTTGGCACCGTTATAAATGTCCACAACAGAATCAACCGTAGGAAAATCTTCCGCCTCTACCCATACACGCACGCGAACGCGCCAGTTATTGCTGATTGAAAGTAAATGGCTAACAACGGCAAAACGTTTGCCTTCCCATGGTTCATTTTTGTAGCTCTGATAATCCACACCACATAAATCAATCAGAGTTTCGAATTTCAGTTCTTGGTGGTCTCGCAGGATTTGCATCAGTTGGTGATAATCTGCGGCGGCGCAATCCAGCGTCAGCTCACCGCGATCCAGACAGTAACGTACTTTATCGCCGAAAGTGGTTTCACACACGGCCTTCAGTATTGCTATATCTGCCATATTTTCCTCACTTTCAGACCCGCGCTATGGTGGCGGTACGCTTTATTTTCAGCTGCAATTGCAACAGACCATAAACCAGTGCTTCTGCTGTAGGCGGGCAGCCAGGTACATACACATCGACCGGCACAATACGGTCGCAGCCGCGCACTACCGAATAGGAATAATGGTAATAACCGCCACCATTGGCGCAGGAACCCATTGACAATACCCAGCGCGGCTCTGCCATCTGGTCATAAACTCGGCGCAAGGCAGGCGCCATTTTGTTACATAAGGTACCGGCCACAATCATAAGGTCAGACTGGCGCGGCGAGGGACGGAAAATAATGCCGAAGCGGTCCAGGTCATAACGGGCAGCACCGGCCTGCATCATCTCTACAGCACAACAGGCCAGCCCAAAAGTAGCAGGCCACAATGAACCGGTACGCACGTAGTTAAGTACGGTATCGGCAGTAGTTGTAACAAAACCTTTTTTTAAAACGCCTTCTATTCCCATTCCAGAGCGCCTTTTTTCCATTCATAAACAAAGCCGATAACCAGAATCAGCAAAAACACCATCATCGACCAGAAGCCATAGGCACCAAGCTCTTTAAACACCACGGCCCACGGCACCATAAAGGCCACTTCCAGATCAAAGAGGATGAATAAAATGGCCACCAGATAGTAGCGCACATCAAATTTCATACGTGCGTTTTCAAACGCTTCGAAACCGCACTCAAACGGTTCCTGCTTCATTTTATACGGGCGATTTGGTCCCAGTAACAGACCCAGAGAAATAAAAAGAACTCCGGCAGCAAAGCCAACCAGAACAAATATTAAGATGGGGAAATAATTCGCCAACATAATTGCGCCGACCTTATGCAAATATTGGTAAAATTGATGTATTGTAACTAATTTCGAACGTTATTAAAAGTACGTATTACATTAAACAGAAATAAAAAAATAATGTTTTCAATAATATAATGATAATTGTTATCATTAATATCTTCGAACAATCACTTGTTAATTTTCTATATTTTTTTCTGCTAAAGAAAACTGAATATCAATTATAAAATTTTTTATTAATCCCTGTTAGTTACAATTTTGCGCTATAAATATCACTTTTAGATAATTCTAATAACATAATTAAGAGGGTTGAGAGTACGCCCCACTGTTTAACTTGAATTAAATTCTTTTAATCGATATTTTTCATTTGTTAAGCTTAACGTTTTTAACTATACATAACATCTTTACCAGCCTAAAATATAATTTCTTGATAAATAAATAACTTACAAATATGCCATATACTCCACACCGTCTGCCAGATGATTGCAGCAATATGAATGAAATCCGTAGCGAAATTGATAACATTGATTATGCGATCATTCAGTTATTGTCAATCCGTTTCGGTTATGTCAAAGCAGCCAGTAAATTTAAAAAAAATACTGCCGATGTTCAAGCCAGTGAACGTTTCAAAAGCATGCTTGAAAAACGACAGCACTGGGCAGAAGAGCAAGGTCTAAACGGAGAGGTAATCAAAACGCTGTACTCTGATTTGGTTAAATATTTTATTGCCGAAGAATTGAAAGAATTTGAACGCAAGTAATACGCTTACTTTACTCATCAAGAAGGCTAAAATATTGAGCTATTTATTCTGCTTCGGCACGCCGGAAATCACGTATCCGGAAACCCAATGCGAAAAGAGCACCGAAGTACAAGACAATTCCGGCCGCAATCAAGACACTTAGCTGACCTACTTTTATCAGTCCGCCACTATGCCAATTAAACGGCAAATAATGCTGCAAGAGCCACAGACCGCTTCCCATAATGATCAATGCCAGCACCAGCCGTACCAGAAAACGCATCCATCCTGCTGTGGGTGTATACAGTTTCTGCCGCCGTAAAAGAATATACAACAGCCCAGCATTGATACAGGCACCTAAGCTGATGGCCAGAGCCAGACCAACATGATGCAGTTTCCACACAAACAATAGATTCATTAACTGCGTCATACATAAGGTGAAAATCGCGATTTTGACTGGCGTTTTTATGTTTTGACGCGCATAAAAACCTGGTGCCAATACCTTTATCAAAATCAGGCCAATTAGACCAACAGAATAGGCCACCAATGCGCCTTGTGTCATCAGTGCATCATATTCATTGAACTCTCGGTACATAAACAGCGTCGCTACCAGAGGAAAGGACAAAACCGCCATACCCACAGCTGCCGGCAAAGTGAGCAGCATACATAGACGCAGCCCCCAGTCGAGTAAAGCGGAAAAACTGGCAATGTCATTAGTGGCAGAGTGTTTAGACAGCGTGGGCAGTAGAATTGTTCCCAGTGCTACGCCCAGTACACCCGTCGGCAACTCCATTAGACGATCGGCGTAATACATCCACGATACTGAACCTGATTGCAGATAGGAAGCAAAGATGGTGTTAATCACTAAAGATATCTGCGCCACTGATACACCAAGAATGGCCGGTGCCATTTGCTTTAAAACACGGTTTACGGCCTTGTCCCTAAGTTTTAGCTTAGGCATGGCCAGAAAACCCAGCCTAAATAAATATGGCAATTGATACAGCAGCTGCAACAATCCTCCTACAAATACTGCCCATGCCAGAGCCAGTACCGGCGGATGAAAATATGGTGCCAGCCATAAAGCAAATACAATAAAGGAGATATTCAAAAATGTGGGGGTAAAAGCCGGCACACTGAACTGATGATAGGTATTGAGTACGCTGCCAACCAGTGAGGACAACGAAATCAAAAATATATATGGGAATGTGATCCGCAATAGCTGGACAGAAAGTGCAAATTTATCGGCATCTTGTTGAAAACCAGGCGCAGAAATATAAATTACCACCGGCGCAGCCAGAATCCCGATGGCAGTCACGATTATTAGTACAAACGACAGCAATCCGGCCACATGCTGCACAAAAGCCCGCGTTGCTTCTGGTGAACGCGTCTCGCGGTACTCAGCCAGTATCGGCACAAAGGCCTGTGAAAATGCGCCTTCGGCAAAAATACGCCGCAACAGATTGGGGAGTTTAAACGCCACAAAAAATGCATCTGTTGCCATGCCCGCACCAAAGCTGCGGGCTATTATGGTGTCGCGGATGAAACCTAGCACACGTGACAACATGGTCATGCTGCTGACTTTGGCCAGAGTACGCAGTAAATTCATCGATTGCACCAACTAAAAACAAAGGCGAAAGTGTACACCGGAATGGCTACCGATTCTATACGGCCAGAATTGAGCTCAAACGGATAGCACTAATCTGCCAAAACGTGCTATTCAGCATCAAATACAATTCAAACAAAAATTAACAGTTTACAAATAGTCACGAATATGGTTATAAGAGTGAACGACTTCTGGTAACAGAGATTTTGATTCATTTAAAGTGACTTAAGGAGCACCCGGTGAAAGTAGGTTTTGTTGGCTGGCGCGGCATGGTGGGTTCGGTATTGATGCAGCGCATGCAGGAAGAAAATGATTTTCAGAACATTGCTGATGCGTATTTTTTCACGACGTCGGCTGCAGGTGCGGCAGCGCCGGATTTTGGTCAGACAGCTAAAACTTTGCTGGACGCGCATAATCTGGAAGCTCTGGCACAAATGGATATTATTGTTACCTGCCAAGGTGGTGATTATACAAAAGCTGTGCATCAGCCATTGCGTGAACAAGGCTGGCAGGGTTTCTGGATTGATGCTGCCTCTACCCTGCGTATGAGTGATAAAGCCGTTATTGTACTTGACCCGGTAAACCGTGCTGTAATTGATACTGCATTATCTAGTGGAATCAAAGATTTTGTAGGTGGTAATTGTACAGTATCACTGATGTTGATGGCTCTTGGCGGTCTGTTTGAGCAAGATTTAGTAGAATGGGCTACCAGCATGACCTATCAGGCAGCTTCCGGAGCTGGTGCTCAAAATATGCGCGAGCTGATCAGTGCCATGGGTGCAATTGAATCACAGGTTAGTACCGAACTAGCCGATCCGGCCAGTGCTATTCTGTCCATCGACCGCAAAGTAGCCGATTTTCTGCGCAGCGATGCTTATCCGCAGACACAATTTGGCGTACCGTTGGCCGGAAGCCTGATTCCATGGATTGATGCCGATCTGGGTAATGGCCAGTCAAAGGAAGAGTGGAAAGGTGCCGTGGAAACCAATAAGATTTTAGGTCGTAGTACCCAACCACTGGTAATTGATGGATTGTGCGTACGTGTGGGTGCCATGCGCTGCCACAGTCAGGCACTAACTATAAAACTGAAACAGGATTTACCGGTCTCTGAAATTGAACATATTTTGGCGTCAGCTAATGACTGGGTAAAAGTCGTGCCGAATGAAAAAAATGCCTCCATGCACGAGCTGACACCTGCGGCTGTTACCGGCACATTAACTGTACCTGTCGGACGTATTCGCAAAATGGGTATGGGCGGTGATTACATTAGTGCATTTACCGTTGGCGACCAGCTTTTATGGGGTGCCGCAGAACCCATCCGGCGCATGTTGCAAATTGTTCTACACAGCAGATAAATATTCAGTAGCAAGTTGGATAATATTTACTTGTGCTGTATTCATAACAGGTTGATTTATATATAATTAACCTGTTTTTTTCTGAATGCATTCATAATCGCAATCTGTTCAGATCAATGCGAGAGCATCAATATAAATTCAGCCAGTCCGTATTAAAAGACTGGCTGAAATTCAACGTAGTTTTAGTTCACTCAAAACGATTATGGTGTAAGCTCATCATGTTCGCTACTATTTAGTATGGCTTGATCCGTTTGGTGTAGCCACTGGCTGGTTAAGGTACCGGCGGTCATGGCGCCACTAACATTTAATGCCGTGCGGCCCATATCAATTAAAGGTTCCACCGAAATTAGTAACGCAACTAATGTAATCGGCAAGCCCATTGCCGGTAATACAATCAAAGCAGCAAAAGTCGCACCACCACCCACCCCTGCTACCCCAACTGAGCTGATGGTTACTATTCCAACTAGGGAAGCTATCCACCAAGGGCCAAGCGGATTAATTCCTACTGTTGGTGCAACCATAGTAGCCAGCATGGCTGGATACAAGCCAGCACAGCCATTCTGCCCGATGGTTGCACCAAAAGAAGCAGCGAAACCAGCAATCGACTTTGGCACACCTAGGCGTTGTGTCTGTGCCTCGACATTTAGTGGAATAGAAGCAGCACTGGAGCGGCTAGTAAAGGCAAATGTCAGCACCGGCCAAACCTTCTGTAGATATTTTCTTGGATTGATACCAGAAACCCCTAGCAACAAACCATGTACCATAAACATTAATGCCAATCCCAAATAAGACACCAGTACAAAAGCCCCAAGCTTGATGATATCTTGTAAATTGGAAGCGGCCACTACTTTTGTCATTAACGCCAGCACTCCATAGGGAGTTAATAACATGACGATCCGAACCAGCTTCATAATCCAACTTTGCAACGTATCTATAGCCAGCAATACCCTTTCACCTTTAGCGGCATCATCTTTCAAAAGTTTCAATGCCGCTATACCTAAAAATGCAGCAAAAATCACAACACTGATAATAGATGTTGGATTTGCTCCAGTTAAATCAGCAAAGGGATTTTTCGGAATAAATGAAAGAAGCAGTTGTGGTACGGTTAAATCGGCTACCTTTCCAACATAATTTGTTTGAATTGCAATATAACGTGCAGTTTCAGCCTCACCCTGAATCAAGCCGTTTGCAGTCAATCCAAACAAGCTGGTAAGAAGAGTTCCTATTAGGGCCGCAATAGCCGTAGTCAGCAACAATACACCTATCGTCATCAGGCTGATTTTGCCCAGCTGTGTGACATTATGTAAACGCGCTACCGCACTCAGAATAGAAGCAAATACTAGCGGCATCACTATCATCTGTAAAAGCTGAACATAACCATTACCAATTACATTAATCCACTGCAATGAAACATCAACAGCTGGACTGGCTGTGCCGTATACAAGCTGTAGCCCCAGTCCGAATAAAATACCCAGAATCATACCCAGCAATACTTTTCTGGAAAGACTCCATTTGAAAAACTGCGTTCGACCAAGCACCCATAATAACAATGCGAACACTATCGTGTTCGCAAGCACGGATAAATTCATTTTATACTCCTGAACTGGCAAACCTTCAGCCAGCGTTTAATACATAGTGCTTATCAAGGATACGTAAATCTTCGAAGCTTGTGAAATAGCCCTTATGCATTCATTTATTCCTTTTTATTATATGTTAAAAGCATAATAACCACTGTATTAGTCCTGTTTTGCTGACTGAATACAAGATTTTTTTGTTATCATGCACACGTTTTGCTGAAATCACTTCTATTTTCTGTTTCAGCTTTTAATAATGTCTTTATCCTGTTTGATTGGTGATATCTATGTCTGTTTATACCAGTGTCAGCGATGATGAAATGCGCACGTTTCTGCGCGATTATCACTTGGGTCGATTTATTGGTTTGCAAGGTATCGCTCAAGGGGTAACCAACAGTAATTACTTCGTTACCACCACACAGGGACGTTATGTATTAACAGTATTTGAAGCCATGACACAAGCTGAACTGCCTTTTTTTCTGGATCTTACCCAGCATCTCAGTGCTCATGATGTTGCTTGTCCTGCTCCCATTGCCCGAATAGACGGCCGGTTGGATAGTACGCTTGCAAGCAAGCCAGCCTGTTTGGTTACTTGCTTGTCTGGCAAAGACACCAGTAGCCCTTCCGAACAGCAATGCTTCCATACAGGAGCCATGCTGGCGAAAATGCATTTGGCCGGAACTGAATTTCCACAAACAATGCCTAATCCACGCTACATAAGCTGGTGGCACGAAGCCAGCAATCGGCTCTTACCGTTTCTAAATGAAGAAGATAAGCATCTATTGCTAGAAGAAATTGCTTTTTTTGATACTCATAATCGTGCGGATTTACCAGAAGGCATTATCCATGCCGATCTATTCCGTGATAATGTTTTGTTGGACGGGGAGCAGGTAGCCGGATTTATTGATTTCTATTATGCATGTAATGGCAACTTCATGTACGACCTTGCTATTGCAGTAAACGATTGGGCTCGACGAGCAGACAATCATCTTGATCAGAATCTCCAGCAAGCTTTTTTCCGTGGATATGAAAGCATACGAACACTAACCACTGATGAAAAAGATTATTTCCCGATTGCACAACGGGCAGCATGTATCCGTTTCTGGGTTTCACGCCTGCTTGATTATCATTTTCCGCAAGTTGGCGAAATCACCTTCATCAAGGATCCAAATGTATTCCGTGATTTATTGCTAAGCTTACGCCAGTAATATTTTATATATGCCATTAACATATATAAAATATATTACTTTCAAACTTCCCAATAAAAAGCAAAGAATATACGGAAGAATTTTTTATCTTAAGAAAAGTTCATTTATTAAATAATTTATCAATCGAATAATTTATCAGCTTATTTAAAAAATAATTAACCATTCAATTTTTTGCTGCTTTTTATTCAATGTTTATTCAAATGTTTTCTCTTAGTTTTTGTCTTATTATAATTAATAGTGAATTAAGCCAACCAGATAACTTCAGCATTAACCAACCATTTTTATCAAAAACTTTGAATTTTTGAAATATTTATATTAACAAAACTACATCTATTCGTATCGAATCTGTGCGATGGCATCAGATAAAAACAAAATCAAGAATTTTCACATAAAAAAATATTATTGTAGCGCCCTAGCGATAATTAATACTACTGAAAGAATCTGTTCTGAATCATGATCAACCAGATTTTTGAAAAAAGAATTAACTTTTATACACCATCGTCAATAATATAATTTATTATCAATAAATCTGCTAAATTAGCTTTTGAATCCCTAAGACAATAATTTTTAGATGAATAGTATATAAAATCTTGAATATTAATTATTTAATATTCATAAAGATAGTCATTTGCATAATTATTATTGCTGACTATAATGACTTTTATTAACCATAAGAATTTTATTAAAACAACATACAGAGGCATAATGAACACACATAAATCAAAGCGTTCCGTCGCCAAAATCATCACATCGATCATATTATGGCTAGCTACTCTTTATTTGCTTATAGGAGGAATCTGGTTAATTAGTCTGGGCGGTTCCGCTTATTATGCAATCCTAGCAATCGCACTTGGTTTGTTCACCGTTCTATATCAGCGTAATTGCAGCAATAGCCTGTGGTGGTTCGCGATAATCCTCATTGCCACACTTGATTGGGGATTATCGGAATCCGGTACAGACTTTTGGGCACTGGCACCACGTTTTGACATTCTGTTTTTACTAGGTCTGTGGCTACTGTTACCATGGCCAACACGCCAATTAGCTACCAAACGCAGTGGCCAAGCTGCCATTGCCATTGGATTGATAGTTATTCTGGGTATCATGCTTTACAGCATTAATCATGACCCACAAGAAATCAACGGTACCATTTCGCGTGCCCAGCCAGAACCTGCAGTAGACCCAAATGGCGTAGCAGCAGAAGACTGGCCCGCCTATGGCCGTACACAAGGCGGCACACGCTATTCCCCTTTAACTCAAATCAATACCAATAACGTTAATCAGCTTAAAGTAGCCTGGACCTATCACACCGGTGATTTCAAAACTAATAACGACTCAGCAGAAACAACTAATGAGCTGACACCAATTAAAATCGGTAACAAGCTATTCATTTGTACACCACATCAGTTTTTGGATGCCCTCGATGCCACAACAGGTAAAAAACTTTGGCGTTTTGATCCAAAGTTACGCAGCAATAAAACCTTTCAACATCTTACTTGCCGTGGTGTCAGCTATTACGACGCGACCAAAGCTAAGCAAAATGAAACCACTCCTTCTACTTTATGTCCACGAAAAGTCCTTTTGCCGGTTAATGATGGACGATTAATTGCAGTTAATGCCGACAATGGACAAAAATGTCAGGACTTTGGCAATAACGGCGAAATCAACCTTCAAGCCAAAATGCCTTATGCATATTTAGGTGGCTACAATCCTACTTCACCGCCGGTAGTGACACCCAGCACTATTATCATTGGTGGGTCTGTTACTGATAATCTCTCCACAAAAGAGCCCTCTGGTGTCATCCGTGGTTATGATGCCAACAATGGCCATCTGAAATGGATATTTGATACTGGTGCACAAAATCCGAATGCCATGCCGGGTGAAAATACTACTTTTGTGCATAATTCTCCCAATGCATGGGCACCTTTAGTCTATGACCAGCAAAGGAATATTGTTTATATACCTACTGGAGTAGGTACACCAGATATCTGGGGAGGAAATCGAGATAAACTCAAAGAACGGTATGCTAATTCCATCGTGGCACTAAATGCCTCCACCGGAAAACTTATTTGGCATTTTCAGACCACTCATCACGATTTATGGGATATGGATGTGCCGGCTCAACCATCATTAATGGATGTAACACTACCTTCAGGAAAACGAGCACCAGCCATTTATATTTTGACTAAAACTGGTAATATTTTTGTGCTTAATCGCGAAACTGGACAACCCATTGTTCCCATTACCGAAAAATCAGTACCACAAACCATAAAACGTGGCAATCCGACTAAAGGCGAGCACTATGCAGCTACTCAGCCATTCTCAGCACTAAGCCTGACACCACAGGGCAAACTCACAGATAAGGATATGTGGGGTGCAACCATGTTCGATCAGCTTGTCTGCCGAATTCAATTTAAACGTCTAAATTATGATGGCATTTATACGCCACCTTCTGAAAATGGCACGCTCGTATTTCCCGGAAATCTAGGTGTGTTTGAATGGGGTGGTATATCTGTGAATCAAGATCGTCAGATTGCACTAATGAATCCGATTGAACTACCTTTCATTTCTCGCCTGATACCAACCAATCCAAACAGAGCACAGCAAGAACAAGGTGCAGGCACAGAAAACGGTATGCAACCCATGTATGGGGTACCTTATGGAGTAGAGATCAATCCTTTCCTATCTCCGATTGGCTTACCCTGCAAACAACCAGCCTGGGGATTTGTTAGCGGCGTAGATTTACAAACTAATAAAGTAGTCTGGAAAAAACGTATCGGAACAATACGCGATAGCCTACCGAAACTGTTTGAACTACCTCCGATGAAAATCGGTGTACCAGGGCTTGGCGGTTCAATATCTACTGCAGGTAATGTAATGTTTGTCAGTGCCACACAAGATGATTATCTACGTGCCTTCGACACTAGTAATGGTCAATTATTATGGCAGGCACGCTTACCAGCAGGTGGTCAAGCAACACCTATGACCTATGCTGTTAATGGCAAACAATACGTTGTACAAATGGCCGGAGGTCATGGTTCATTTGGTACAAAAATGGGTGATACATTAATTGCCTACACCCTGCCATAAGTTTTAAAGAACACGGATAATCTGATTACTGACTGTTCATACTCAAATCAGACAAATATAAACAAAAAAGACATGTTAAAACATGTCTTTTTTTTAGCCCTTGCAAAATTCAGACGACGATATTAACCAAACGTTTTGGCACAACAATTACTTTTTTCGGCGTTCTTCCTTCAACAAAACGCTGTACAGATGGCTCAGCCAATGCCGCGGCCTGTGCTGCATCATTACTGATATCAGCTGCAACGGTAATCTGTCCACGCAGCTTACCATTTACCTGCACCATTAAGGTTATTTCGTCTTGTACCAGTGCAGCTTCATCCACACGCGGCCATGCTGCTTCCCACAGCGTTTTCTGCGTAGACACCTCATTCCACAATATTTCACATACATGAGGCACAATCGGCCACAGCAGGCGCAACACGGATTCCAACACCTCTTGAGCTACTGTACGTCCTAGCTCTGAACTGCAATCGGTACGATCATATTGATTAAGCAGTTCCATCACTGCAGCAATAGCAGTATTGAACTGCTGGCGACGGCCATAGTCATCGGTTACCTTGGCTATCGTGGTGTGTAATTTTAGACGCAATGCTTTCAGTTCAGCGGACAACCCATCCTGACTACCTGAAAATGCCTTTACACTGGTACCTTGCTGCAAGTACTCATACACCGTACGCCATAAACGCCGTAGGAAGCGGTGTGCACCATCTACACCAGCATCAGACCATTCCAGCGATTGTTCTGGTGGTGCAGCAAACATCATAAACAAACGCGCTGTATCTGCTCCATAACGGTCGATCAGCTCTTGGGGATCGACACCGTTATTTTTAGATTTAGACATTTTCTCAATGCCGCCAATACAAACAGGTTTGCCATCTGCTTTTAAAGTTGCCTCCAGTGGTCTACCCTTATCATCACGCTTCAAGTCCACATCTTGTGGTGCAATCCATTCTTTACTACCATTCGCACCCTCACGGTAATAGGTTTCACAAACTACCATACCCTGAGTAAGTAGACGTTCAAATGGTTCATCTACATTTAACAACCCTTCATCACGCATTAATTTAGTAAAGAAGCGCGCATATAACAAGTGCAAAATTGCATGTTCAATCCCACCAATATACTGGTCAGCATTCAACCAGTAATTAGCAGCCTCTTTATCCACCATAGCCGTATCACATTGCGGTGAAGCATAGCGTATCGCATACCAGCTGGATTCAACAAACGTATCCATTGTATCGGTCTCGCGGCGAGCAGGCTTTCCACAGCACGGACAATTGGTTTCATAAAATTCCGGCATTCTGGTCAAAGGTGATCCAGCACCATCAGGGACAACATTTTCTGGTAATACTACAGGCAGCTGATCTTCCGGCACCGTAACATCACCACAATCATCACAATGAATAACCGGAATCGGACAGCCCCAGTAACGCTGGCGAGAAATACCCCAGTCGCGCAGACGGTATTGCGTTTTCGGTGCACCAGCATTTTTCGCCTGCAAAATTTCACCTATACGTTCAAACGCTGCCTGAAAATCTAAGCCGTCCAATTCACCACTGTTAATACATTGCGTCTGCTCCTTACGACCATACCATTCCTGCCAAGCTTGCGTATTGAATTCATCATCAGCCTGAGTAGAAGCAATTACCTGCTTAATCGGCAAGCGATACTTAGTGGCAAATTCAAAATCACGCTCATCATGAGCCGGAACTGCCATCACAGCACCATCACCGTAACCCCATAGCACATAATTAGCTACCCACACCGGCAGTACATCACCGTTCAGAGGATTAACAGCAAACCGACCTGTCGGCATACCTTTCTTTTCCATCGTAGCCATATCAGCTTCTGCAACTGAACCAGCCTTACACTCAGCAATAAACTGCTGTAAATCTGGATTATCAATAGCTGCAGCAGTGGCTAGAGGATGTTCTGCTGCTACCGCAATGTAAGTTGCACCCATCAGCGTATCTGGACGTGTAGTGTAGACCTGCACATAGTCAGCATACTCACCGCTCAAACCGGCCTTACTGTCATCAGATAGAGCAAACCGAACCTGCATACCACGCGACTTACCAATCCAATTGCGTTGCATGGTTTTAACCTGCTCAGGCCAATGATCCAGTGTATCCAGCCCATTAAGCAGCTCTTCAGCATAATCCGTAATTTTAAAGTAGTACATCGGTATTTCGCGTTTTTCCACAATCGCACCAGAACGCCAACCACGTCCATCTACTACTTGTTCATTAGCCAATACAGTCTGATCTACCGGATCCCAGTTAACCGTACCGTTTTTCTTATAAATAATGCCTTTTTGAAACAAACGCACAAACAGCCATTGTTCCCAGCGATAATACTCTGGTGTACATGTCGCAATTTCCCGACCCCAGTCAATCGCAAAGCCCAGACTTTGCAACTGTTTTTTCATATAAGCAATATTGTCATACGTCCATTGAGCGGGCGCCACTTGATGCTTCATTGCTGCATTTTCAGCCGGCAAGCCAAATGCATCCCACCCCATCGGCTGCATAACATTAAAACCATTAAGCAGACGATAACGGCTCAATACATCACCAATTGTGTAGTTACGCACATGTCCCATATGTAACTTACCAGAAGGATAAGGGAACATCGACAGACAATAATATTTAGGTTTAGGACTAAAATCTTCAGCGTTAAATAAGCGGTATTCCTGCCAGCGTGCCTGCGCTGCGGGTTCAATCTTCTCAGGACAGTATTGTTCTTGCATCATGAATCATCAATTTATTGTATAAAAATAGACCGCTATTATAACAGCTTACTCCAGACACCAACTTGCAATTAATTACTTTAGTAAGATAGTAGACTCCTTCAACTCTTCAATATTGAAAACATACTATGTAATCAATCAATTTAAATAATATATTCACATAACATATATTTATCTAAAAAAAACCACCGATACCAAGGGAGAGAATATCGGTGGACAATTTGCGGGAAAACACTACTTACTCAATACTGACTGTCAGGCAACAACAATATTGATAAAATAATTATATTAATCCGAGCATTAAACGCAGTTAATCTATGCTAAGTCAAACAAAAGAATTTGTTTTATTCCACAGAATCAGCCAATTCATGTGAAGAATTAAATTTTTTTAGCAATTTTAATGCCTTATCAGGATCATCATTGCGCAGAATTTTCTGCACCTCATTTTCTAGCATTAACAAATCACTTTGAATAATCTGATTTTTTACTGCTAGAATGTTATTCGCATTCATCGAAAAACGACGTAATCCCATCGCCATAAGCAGACGCGTATACTGGGCATCTCCGGCCATTTCTCCGCAAATCGACACTGGTTTATTTAACCGTACAGCAGTACGAATAACATGTAATAGCAGCTTAAGCACTGCAGGATGACCAGGCTGATATAAATAACTAACACTTTCATCATTACGATCAGCAGCCAATGTATACTGAATCAAATCATTGGTACCCACAGACACAAAATCAATCAGTTTCAGAATAGAATTCACAGTTAAAGCAGCTGATGGTATTTCTATCATGGCGCCGACCTGAATTTTTTCATCAAACTTTTGAAAACGGTCATTTAACTGCTGTTTAGCAGTATTCAGATGAGTTAGGCATTGTTGAATTTCAGTGACTGACGAAATCATTGGCCACATCATGCGTACAGGACCGAGAACAGCAGCTCTCATAATAGCCCTCATCTGAGTACGAAACATCACAGGTTCTGCCAAACATAATCGAATTCCAGTCAGACCTAGGGCTGGATTCATCGTATGACTGGGTCCAAACCAACGCGGATTTTTATCAACACCCAAATCAATAGTGCGTATAGTTAATGGTTTACCTTTCAGCCTTTTTACCACATCAGCATATTCTGTATATAGCTCTTCTTCTGTCGGTAATGCATCCCGATTTAGGTAAAAAAATTCACTGCGGTACAGCCCGATACCATCTACACCCAGATTATTTAATGATTTAATATCATTAACACTTTCAATATTGCCTAAAAGCTCTATATTGATGCCATCTAGGGTTGTTGCCGCCGTATTTTTTAGTTTATTTAATTGCCGTTTTAGACTACGAAATTCGCGTAAACGCCGACGATATTCTTTTAAAATAACATCATCAGGCGCAATAATGACTACGCCCATAGAACCGTCAACTATTATCAATTCATCTTCATTAATTAACTCACGGGCATATCCAAGCGCAATTACTGATGGAATATCTAGACTACGCCCCAAAATAGCTGTGTGACTAGTTGGACCACCAGCATCTGTAACAAAAGCAGCAATACGGCTGTCTTTAAAAAAGACGGTATCTGCCGGTGATAAATCATGTGCAACCAGAATCGTATCTTCTTCAAAGTCCTCGGCTTCAGTTACAACTTCTGTAGATATTCCAATCAGATTTTTAAAAATACGCTCAACCACCTGCAACATATCTTGTTTACGCGCGCGCAGATAATTATCTTCAATTGCATCAAACTGTTCAGCTAACTTATCTGTTTGTAACTTTAAAGCCCATTCAGCATTAATACACTTTTCTTTAATAATATCAACAGGCTCTCGAGACAGACTGACATCTCCAAGCAGCATCAGATGCAAAGAAATAAACGCGCCTAGTTCCGAAGGTGCATTTTGAGGAATATCGGTGCGTAGCTGTTCTAACTGACGGCGTGTCGTTTTAATAGCCTGCTCATAGCGGGCAATTTCTGCTGGAATTTCTTCTATGGATAAATCGCGATGAGGGACATCGTCCATCCCACGTACGACTAAATGAGCCCGTCCAATAGCTACTCCGGTTCCTACTGCCACACCATGCAGCACTATACACATTATTCGTCTTCACCAAAATAATTGTTAATCAGTTCAACTAATGCCTGCATCGCCTGATTTTCATCTACTCCATCTGTTTCCAGCTCAATAACACTACCCTGCGCGGCAGCTAGCATCATCAGACCCATAATACTTTTACCATTCACTCGCCGGCTTTTCCGTGTTACCCACACTTCACACTGAAAACTACTGGCCACCTGAGTAAATCTATTCGAAGCTCGTGCATGCAAACCTAGCTTATTAACAATTTCAATTTCCTTTTTTATCATGTTAGGGCTCATCCTGATTAGATATAGTCATAATACCGGCGATAGCAGCTGCTTTAACATCATCAGCAAATTTATGCACATCTTCTGCTTTAGTAAAATTTTGCAGTGCTTTGATTAACATAGGAGCATTCAAACCAGTAAGTAAAATAACATCTTCTCGCTGAATCAGCCGGCGTACCAAATTGCACGGCGTAGCTCCAAATATATCTGTCAAAATCAGTACACCATGGCCATAATCCAAAGCGGCCAGTTTCTCTACCACCTCTTTATGTATATTTTCTATTAAATCGCTGCTACGTACCCCGATTAATGAAACTTTTTCAGGTACAGATCCAAAAATATGCTGAATTAACTGCATATTTGCCTGTCCCACAGTCTCATGGGTTACAATCATCAAACCTATCATCGTATAACCTATTACAATTACAGCTCCAAGTGTACCGAATATTTCTCTCAAACGAAAAATAATTGCACCTGCTATCGCTGCCCAGTAAAAATAAGCTAAAACTCAACTGAATATCATTTTTTCGAAAACTTATCATACTTGTCTTATAGCAGAAAGAGAAATATTGAAAGAAAAAGATTCAGGTTTTAAGCTTTATCCACAAGATGGGTATTTTAGTCAAAATTCTTAATATACAACCGATATCAATTTTCAATGAAAAATTCTTAAGTTCTTGAAATGCTCAGTTTTTAATAATTTATTATTTAATAAATCTTTTGGTCAAAATTATTGTTAAGATATTTTGTATCATACTTAGTTTCAGATATTTATGATTTCAAATCAAATTATCTAACCGAGACGTACGGCACACGTAACTACACAGAATTTGACTACAGCAACAGCAGGCAAGCAATCTATTTCCTCTTC